>NZ_JBNHFQ010000004.1:0-504728 GCF_059090425.1 Arthrobacter sp. B055-34
CAAGTTCGGCGGCCCAGCCCCGGACCAGCACAGCACCCGGATCACCGGGAACCGGCTTCACCGGATCCATCTCCGCCGGAACGATTGACTCGAACATACATTCGACTCTACCGCGGTGTGGTGGAGGGCACAAGCGTTTAGTCCGGCGGTGGATAACCAGAAAGGTGGTGCTGGATCGGAGGGAAATACCGTGCTGTTGGCCCGGTGAGGTCTCGCGATGCATACCCCGTGGTCGGCCCGAACCTCGACCGCGCGAATCCCTGTACCGCATACATTGCCCGGGCTACCCTTGTGACATGAAAGCTCTTCCTGAGGCCTATGAACTGTATTTGGCCGGACTGAGTGCTGCCGAGGCAGACGCCATTCGTCCGGTATTTCTGGAGTCTGTGGCGGAAGGCGACCATGGGATTCTGATCCGTGGCGCGGGGTCGCACCATGTCCAGGCGCTGGTCGATCCTCGTGTCCCCTTTGGCGAGATCCATGAAGGGTACATGTGGGATTGATGGACGAGTAAATCGGTTGCCGTTCTCACCCCACCCGGAGTGAGGCTGTTCGGTTACGCGCTATCCGGTCTGTGACTGTTTCCTTCCCGCTCACCGCGATACGGTTGGGGTTGGACGCGCAATGACGCTGCGTCCGGGAACAGATCCAGGAGGAAATAGCCGGCATGAGCGAGACCGTGCAAACCGAGGACAAGGCCGAGCACGTTCAGGTGGCACCCGGAAACTATGTCATCCGAACGCGGAGCTACTCGCTCAACAGCGGCTTGGTGATCGGGAAGCAAAAAGCCATGGTGATCGACACCGGGGCGGGCCCGCGGCAAGCACGGCAGATCTACAAGACGGTCCGGTCCCTCACGAAGCTGCCGCTGGTGGTAGTCAATACCCATTCTCATTTCGACCATATCTTCGGCAACGCCTTCTTCGCGGACAACGGAGTCCATGACTTTTATGCGCACCGCAACTGCGCCCACGATATGGCTGAGACTGCCTCACTCCAGCGTGAGCAGGTAGCGGATACGGAGCCCGAGATGGCCGAGGGGGCCGGCGAGCACACACGCATCCGTGTCCCGACGAAGCCGGTGGATACCGAAGTCACCGTGAACCTCGGTGACATGCCGGTAAAGCTGTTCTACCTGGGCCGGGGCCATACCGACGGCGATTTGCTGGTGGGTACGCCGTCGACCCTCTTCGCCGGCGACCTCGTGGAGCAGGGTGCGAATCCGGCGTTCGAGGATTCCTACCCGCGCGACTGGGTGGAAACGCTTCGCAGGATCTCCGGTCTACGCCACGAATACGATGTGCTGGTGCCTGGCCACGGGCAAACGGTCAGCGACGCTTTCGTCAAGAGTATGTGGGAGACCATGTCGCTGGCTGTCCGGATGGGTGAGCAGGCCAGCAGGGACACGCCCGCGGACACCACGAAGGCGATACCGATCCTGCCGTACGGTCCGCTCCAGTCACGGGCGCTGCTCACGCGTCTGAAGCAAGCACCGCGTTAAGGGGTGCTGAGCTGAGGCCCGAAGAGAGTTTCAGCCTCCGCCGGATTGCCGTGCCGGCGTATGGCCCGTCCCTTCTCTACGGAGTAGGCCAGGGCGCCATTCTGCCGGTGGTGGCACTGAGCGCCAGGGACCTCGGGGCCACCGTGGCTCTTGCCGCGCTGATGGTTACGCTGCTCGGCGTCGGCTCGCTGGTGACCAACATCCCGGCGTCGATTCTCACGGCACGATTCGGCGAGAAGTGGGCGCTGGTAGCGGCGTCGCTGTGGTGCGCGGCCTCTATGTTCCTGGTGGTGGCGGCCCCAAACATCACGGTCTTCGCGCTGGCCGTCTTCCTGATCGGCATGGGCGGATCCGTTTTCCTGCTGGCCCGGCAGTCGTACCTGAGCGAGGCGGTGCCGGTAAATTTCCGCGCCCGTGCGCTGTCCACCCTCGGCGGCGTGCACCGGATCGGGATGTTCATCGGTCCGTTCGCTGGCGCCGTCGTTATTGGGTTGGCTGGAACCGCTGGCGCCTACTGGCTGGGCGCGGTTGCCTTCCTCGTGGCCGCAGGAATTTCGTTGACGGTCCCCGAACTGGAGGTGGCCCGCACTGACCGCGACGGCGAAGAACCGGCGCGGCCGAGCATGCGTTCGATTGCCCGCAGCCACCGCCGCATCTACCTGACCATCGGGATCGGCATCCTGCTGATCGGTGCCGTCCGCGCGTCGCGCAATGTGGTGATCCCGCTGTGGGGCGACAGCATCGGGCTGGATGCGGCGACGACGTCGGTTATTTTCGGCCTCTCCGGCGCGGTAGACATGCTGGTCTTCTACCCCGCCGGAAAGCTCATGGACCTCAAGGGACGGCTGGCCGTGGCCATCCCGTTCCTGACCATCATGAGCGGGGCGCTGTTCCTCATCCCGTTCACCGCCACCATGCTGGGCTTCCTGCTCGCGGCGCTGCTGATCGGGCTGGGCAACGGCCTGGGCTCGGGAATAGTCATGACCCTCGGCGCGGACTATGCGCCGCCAGTGGGCCGGGCGCAGTTCCTCGGTTTCTGGCGGCTGCTCAGCGACACCGGCATCATGGGCGGGCCCGCGCTGCTCAGCCTCGTGACGGCCGCAGTGTCCCTGTCCGCCGGCATCTGGATGACCGCCGGGCTGGGACTGTTGGGCGTGGCGGCCATGGCCTACTGGATTCCGCGCACCGGACCGCTCGAGCCGGAGCCGGTTATTTCCGGCGGGACTGGAAGCTGAAGAGCCAGATCAGCAGGGCGCTGAGCAACATGCCGGCGCCGACGATCAAGCCCATCCCGGCCCAGAAGAACAGCGGCAGCCGTCCGTCGCCCGGCGTCGGCGCGGCGCCAATCTGCTGGATAAACCAGTAGAGCGCCGCGGCCAGGCCCAGCCCCAGGAGCGCCAGCAGCCAGCACAACCGGGGCCACACGGGCGAGGACGACCAGTGGCTGCCGTAGCCGTGGAAGAAGTTCCAGCCGTCGCCCGAACGCAGCACCAGCGGACCTGCCACCAGGGCCCAGAACCCGGCCACCAGGAACGCCGCGACCACGTCGGCCGGACGGTGCCAGCCGTTGATCAGGGTGGCCGCGCCAGCAAGCACGGCGTAGACGCCGCCGGCTGCTGCGGCGAAGGGCCGCCAGCGGGGCGATACGACTAGGAAAATGGCCATCGCCGCTGCCGCCGCGATGGTGGTGTGGCCCGAGGGCAGCGAGTTGTGTTCCAGCGTGGGGACACCGCGGTCCGGTCGGTCCAGGATGAGGTTCTTCAGGATCCAGGTGCTTGCGGCCGAGGCGGCAACTACACCCACGGCGATGCCGGCCGCCCGCCAACGGCGCCGGGCGAGCGCCACTACCAAGAGAACGACGGCGGCCAGCGCCACCGAGATATCGGGCAGCAAATCCAGGAAGTCGAGGAAGACCCCGCGGCCCAACTGCCAGCCGGCTTCCGCTTCAGCCCAGGCGGACTCGTCCGCGAACTGGCCCAACGTGGTGCGGACAAAGGCGTAGTAGGTGAAGGCAAACGCGGCTACGCAGAGGACGGCGCCGAGCCAGAACAGGATGGGACTTCTGCCCGCCCGTCGGCCGGCGGCGGGCCGGGCCATGCGCTTCTGCTGGTTAGTCATCGCCTTCAAGGGTCGCATAATTTGCTGGACGGATGCCGACAGCCACGCCCTCCTGCCCCCAGCGTAGAGTGGAATGGTGACGATTGAGCCCCTTAGGATGCCGACTTTGGACGAACTGCTGGCCACGGCGCGGGTGGTGTCGTTGCCCATGAAAGTGAAGTTCCGCGGAGTGCTCCGGCGCGAGGTGATGCTCTTCAACGGTCCGGCGGGCTGGACGGAATTTTCTCCTTTTACTGAGTACGACGACGGCGAGGCGGCTTCGTGGCTGCGTGCGGCTGTGGAAGCGGGCTGGCAGGGTTTCCCCGAGCCGGTGCGCACCAGCGTGCCGGTCAATGCCACCGTTCCCGCGGTTGCCCCGGAGGATGTACCGGCGGTGCTGGCGCGCTATGACGGACCGAAGACGGTCAAAATCAAGGTCGCTGAGCGGGGCCAGAGCCTCGAGGATGATGTTGCCCGGGTGGCGGCGGTGTCGGCGGCCGCACCGGGCTCGGCCCTGCGGGTGGATGCCAACGGTGGCTGGGACGTTCCCGCCGCCGTCGAAGCGTTGACGCGGCTGGCCGAGTATGGGCTCGAATACGCCGAGCAGCCCGTTCCGGACATCGATGGCCTGCGCGAGGTGCGCCTTGAGCTCCGGCGGCGCGGCATAGGCACCCTGATTGCTGCGGACGAAAGTGTGCGGAAGGAAAGCGACCCGCTCCTAGTGGCACGGGAAGAGGCGGCAGACCTGATCGTGGTCAAGGCACAACCGCTGGGCGGGGTGCGCCGGGCCCTGGATATCGTCGCCCGGGCGGGCCTGCCCGCCGTCGTCAGTTCCGCCTTGGACTCGTCCGTGGGGATCAGCGCCGGGGTTGCGCTGGCAGCGGCGCTGCCCGAACTGCCCTACGCCTGCGGTCTGGCCACGGTTTCGCTGATGGACGGCGACGTGACGGACCGGCCCCTGGTGCCGGCAGGCGGCGAGCTGCCGGTCCGCACGGTTGAGGTAGACGAGGATTTGCTGGAACGGTACGCGGCACCGGCCGAGCGGCAGCAGTGGTGGACCGAGCGGCTTGAACGCACCTATAGGACACTGGCCGAGGTGGCAGCGGGGAGGTAACGGCATCGAGAGGGTGGCCGAATAGGAGATGACAGGGTAGGACAGGCCGGCTGGAAGCGGGCTGGAGGAGGCAGGGGAAGGGATGGACAGGGAAAGCCGGGCTTGAGGGCGGAGGGTTCGCCCCGCCGTCGTTGTTTGTTTGCTTGTTGTCTACTTAGCCTCGGCCTGTTGGTCGGATTGCGCTGAAATGGTGAAAGCCGTTCGCAACCGTTCGATGTGGAAGGCCTCTGAAGTGTCTCATCTGAAAAAACGCCTGCTGCCGATGCTGGGACATACCTCCGGCAAGCGCAGCGCCATGACCTGCGCGCTCAAGTGCGACAACGCCTGCGCCAAGGGCGTGTGCAATACCTCGGACAACAACTACTTCCGCGACATCGTCTCTGCCGAATTCTCCCGGCGGAACATGCTTGGCGTCAGCGGTGCCGGCGTGGTGGCGCTGATGTTCGGCGGGGGAGCGGCTGCGGCCAACGGCTCTGTCGGTCTGGCACCTGCGGCCAAGAAGGGTTTCGGCTCCGGCAACGCGAGCAAGCTGAAGTTCGCGGGCATCGACGGCGTGGCGAACACGGTGGATGACGTGGTTGTGCCCAAGGGCTACAGCTGGGAGCCGGTCATCCGCTGGGGCGATCCGCTTTTCCACGACTCCGCCGAGTTCGACCCCGAGAACCAGACGCCGGAGTCCCAGGCGGGCCAGTTCGGCTACAACTGCGACTACCTGGACATCATCGAGATTCAGGGCAGCAACGGCAAGCGCGGTGTGCTGTTCTCCAACCATGAATACACCAATGAGAACATCATGTTCCCGCCGGACATGGATATTAGTCAGGTCCGCAAGACCGCCATGGCCGCGCACGGTCTGTCCGTGGTCGAGGTGGAGCGCAAGGGCCAGGGCCAGCCGTGGAAGTACGTCCGCGGGGCGAAGCTGAACCGGCGCTTCCTGATGGACACCGAGTACGAGCTGACCGGACCCGCGGCGGGCTCAAGCCTGCTCAAGACCAAGGCAGACCCGAGCGGGCGCATTGTCCTGGGCACGCAGAACAACTGCGCTGGCGGCACCACTCCCTGGGGCACCATCCTCTCCGGGGAAGAGAACTTCAACCAGTACTTCAAGGTTTCGGCGCCGACGGATGAGCAGCGCCGCTACGGTCTCACGAGCACCAATCCGTCGCGCGGCTGGCACATCGAAGAACCCCGCTTCGACGCGGACACCCCGGAGGGCAGGAACGAGGACAACCGCTTCGGCTGGATTGTCGAAGTGGATCCGTTCGACCCGAACTCCACTCCGCGCAAGCACACCGCGCTGGGCCGCTTCAAGCACGAGGGCGCCAACGTCACCATCGCCAAATCCGGCCATGCCGTGTCCTACTCGGGCGACGACGAGCGCTTCGACTACCTGTACAAGTTCGTCTCCAAGGACACGTACCTCGAGGGCGACAAGAAGCACAACATGACGCTGCTGACCGAGGGTGACCTCTACGTGGCCAGCTTCTCCGGCAACTCCCCGGCGAACCAGATTGACGGCTCCGGCGTGCTGCCCAGTGATGGCGCTTTCGACGGCGTCGGCCACTGGATCCAGTTGACCCGCAACGGCAAGTCCTTGGTGCCGGACATGGAGATCGACCAGGTCCTGGTCTACACGCGGCTGGCGGCAGACAAGATGGGCGCCACCAAGATGGACCGTCCCGAGGACGTGGAGATCAACCCGGCCAACGGCAAGGTCTACGTGGCCTGCACCAACAACACCAACCGCACCGCTGCCCAGGCCGATGAGCCGAACCCGCGGGCCAACAACCGCCACGGCCACATCGTCGAGATGACCGAGACCGGGGACCAGACCTCCGCCACCTTCACCTGGAAGCTGCTGCTGGTTGCCGGAGACCCCGAGGTGGACGAGAGCGTATACTTCAGCGGCTACCCGGCCGACCAGGTCCAGCCGCTCTCCTGCCCGGACAACCTTGCGTTCGACTCGGCCGGCAACCTGTGGATCTCCACGGACGGCCAGCCCGGCACCATCCAGCGCAATGACGCCCTGTACCGCGTCACCATGGAAGGCCCGGAGATGGGCAAGGTGGAGCAGTTCATGGCGGTCCCGATCGACGCCGAAACCTGCGGCCCGGTCATCCATGACGAGGACGGCCTGGTCTTCGTGGCGGTCCAGCACCCGGGCGAGGACGGCTCCTGGGACAAGCAGCGCTCGCTGTTCCCGGACTACCTCCCGGCCGGCACGACGTCGGGCAAGGGCGGGCTGCCCCGCCCGGCCGTGATCCAGATGTTCAAGGGCAAGAACGGCTTCGTCGGCCGCTAGCAGCTAGCGCCCTGCACCCTGACGTTCAGCCGCAGCGGCAGCAGCGCGACCCACGGCCGCGTCCACCTTGGTGGGCGCGGCCGTCTGCCTAGGATGGACAGGTGACCGTTGAACTGAATGCCCTCGATGCCGCCCGCTCCGCTGTCAGTGCCCTGCTGGACGGTGGGGTGCGCGATGTGGTGATCGCGCCGGGTTCGCGCAGCGCCCCGCTGGCTTATGCGCTCGCAGAGTCCGAGGCCCGCGGGGAGCTGCGGCTGCACGTGCGGATCGACGAGCGGGCGGCGGCCTTCACCGCGCTGGGCCTCTCGCTTGGATCCTTGCGCCCGGTACCGGTGGTCACGACGTCGGGTACCGCCGTTGGCGAACTCCTGCCGGCCGTGATGGAAGCCAACCACGCCGGCGTCGAGCTGGTGGTGCTCACGGCGGACCGGCCGGAGGAGCTGCGCGGCACGGGCGCCAACCAGACCACCAGCCAGCCTGGCATTTTCGGCCGGCATGTCCGCTATGCGGTGGATGTGCCCGCGGGCAAGGACCCGGCAGAGGCCATCAACTCCGGGCTGCTGGCCGTCAAGGGCATCCCAGTCGCACTGGTGGAGACCGGGCAGGGCACGCATTCCCTAACCGCCACGCCCTCGCAGGCCCACCAGGGCCAGCACGGGGCGGACCACCATCAAGGCGCCGTTGGTCCGGTGCACGTTAACCTGGCGTTCCGCGATCCGCTGGTGCCGGCAATGAACGACGGCGGGGCTTCGGCTTTGCACCTCGGCTCACCTGCCGCCGGGGTACAGCAGGGCGAGGGGAAGCACGCGCCGGCCGCGCTGCCGGAGCCAGCCGCCCTGAGGGAGGAGCCCGCCGAGGCCGCGTCCACTTCAGCTGCGCCAGCAGCTGAACCGGCGGAGGAACGGCGCACGGTGGTGGTTGCCGGCCACGGTGCCGGTGCCCAGGCGGAGGCTTTCGCCCGCGCGCACCGGCTGCCGCTGTTGGCCGAGCCATCGTCGAATGCACGGTTCGGTCCCAATGCCGTACCGGCGTACCGCTTGCTGCTGGCGCATCTGGGTAGGGACATCGAGCGTGCCGTTGTCTTCGGCCGGCCGACGCTCTCCCGGCCGGTGGCCGCCCTGCTGGCCAGGCCGGCCGTCCAGACGGCACTGTTCATGCCGGAGCCGGTGGCCTGGTTCGAACCGGGCCGGCGCCGGGAACGGATCATCAGCGAGCCGGCGGAACTCTCCATCTTCTCCGGCACAGGCCCGGCCGGGTGGCTGGAGCGCTGGCGGGACGCCGCGGCCGCTGCCCTGCCGGTCATCGGAAAACTGCTGGACCAGGCACCGGGCCTCACCGGACTGCATGTGGGTCGGTCGGTCTGGGCCACTGCCCAGGGCCGGCTGGTGCTGGGTTCTTCCAACCCGATCCGCGACGTGGATCTGCTGGGCGCTCCAGCGGCGCAACCAGCAGCGTTCGTCCATGCCAACCGCGGTTTGGCCGGGATCGACGGCACCATCTCGACGGCTTCGGGCATCGCGCTGGGAGCGGACCGGCCGACCACGGTCCTGCTGGGGGACCTGACCTTCCTGCACGATGCCTCCGGCCTGTTCCTCGGCGACGGCGAAGCCGAACCGGCGCTGCGCATGGTTGTGGTCAATGATGCCGGCGGCGGCATCTTCTCGCTGCTCGAACATGGCGAGGTGGGCGGACGCGCTGACTATAGCGCCGCCGTCGAACGCCTCTTCGGCACCCCGCACCAGGTGGACCTGGCAGCCCTCGCCGCCGCCTATGGAGTGGGCTACCGGCTGGTGGAAGATGAAGCCACCCTGGAGGACGCGCTCCGGGAGCCGGTGGCGGGACGCAGCATCGTCGAGGTCCGCACGGACCGGGCAGCCCTGCGGCAGTTGCATGCTGCAATCACGGAGACCGTTGGAGCGGCGCTGCGTGCCCGGCTGCCCGAGCGGCCCCGGACGTTGCCTCTGGTAACTCCCGGCTGACATCGTGCGTGACCGCAGACCAGCCATAGCCGAAGCATAGGGTTCCCGGCTAGAAAGGAACCCATGACGCACAAAATGCCCCACCCTGACCACGACCGCGGACTCGAATTCGATCTAACGACGCTGAGCCGCCGGCGCACGCTCGGCTTGTTCTTCGGCGCCGGCACGATGGCCGCCTTGGCCGCCTGCACTCCCTCAAGCACCAACGGCTCAACAACGACGGCGGCCACATCGCCGCCCGCTGCCGGTTCGGCGTCCGGCTCGGCATCCGCATCAGGCGGAGCATCGGCTTCCGGCGCCGCCACGCCGTCGTCCACGGTGACCCGTGCCATCGCCGAGTGCGGGGCGGAAATGCCGGACGAAACCGCCGGCCCCTTCCCCGGGGACGGCTCGAACGGCCCGAATGTGCTGGAGGCATCCGGCGTGGTCAGGAGCGACATCACGTCCAGCTTCAACGGTTCGACAACGAGGGCGGAGGGCGTGCCGCTGAAGTTGACGCTGGCCCTGCTGGACAACGCCAATGGCTGCAAGGCGCTCGCCGGGGCCGCGGTCTATGTGTGGCACTGCGACCGGGAGGGCCGATACTCGATCTACGATTCCGGTCTGGAAGGCGAGAATTTCCTGCGCGGCGTGCAGGAAGCCGATGCCAATGGACAGGTGACGTTTACGACCGTCTTTCCCGGCGCCTACAACGGACGCTGGCCGCATATCCACTTCGAAGTTTTCGAGTCCATGCCCAATGCTACGAGCGCCGGGCAGATTCTGAAGGTTTCGCAGATCGCCCTCACGGAGGCAGCCTGCACGGACGCCTATGCTGCCCCCGGGTACGAAGTCAGCCGGCGGAACTTCCCCAACACACCGTTGGCCAGGGACAACGTCTTCGGCGACGACGGCGGGATCTACCAGCTGGCCACGATGTCCGGCTCCGCGGCCGACGGCTATACCGCCGCGCTGAACGTCACCATCTGAATCTGAGCTGCCGGTCCATGCCGGCAGCTCAGAAAACCCGGACTGTGCGAGGGGTCAGAGCACCTTCGAGAGGAAGGCCTTGGTGCGTTCGTGCTGCGGGTTGCCCAGCACGTCCTCGGGCTTGCCTTGCTCCACCACAACCCCGCCGTCCATAAAGACCACGCGGTCGCCCACTTCGCGGGCGAAGCCCATCTCGTGGGTCACCACCATCATGGTCATGCCCTCGTCAGCGAGCTGGCGCATGACTTCCAGCACGTCGCCCACGAGCTCCGGATCTAGTGCGCTGGTGGGCTCGTCGAAGAGCATCATGTCCGGGTTCATGGACAGGGCCCGGGCGATCGCCACGCGCTGCTGCTGGCCGCCGGACAGCTGGGCCGGGTACGCATTCTCCCGGTTGTCCAGCCCGACTTTGGCCAGATTGCGCCGGGCGGTTTCGACGGCCTCGGACTTGCCGCGCTTCTTGGCCCGCTGCTGGGCCAGGGTGAGGTTGCGCAGCACGCTCAGGTGCGGGAAGAGGTTGAACTGCTGGAACACCATGCCGATCCGGGTACGGATCTTGTCCAGGTCCGTTTCCTCGTCGGTGATGTCCACGCCTTCCACCAGAATGGTCCCCTTGGTGGGTTCCTCCAGCCGGTTTACGCAACGCAGCAGGGTGGACTTGCCCGAGCCGGAGGGGCCGATGACGCACACCACTTCGCCCTGGTCAACGTGGAAGTCGATGCCTTTGAGGACTTCGTTGTCCCCGAAGCTCTTGTACAGGCCCCGGACTTCGATTGCGGGACGGTCCTTTCGCAGGGAACTCTCCGTCGCCATGGCTTACCGGCCTCTCTTGTTGTGTCGTTCAAGCTTGGCAACCAGCTGGGTGAGCGGGAGCGTGATGATCAGGTACATCAGCGCCGCCACCATCAGCGGTGTCGCGTTCGCCTGCTGGGAGACAGCGTCGCGGGCGAAGGTGGTCAATTCCCGTTCGCTCAGCGCCATGCCGGCGATGAACAGCAGCGAGGTGTCCTTGATCAGGATGACCAGCTCGTTGGTCAGTGGCGGAGTGATGATGCGGAAGGCCTGCGGCAGGACAACCGACACCATGGTCCAGCTCGGGTTCATGCCCAGGGAGCGGGCGGCCTCGCGCTGGCCCGGGGGAACGGCCTCGATGCCGGCGCGGATGGTCTCGGCGATGTACGCGGCGGAGACCACAATCAAAGCGATCAGACCGGCACCGGCGCTGCCGCCCGGCGGCCGCCAGTCGAAGGCGATCGGCACGGCGAACGCGAAACCGAAGATCACCAGCAGTGCCGGCAAACCGCGGAAGATTTCGATGTACGCGGTGGCTACCCAGCGATAGGGCCCCACCGGGGAGAGCTTCATGAGCGCCAGCAGCAGGCCGAAGATCAGGCCGCCGACGAAGGCGATTGCGGTGTAGACAATCGTGTTCTTCGCGGCGATCAGGATGACTTCGGGGAAGGCTGCGGCGGCAACCTCGGGGTTGAAGAAGTTGGTTTGGATTGCTTCCCAGTCGGCGACGAATACGACGGCGGCGACGGCAAGGATGAAAATGGCGTAGAGCACGCCGCGGAAAAGGCGCCTACGGGTAGACGGTTTCACATTCAGGCCTTCCAGAGGTCTTCAGGACTGCTTCGCCCCGGACAGCTCATCCGGGGCGAAGCAGTAAAGGGCATTACTGGGCGAAGTACTTGTCGTAAATCTCCTGGTACTTGCCGCTCTCCCGCAGTTCGGCCAGCTCGGCGTTCACTGCCTCCAGAAGGGCCTCGCTGCCCTCTTCCTTTACCGCGAAACCGTAGGACTCATCCGTCGGGTATTCCTCGACGATCTCGTACTTGCCGCCCTCCAGGTGACCGAGGTTGACCGGCAGGTCCTGCAGCACGGCATCGACGCCGCCCGACTGCAGCGCCGGGAACAGCTCGGCGTCCGACGGGTAGGCACGGACCTCGGTGTCGGCCGGCACGTTCTCGCGGGTGTACGCCTCGCCGGTGGTGCCCTGCTGCACACCGACGGACTTGCCGGCCAGATCCTCAATGGACTTGATGTCCGAATCGGCCGGAACCAGCAGCGACTGCAGCGAGTCGTAGTACGGCTCGGAGAAGTCGATGTTCTCTTCGCGCTCTTCGGTGATGGTCATCGCGCTGGCGCCGATGTCGCACTGCCCCGACGCGAGCACCACGCCGCTCTGTAGAGCGTCGAAGCCGACATCCTGAATCTGCGTCTCCAGGCCCATCCCCGTGGCGATCTCGCGGATCAGATCCATGTCGTAGCCGGTGTATTCGCCGTTTTCCTCGAACTCAAACGGCGGGTACGGAATGTCGGAGCAGACGGTGAGTGTGCCCGGGGTGACCAGGCCGAGCTCATTGCCTTCAGCAGCCTCGGAGCCGCCGTCCGAAGACGAGCCCCCACCGCACGCGGTGAGGGCCAGGGTGCCGGTGGCAAGGACGGAGAATACCTTGACCGCGGTGGATGCGTTTTTCCGCATTGGCTTTCCTACCTGTTCTTTGATGAAAAATCCGGCTTAAGTCTAGCCGTAACATTCGGTAACGGGTGATATGCATCACAGGCTACATTGATTGCCTATTAGTCAACAAGCCGGACTCGCCCAACTGTCCAAATTGTTATGCGCCGCGACCAGCAAGAGTGCTTCGGCCACGGCTAGCGGCGCAGGCCCAGGGCTTCCATCATGGGCCTGAACTTGGCCCAGGTTTCCGCTAGTTCCGCTTCCGGTGTCGAAGCGTCGACAATCCCGCAGCCGGCATAGAGGCGCACGCGGGTGGGGCTTTCCACCACGGCGCCGCGCAGGGCAATACCCCATTCGCCGTTTCCGGCCCCGTCGGTCCAGCCCACCGGACCGGCGTAAGGGCCGCGGTCCATCTGCTCGAGTTCGCGGATCAGTGCGCCGGCCACCTCGGTGGGCGTACCGCAGACCGCCGCGGTGGGGTGGACGGCTTCGGCCAGTTCCAACGACGACGGCGCGTGGCCGCCATTGGTGGACAGCTCCGCCGACACATCGGAGGCCAGGTGCCACACGTTGGGCAGTTCGAGCACAAAGGGTTCGCTGTGCGAGGTCATCTCGGAGGTGTACGGCTCCAGTTTGCGCGTCAAGGAGTCGATGGCGATCTCGTGCTCGTGCTGCTGCTTCTCCGAGCCGGCGAGCACCCGTTCAGCGTAGGCGGCGTCGGACTCGCCGTCGATCTTGTGGGTATTGGCGCGGTCCAGCGTCCCGGCCAGGACCCGGGCGCGGGCTACGTTGTTCTCGACCTTGATCAGCATCTCCGGCGTGGAGCCGATGAGGCCGTCCACGCCGTAGGTCCAGCAGTCCTGGTAGCGGATCGCCAGTTCGCGCAGCACCTGGGCGGTGGCGATGGGGGAGGAGAGCTCGGCGATCACGTCGCGGGCGAGCACCAGCTTGCTCAATCCGCCGCCGGAGATCTTCTCCACGCCCGCTGCGACCGCGGCCTTGAAGGCACTTTCGGAAACCTGCCCCGGGTGCAGGCGGTCGGCGGTTTCAGCGCCGCGCTCGGCGGAAATCTCATCCAGCCAGCCGGCCAGCGCGGCCTCGGCTGTCTCGGCGCTCAGGTCAGCGCCGTCGTCGTCGGTTATATAGGTCAGCCAGCAGCCCTGTTCGCCGAGGCCCACAACAACCTGCGGAACAATCAGCCGCGAGGCGTGGCCGGAGGTCTTGGAGAAGGCGAACGAGCCGAAGGCCACCAGTCCGGTGCCGGGCAGGCCGACGGGGTTGTCCACCTCCGCGTCCTGCTGCAGCTCCCGCCACCAGCGGGCCGCGGTCTGGAACCGGCCGGGACCGGCATCGGTGAACCGGGCGACCTCGCCGAAACCGACCAGGCCGCCGCCGCGGCGGACCCAGCAGAGCACGTCGTCACGGACCAGATAGTCCAGTATTCCGGTCGGTGAAGAGTGCTCACCGAGGTCAACGGTGACGGCGCGCAGGGAGGTCATAATGACTTCAAGGTTACCCCGCCTCCGGCGCGCCAAAGCACCGGTGCAAGCTGGCCCACACCCGCCGTTGCGCGGCGACGGCGGCCGCTCCAGCGCCGGGTCTTGGGAGACGGCAAACCGTCGCGGCAAACTTTGAGACAATGAACGGGTGAACCGTGCATCCCTGGACAAGCGCCCTGATGAAGTAGCAGCCATGTTTGATGACGTCGCCCCAAAGTACGACGTCGTCAATGACGTTCTGTCCATGGGGCAGACCCGTCGGTGGCGTCGGATTGTGGTGGACGCCGTCGGTGCCAAGCGGGGCCAGCGCGTCCTGGATCTGGCCGCCGGAACCGGCACCTCCAGCGAGCCTTATGCCGATGCGGGCATCCACGTGGTGGCCTGTGACTTCTCGCTGGGCATGCTGCAGGTGGGCAAGCGCCGCCGCCCGGACATCGACTTCGTCGCCGGGGACGCCACCAGCCTGCCGTTCGCGGACAACTCCTTCGACGCCGTGACCATCTCCTTTGGCCTGCGCAATGTGAATGAACCGCGCAAGGCGCTGCAGGAGATGCTGCGCGTGACCAAGCCCGGCGGCCGGCTGGTCATCGCCGAGTTCTCCTCGCCGACCTTTCCGGTCTGGCGCACCATGTACACCAAATACCTGATGCGGATGCTGCCGGCCATCGCCAGCAAGATCTCGTCCAACCCGGACTCCTATATCTACCTGGCCGAATCCATCCGCGCCTGGCCCAATCAGAACGAGCTGGCCCAGTGGATCGCCGAGGAGGGCTGGCAGGACGTGGCCTACCGCAACCTCACCGGCGGCATCGTGGCCGTGCACCGCGCCCGGAAGCCGGGCCGGACCGACGCGGCCAACGCTGACGCCCAAACCGCGCTCCGCCGCCGGGGCACGAGGGCTGCGCTGTAACCGTGGCCGTTCTGATTGTCGGGGCCGGACCTGCCGGCTCAACCGCTGCCTACTATCTGGCCAAAGCGGGTATTGAAGTTACCGTGTTGGAAAAGACGTCGTTTCCGCGCGAGAAGGTGTGCGGCGACGGCCTGACCCCGCGCGCCGTCCGCGAGGTCCAGTTGCTGGGCCTGCCTCATGAGGAATCTGCCGGCTGGCGGCGCAACAAGGGCCTGCGCCTGATCGCCGGCGGGCGGCGGCTGGAACTTGCCTGGCCGGAGCTCTCGGACTTCCCGGACTACGGTTTGATCCGCACCCGGCTGGGCTTCGACGAGGAACTGGCCCGCCATGCCGAGGCGGCCGGGGCCAAGGTGCTGGAACGCCATTCCGTTTCCACTGCGCTGAGGAACGACGCCGGCCGGGTCACCGGGGTGCGCGCCAACATCCTGGACGAACGCGGCCGGAAGACGGGGCAGACGCAGGACTTCAACGCCGACGTCGTCCTCGCAGCCGACGGCAATTCAACCCGCACGGCCCTGAGCCTCGGCATTGAAAAACGCGACGACCGGCCGCTCGGCGTGGCCGTGCGGACCTACTTCACCAGCCCCCGGCACGACGATGACTGGATGGAGGGCTGGCTGGAACTGCCCGATGCCCAGGGCAACCCGCTGCCTGGCTACGGCTGGGTCTTCGGCGTCGGCGACGGCACCTCGAACGTGGGCCTGGGCATCCTGAACTCGTCGCGCTCCTTCGGCAAGCTGGATTACAAGCAGGTGCTGCGGGACTGGACCGCCGCCATGCCTGCCGAGTGGGGCTACACCGCGGAGAACCAAGTTGGCGAGATCCGCGGCGCGGCTCTGCCGATGGGCTTCAACCGGACTCCGCACTACTCACCCGGACTGCTGCTGCTCGGCGACGCCGGCGGCATGGTCAGCCCGTTCAACGGCGAGGGCATTTCCTACGCGATGGAATCGGCCCGCTACGCCGCGGAATTGATTGCCGACACCTTTGGCCGGCTGGGCGGTTCACATGGCCAGAGCCTCAGCCAGGCCGGCTTCGATTCCTCGCTCGCCCGCTACGCCGGGATCATCCAGGGCCACTGGGGAAGCCACTTCACGCTGGGCCGCGTTTTTGCCGGCCTGATCGGAAAACCTGCCATCATGAAGCTGGCACTGCGTACCGGAATGCCGGTGCCGGTGCTGATGCGCTTCGTGGTGCGGATGCTCGCCAACCTGACGGACCAGGACGGCAAGGGTTTTGAGGATAGAGTTATTCATCTGCTGGAGAGACTCACGCCGCCGGCATCCAACCAAGGCCTTTCCACGCACAGCCGCACCCCATCTGCCCCGACGATTAGTTAGTGTTATACAGTGACTGACGCAAAACCGAGCTGGACTCCTGCAGGTGCCGGCGTGCCGGACTCCCTGGAGCTGGACACGGCCACCGCCGCCCTCGCCACCAGCCTGAACCTGCCGGCGGGCTTCGCCCCGGTGGCCCAGGATCCCGCTCTCGGGCCCGCCGTATCCACGGCCCTGGCCCGAGTGGAGAAGCGGCTGCGTGCCGCCATCGCGCACTCGGATCCGCTGGCGGACACCACCAGCCGGCATCTCGTCGAGGCCGGCGGCAAACGCATCCGCCCGTTGCTGACCATCCTGGCGTCCCAGCTGGGGGAGGGCCCCGTGCCCGAGGTGCTGCAGGCCGCCGTCGTTGTTGAGCTGACTCACCTCGCTACCCTGTATCACGACGACGTGATGGACTCCGCCCCCTACCGCCGCGGCGCGCCCACGGCCCATGAGGTCTGGGGCAACCAAGTGGCGATTCTCGCCGGCGACCTGATCTTTGCCCGCGCATCGATCCTGGTCTCGGAGCTCGGCCCGGAAGCCGTCAAGATCCAGGCCCGCACCTTCGAACGGCTGGTGCTGGGCCAACTGCACGAAACCGTGGGACCGCGCGAAGAGGAAGATCCTGTGGAGCACTACCTTTCGGTCATCGCGGACAAGACCGGTTCGCTGATCGCGACCTCGGGCCAGCTGGGTGCTATGTTCGCCAACGCCGGTTCCGATGTGGTGGACATGATGCTGGAGTACGGCGAAAAGGTCGGCGTGGCCTTCCAGCTCGCGGACGACGTCATCGATGTCACCGGGCTGAAAGTCAAGTCCGGCAAGTCGCCCGGCACCGACCTGCGCGAGGGTGTGCCCACGCTGCCGGTCCTGCTGCTGCGCCAGGCCGCTGCGGCCGGCGACAACTCGGCGGCCTCCGTACTCAAGCTGGTGGACGCGGACCTGACGTCGGACGAGGCCCTGACCCGCGCCGTCGAAGCACTGCGCGAACACCCGGTGACCGCCGATGCCTGGACCGTGGCCCGCAAATGGGCCGATGACGCCAAAGCGGCCCTGGAACGGCTGCCGGAAAGCACCGTCAAGCTGGCCCTGACCGCGTTTGCCGAGGCGGTTGTCGACCGCGACGTCTGATCCCGGTACCGCCTTGGCCAATGCGGGACTTCCCCTAGTGGCCGGAGCGGAACTGCAGTAGGTTCGCAGATAAAGGCAACCTCTGTGGAAAAGACGGCTTCCGTGGCTGAAAAACCTGGCAACCAGACTCCGGACACCCCGGACGTCAGCGAGACCGAACTCCGCAACATGAAGGTGGACGAACTGCGCGACGCGGCCAAAAAGGCCCGTGTCAGCGGCGTCCACGACATGAAAAAGGAAGACCTGGTCGATGCTTTGGCAGCGGCGAACAACGACGGCGGCAAACCGGCTTCCAGCGGCGACGGTGACGGCGGCCGCAGCGAAAGCGGGGATGTGGGTGCCGGTCCTGACGATGGCAAGGTCCGCACCGGCCCGGACAGCTCGGACTCGCTGAAGTATTCGCAGGAAGTGACGTCCCCGGAAGACGAACCGGAGCGCGAGGGCCGCAGCCTGGTCACCACACACCACGAGGTGATCAAGCAGTGGGCAGAGGAGCGAAACGCCACGCCTGCCACCGCAGCGGTACCGAACACGATGACCATCTGGGCGTCCTGCGTTTCGACTTCGGCGGGGACAGCCAGGACCTGCAGCACGTGAGCTGGGATGAATGGTTCAAGACCTTCGATGAGCGCCGGCTGAACTTCATCTACCAGGAACAGCGCACCGACGGCAGCGACTCCAACTTCTTCCGGCTGGAGAATCCGAACCGCGAAGACGCCTAAAGCGCTCCGGCGCCGGCCTGTTAGAGCTGCGCCATGACCGCCCGGAGCTCGGCGGCCTTGCGTGCCCGGATGGCGGGATCCACGATGGGCCGCTGCGGCGTGAAGTACAGTCCGTCGTCGTGCCAGCGGGGCAGCACGTGCTGGTGGTAGTGCCAGACGTGCTGGCTCCCGGCGGGCTCGTTGTGCTGGCGGGTGGTAATACCGTCCGGCTGCCAGGCCTTCTTCATGGCGACAGCGATGTCACGGCTCAGCGACGCGATCTCTGCCAGGACATCGTCGGGCATGTCGTAGAGCAGTTCGAAGTGTTCCTTCGGCCCCACCAGCACGTGCCCGGGTTCGGGCTCAAAGCCGTGCGACGCGATCCAAGCCATGGCCAAGTCCGTGGAGGCCACCAGATCCTCCGGGCGGCAGAGGTTCTTCTGGAACCGGAACTCGCCGGAGGCAAAGTCGCAGAACGGGCACTGGTAATTTTCGGGAGCGTGGCTCGGCCAGATCATGGGGTCAGTCTTGCAGTTCGTCGTCGTTCTCATCGTCATTGAAGACCCAGTCGAACATGTCGAAGACGAACTCGCTGAAGGTGGATTCCTCGCTCTGCCAGCGCTGCTTGCCGGTGTTGGTGCGGATCCAGACGATGGGATCGGGTACGGCAAGGTGCTCGGTCCGGAAGCCCCAGTTGGCTTCTTCATCCATTTCGTCGAGAAAGAGCAGGTAGCCGTCCTCGATTTCCAGCTCGTCCGGATCCCAGAAGAAATCGTGGGCCTCCATCAGGTCCTCGCAGCCGCCCAGCGCATGGTAGAACTCCACGAGCGCCTGCGGAATCTGGAATTTGTGTTCGCCGAGGAGGCCTTCGAGTTCGTCGTAGGAGATGCCGTCTTCTTCGCTCCACTTCCGGCCCAGGTACTTGGGGACGAGGGCACGGAACTTGTCCACGAACATTTCGGGCATGGGGGCTCCTTGACTGGTGGGGTGGGTCGCTCACCATCCTACCTGCGGGTGCCCGTTGGCCAGCCCTGTTACCCCTCCGGCCTCAGCTCCGGCGGCGCTGCGCCAGCCCGGGGTAGTCAATCACGATGCCGTCCGCGTCAACCGTGACTTCGGCACTGAAGTTGCCCGAATCGAAACCGATCAGCGCGGTGCCGGTAACGTCGTCGTACGCCTTGATTCCGGTGTAGCGCTGCAGGGCCGGAACCACCTCCAGGCTGGGCATCCGGACAAACGCGACGGCGAGGTCGGCGGTGACCTGCTCGTCATGGACCAGGCCCAGGCGAAGGATCGGCATGGTGTTGGTGACCGGGCACAGCCCCAGGTCGCAGTCCACGGCCCCGACCAGCGCGGACGGATCCGCCAGCCCCGGCTCGGGCAGGTCAACGGTGCCCCAGGCGCGCGTTTCTGCGCTCCACTCGCCGTTGGTCGCGCGCAGCAGTTCCAGGTGGCGGCTCCAGCCGTGGCCGTGCACTGTGACCATCAGGCGCTCGGTGAACCAGTTCTGCGTGGTGGTCAGCGACCAGCTGGCGGCGTATTCGGAGGTGCGGGAGGCGCCGTGGGCGGTCAGCCGCTCGGGCTCGAGGTTGATCGTGGCCGAATCAGCCCGGCTCGGGTCGTCCTCACCCAGCCAACTGTGCGTCCGGCTTTCATGCGTTTCATGTGCCATGGCCCAAGCCTTGTGCCTGTGCCCGGATATGGCAAGACCCCCGGCGGGCAGCAGGGGCGGCAGGCACATGACCGTTCATTGCGCCCGGTGCCGTTCTTCAGCGCCCGCGCCGGGGAAACTGCCGCTATTGTATTGCCTCATGCCACCTGTCCTGATTGCCTGCGCGCACGGAACGTCCAACCCGGCAGGCCGCCGCGCCATCGATGCCCTCCGCCACGACGTGGCCCGCTTGCGGCCGGGGACCGAGGTGCTCGAGGCCTACGTGGACGTACAGGAGCCGGCGCTGCCCGACGTCGTTGCCGCGTTGCCGGCAGGGCGCCGCGCCGTCGTTGTTCCGCTGTTGCTCTCCGCGGGATACCACACGAGCGTGGACATCCGGCAGGCGGTGGAAAGCCGTCCGGCCACCTGTGCGGCCGAACCCCTGGGTCCTGATGAGCGGCTGGCCGCGCTGCTGCAGGAACGTCTGGCGGAGTCGGGGGCAACTGACGACGACGCCGTGGTGCTGGCCGCGGCCGGATCCAGCCTGACGGCGGCAGCGGGAGCCGTGGCGGAACTGGCCGGCATGCTGCGGAAGCTGCGTTTCGGTCCGGTGACCGCGGGCTTCGGTGCCTCGGCGAGGCCGTCCGTGGCCGAGGCCGTGGCTGCTGCCCGGCAGGAATCGGCCCGAGCGGGATCCGCCGGGGTGGGGCCTGCTCGGGTGGTGGTGGCGTCCTACCTGCTGGCGCCGGGGTTCTTCCACGACAAACTTGCCGGCGCCGGTGCGGACATCGTCACCGGGCCGCTGCTGCCGCACCCGGTCCTGGCCCAGCTGGTGCTGGACCGTTACGACGCTGCCGTGGCCGCGAACTTCACCCGCGGATAGCACCTGCGGATAGGCCGGCACCACGGCCGCGGTCAGGCGGCCCCCGCGCGGCTGGGTAGGGCGCTTTCGACGTTTTGCAAGCGATGCTTTCATTACGGGAAGCGCGTAATAAGTCGTCGGAAGACGGGCAATATTTCCGCACAATACGTCGCGCAACAGGCCGTGACCGGATGTTTCGGGAGCATTGTCGCCGGTCCGGCGGGCTCCGTACGCTCGTCCACTATGAGCGCACCAGCAGCATCCGCAGAGACCAGAACAGGCAGGCCGTCCCGTCCGCCCACCAAGCCGCACGGCCAGTGGAAGGTCGACGGAACCGAGCCGCTGAACGGCAACGAGGAATGGAAGCAGCAGGACGGCGGGCTCAACGTCCGCCAGCGGATCGAGCAGATCTACGCCAAGGGCGGCTTCGACTCCATCGAGGCCACCGACCTGCACGGCCGCTTCCGATGGTGGGGGCTGTACACCCAGCGCCGGCCGGGGATCGACGGCGGCAAGACCGCCACGCTGGAACCGCACGAGCTCGAAGACAAGTACTTCATGCTCCGCGTGCGTATCGACGGCGGCGCCTTGAGCACCGACCAGCTCCGGGTGATCGGCGGGATCTCCACGGAGTTTGCCCGGGACACTGCGGACCTGACCGACCGGCAGAACATCCAGCTGCACTGGATCCGGGTGGAGGACGTGCCGGAAATCTGGAACCGGCTGGAGGCGGCCGGACTCTCCACCACCGAAGCCTGCGGCGACGTGCCGCGCGTCATCCTCGGCTCACCCGTGGCGGGCATCGCGGCGGACGAAATCATCGACCCGACGCCGGCCATCCGGGAAATCTCCGAGCGTTACATCGGAGATGAGTCCTTCGCCAACCTGCCGCGCAAATACAAGACCGCCATCACCGGCCATCCGAGCCAGGACGTGGTCCACGAGATCAACGACTTCGCACTGGTGGGCGTGGTGCACCCCGAGTTCGGTCCCGGTTACGACCTCTGGGTGGGCGGCGGCCTGTCCACCAATCCGCGGTTGGCCGAACGGGTGGGCGTCTTCGTCCCGCCGGAGCGGACGGCCGAAGTGTGGGTCGGCGTCACCAGCATCTTCCGTGACTACGGGTACCGGCGGCTGCGCAACAAGGCCCGGCTGAAATACCTGCTGGCCGACTGGGGACCGGAGAAGTTCCGTGCCGTCCTGGAGGAGGAGTACCTCTCCGCCCCGCTGCCGGACGGCCCGGCCGCGCCCAAGCCCACCTCGCCCGGTGATCATGTCGGCGTGCACCGGCAGAAGGACGGCCGGTTCTACCTCGGCGTCACGCCGGTGGTGGGGCGCGTTTCCGGCAGCACGCTGGTCCAGCTGGCCGACCTGCTGGAGGCCAAGGGCTCCTACCGGCTGCGGACCACACCGCACCAGAAACTGGTGCTGCTGGACATCGCCGAGGAACATGTGGCGGAGCTGACGGCAGAACTCGACGGGCTCGGCCTCAGCGCCGCACCCTCCCTGTTCCGCCGCGGCACCATCGCCTGCACCGGGATTGAATTCTGCAAGCTCGCGATCGTGGACACCAAGACCACCGCCGCCGCGGCGATCACCGAGCTGGAAACCCGGCTCAAGGACCTCGCGGACAGCGGGGAACTGCCGCAGCAGCTGAGCCTGAACATCAACGGCTGCCCGAACTCGTGCGCCCGGATCCAGACCGCCGACATCGGGCTCAAGGGCCAGTTGCTGCCGGACGGCAGCGGCGGGCAGACCCCGGGCTTCCAGGTCCACCTGGGCGGCGGACTGGCCGCAGTGGACCGTGCGGAACCGGGCCTGGGCCGGACCGTCCGTGGCCTGAAGGTCACGGCGGATGGCCTGGTCGACTACGTGGAGCGGCTCATCCGGCAGTACACCACAGCAAAGAACGACGGCGAGACCTTCGCGGAATGGGCGCACCGCGCCGAGGAAGGAGCACTGAAATGACCGCACGTCCAACCACGGCAACATCGTCATCCCGTTCCCGGAGCGAGGAGCAGCTGCGTGCGCTGGCCGACGCCGGGACGGCCGAACTGGGGTGGGACGCCCCGGCACCCGAGGTTGTCGCCTGGGTGGCACGGAACTTCGGCACAGCCGAGGCCGCCGTCGCCTGCTCCATGGCCGATGCGGTACTGCCGCATCTGGTCGCGCAGCATCTGCCCGGCGTCGATGTCCTGTTCCTGGAGACCGGCTACCACTTTCCGGAAACCCAGGCCACGCGCAACGAGGTAGCGCGTTCGCTGGACGTCAACGTGGTGGACGTGCTGCCGGAGCAGACGGTGGCCGAGCAGGACCGCAGCCTCGGCACGGACCTGTTCTCGCGCGACGCGGCCTTGTGCTGTGAACTGCGCAAGATGCGCCCGCTGAAAAAGGCCCTGTCTGGCTACGGCATCTGGTTCACCGGCGTCCGCCGCGATGAGGCACCCACGCGGACCAACACCGAACTCGTCACCTGGGACAGCGCGCATGCCCTGGTCAAGGTCAACCCCTTGGCAGGCTGGAGTTTCGATGACCTGCTGGAGTACGCCGGCCGGAACGGCGTGCCGGTGAACCTGCTGCTGTCCAACGGCTATCCGTCCATTGGATGCAAGCCCTGCACCCGCCCGGTTGCCCCGGGCGAAGACCCTCGTGCCGGCCGCTGGGCCGGCCTCGCCAAGACGGAATGCGGAATCCACCAATGAACACCACTTACCTGACCGAAGACCGCCCGCCCGCCGGGGCACCCACTACGGCAGCCAGCGCCCCGCGCGCCGCCCTGTCTTCGCTGGACGCGCTGGAATCCGAGGCCATCCACATCATCCGCGAGGTGGTCGCCGAGTTTGAGCGGCCGGCCCTGCTGTTCTCGGGCGGCAAGGATTCTGTGCTGATGCTGCACCTGGCCACCAAGGCCTTCTGGCCCGGCAAGGTGCCGTTCCCGGTGCTGCACGTGGACACCGGCCACAATTTCCCAGAAGTGCTCGAATTCCGCGACCGAACCGTGGAAAGGCTGGGGCTCCGCCTGGTGGTGGGCAGCGTGCAGGAGTTCATCGACCGCGGCGAGCTGTCCGAGCGGGCGGACGGCACCCGCAACCCTCTGCAGACGGTTCCTCTGCTGGACGCGATTTCGCGTCACCGGTTCGACGCGGTTTTCGGCGGCGGCCGGCGGGACGAGGACAAGGCGCGGGCGAAAGAACGGATCCTGAGCCTGCGCGACGAGTTCGGCCAGTGGGACCCGCGCAACCAGCGCCCCGAACTGTGGAACCTCTACAACGGCCGGCACAGCGTAGGCCAGCACGTCCGCGCGTTCCCGATCTCGAACTGGACCGAGCTGGACGTCTGGCGCTACATCGAGCGCGAAGGCATCGAGTTGCCCGGCCTCTACTACGCCCATGAACGCGAGGTGTTCCGGCGGGACGGCATGTGGCGGGCCGTCGGCGAAGTGTCGCGGCCGCGTGACGGCGAGGAAGTGCTGACCAGGACGGTGCGCTACCGGACGGTGGGGGACATGTCCTGCACCGGCGCCGTGGAATCCGCCGCCGCTACCGCCCACGACGTCGTCATCGAAGTCGCGGCCTCCACCCTGACCGAACGTGGCGCCACCCGGGCCGATGACCGCATCTCCGAGGCCGCCATGGAAGACCGCAAGAAGGACGGGTACTTTTAATGACCACCACCGACTTCCAGACCGCCACGCTGTTCCGTTTCGCCACGGCCGGTTCCGTCGACGACGGCAAGTCCACGCTGGTGGGCCGGCTGCTGCATGACAGCAAATCGATCCTCGCGGACCAGCTCGAAGCGGTCACCCGCACCAGCGCCGAGCGCGGCTTCGGCGGAACCGCGTCCGGCAGCGGGCAGGGTCAGCAGATCGACCTGGCCCTGCTGACCGACGGCCTGCGCGCCGAGCGGGAACAGGGCATCACCATCGATGTCGCCTACCGCTACTTCGCCACCGAAAAGCGCAGCTTCATCCTGGCCGACTGCCCGGGCCACGTGCAGTACACCAAGAACACGGTGACCGGCGCATCCACGGCGGATGCCGTCGTCGTACTTATCGATGCCCGCAAGGGAGTGCTGGAACAGACCCGGCGGCATCTGGCCGTGGCCCGGTTGCTGCGGGTGCCGCATATCGTCGCCGCGGTCAACAAGATCGACCTGGTGGAGTTCAGCGAGGCCGTGTTCCGGGATGTGGAGGAACAGTTGCTGGCCGCCGCCGCGGAGCTGGGGCTGCCCGACGTGCGCGTTGTGCCGGTCTCCGCGCTGGAAGGCGATAACGTCGTCGAGCTCTCGGCCCGCACGCCCTGGTACACCGGGCCGGCGCTGCTCGAGGTGCTGGAAACGCTGCCCGCGGTGGACGAACTCGAGAACGAATTCGAAGCGTTCCGGTTCCCCGTGCAGTCTGTCATCCGGCCGCAGGGAGCGCTGGCGCCGGGGCTGGACCCCGAGGCGTTCCGCGACTACCGCGGTTACGCCGGGCAACTGGCCTCCGGTGTGGTCCGCGTCGGCGACAGCGTCACCGTGCTCGGCTCCGCCGCCGGGACCCAAATAACGACGTCGGTGGCCGGCATCGATTTCGCCGGCACCTCCCTGAAGGAGGCCTCCGCGCCGCAGTCCGTGGTGCTGCGGCTCAGCGACGATATCGACATCAGCCGCGGCGACCTGCTGGTGGAAACCGGCACCTTCGCTACGGCAAGCCAGGACCTGCACGCCTCGCTGTGCTGGCTCTCGCCCAAGCCGCTGCGCCAGGGCGCCAAGGTGCTGATCAAGCACGGCAGCAGGACCGTGCAGGGGCTCGTCCGCTCCATCACCGGCCGACTTGATCTGGCCAGCTTTTCGCAGGAGCCGGCGACGGACCTGGGGCTCAACGACATCGGAACCTTCGAGATCCGGCTGGCCTCGGCGCTGCCGGTCGAAGCCTACGAACGGCACCGTCGGACCGGGGCCTTCCTAGTGATCGATCCCGTGGACGGCAACACCCTCGCCGCCGGCATCGCCAGCGGGATTCCGGACGGGGAGGGGGAGCCTCGTGGCGGCTAAACGGGCCCGGAAGAAAGGGCTCCTGCTCTCCAGCCGCACGTCCGAAATCCTGCTCGCCGTCGGGCTGGCCGTCGCGATTGTTGCCGGGGCGGTCGCTGCTTCCGGCGCAGCCGACCGCAGCGGTGGACGTGAGGCCGAGGTTCCGGTCAGTAATGCGCAGGAGCTGCGGCTCGGCTACTTCGCCAACGTGACCCATGCACCGGCCCTGATCGGAGTGGACAAGGGGTTTTTCGCCGAGGAACTTGGCGGGACGGAACTGTCCACGCAGGTCTTCAACGCCGGTCCGGCCGCCGTGGAGGCGCTGAATGCCGGCGCCATCGACGCGGCGTTCATCGGCCCTAATCCGGCGATCAACTCCTATGTGCAGAGCGAGGGACGGTCCCTGCGGATCGTCTCGGGGGCGAGTTCCGGGGGTGCCCAGCTGGTGGTGCGGGAAGGAATCGACAACCCCGAGGACCTGGAGGGAGCCACGCTGACCACGCCGCAGCTTGGCGGGACGCAGGATGTTGCCCTGCGGGTCTGGCTGAAGGAACAGGGGATTGCGATCGCCGCCGACGGCCAGGCAGGTGCCACCATCAACCCGACGGAGAACGCAGGGACCCTGCAGCTGTTCAAGGACGGACAGATCGACGGTGCGTGGGTGCCGGAACCGTGGGCCTCGCGGCTTGTGCTCGAAGCCGGCGCGAAGGTGCTGGTCGATGAACGGGACCTGTGGCCGGAGGGCCAATTCACCACCACGCTGCTGATTGTGGGCACCGACTTCCTGAACCGGCATCCCGAGCAGGTCAAGGCGCTGATCACCGGCGAACAGCGGTCCGTGGACTGGCTCAACGAGACGTCGGCAGCAGATCCGGCCGAGGTGGCGGATGCCATCAATGCGGGGCTGGAAGGCGCTCATGGCCTGCCGCTCACCGACGAGGTGATCCGGCGCTCGCTGGCGAACATCACGTTCACCGTGGATCCCCACGCCAGCGCACTGGCCCAGCTGCTGGAGGACGGCGTCACGGCCGGCACCACCGAGCAGGCCGATATCAGCAGCATCCTGGATCTGTCCATCCTCAACGGTCTCCGGACGCAGGAAGACAAGCCTGCCGTTCCTGCTGCCGGCCTGGGCAAGGAGTAAGGACCATGACTTCCCAAAACAGTGTGCTGCAACGCACCGGCGCCCAATTGGAAATCAGCGGCCTGTCCAAACGCTTCGGACCGGACGCCCCGCTGGTGCTGGACAACGTCAATCTGAGCGTGGAGCGAGGCGAGTTCGTTGCGCTGCTCGGCGCCTCGGGCTGTGGCAAGTCCACGCTGCTGAACTTAGTGGCCGGTCTGGAAGAACCAACGGCAGGAGAGCTGAAAGCTCCGGAAGCGGCGTTTATGTTCCAGGACGCCTCGTTGTTTCCCTGGCTTTCGGCGCAGGCCAACGTCGAGCTGGCGCTGGAACTGCGCGGGGTGGGACGGCAGGAGCGGACAGAACAGGCTCGGGAATTGCTGGAGCTGGTCCACTTGGGCGGAGCCGGGAAAAAGCGTCCGCACGAACTGTCCGGTGGCATGCGCCAGCGGGTGGCCTTGGCCAGGTCGCTGGCCCAGTCCCGTGAGCTGCTGCTGATGGACGAACCGTTCGCCGCCCTCGATGCCATCACCCGGGACCTGTTGCATGACGAACTGGAACGGATCTGGCGCCGGACCGGGCGGACCATCATCTTCATCACGCACAATGTCCGTGAAGCGGTCAGGCTGGGGCAGCGGGTATTGCTGATGTCCTCCCGGCCCGGTCGGATCGTTGCCGAATGGAATGTCGGAGACGGGCTGGACGCCCGGGACCGTGCCGAACTGGCCGGCGAAATCACCACCGAGCTGCGACGGGAGATCCGCCGTCATGCGGCTTGAGACAGAATCCAACGACGACGTCGGGCAGCTCGAAGCCGGACTGGATGCGCTGCAGGCAGAGCAACCGGGCCGGCCAACGGTCAGGCCGGCCATCGGCAAGGCCCTGCTGCCCGTGTTCGCGCTCGCCGCCATCGTCTATGTGTGGCAAATGTACATCTGGATCGTGCAGCCGCGCCCGGACATCCTGCCCGGACCCGCCGACGTGGCCGCGGCGTTGGGCTCCTTGTGGGGCAACGGCGCAGCGCAGGAGACCATCCTCACCAGTCTCGAACGCGGTGTGCTCGGATTCCTGATCGCGGCAGTGATCGCAACCCCGGCCGGCCTGCTGCTGTCCCAGCACAAGGGGCTGCGAGCCGCGTTCGGCCCGCTCATCTCCGGGCTGCAGGTCCTGCCGTCCGTAGCCTGGGTTCCGGCTGCCATCATCTGGTTCGGCCTGACCGATGCCACGGTGTACTTCGTGGTGCTCATGGGGGCCGTGCCTTCGATAATCAATGGGCTCATTTCCGGTGTTGACCAGGTGCCGCCGCAGTTCCTGCGGGTAGGCCATGTCCTGGGCGCCAACCGCTGGCAGCAGGCGACCAGGATCATCCTCCCGGCCGCGCTGCCCGGCTACATCGGCGGTCTTAAACAGGGCTGGGCCTTCTCCTGGCGCTCGCTGATGGCGGCCGAAATCATCACCGTCGGCGGGTCCATGGGTTTCGGCCTGGGCTCGTTGCTGCAGCAGGGCCGGGACCTGTCCGATATGGCCATCGTCGTGTCGGCCATTCTGCTGATCCTGGCCATCGGCATTGTCATCGAATTGCTGGTTTTCGCCCCCGTGGAGCGCAGGCTGCTGCGCGGTCGGGGACTGCTGAAGTCCGGTGCGGCCTGAATCCGCAAGACTCGCCCTCCACAACCTCTCTTCCCACTGACCTGAATTCTCCGAAAGGAACACTCCCATGACCACATCCCCCCTTGCCTCGCCCCAGTCAGGCGCAGGAAAGTCATCCGAGCCGGAGGCTGCACTGGCTCCGCATTCCGACGGCGCAAGGCCGCTCCGCGTCGCCGTCGTTGGTTCCGGTCCGGCCGGCGTTTATGCCGCCGATATCCTCACGAAAAGCGACGAGGTGGCATCCGGCGCAGTGCAGGTCAGCATCGACCTCTTCGACCGCTACCCGGCCCCGTACGGACTGATCCGCTACGGCGTCGCCCCGGACCACCCGCGCATCAAGGGGATCGTGACGGCGTTGCACAAGGTGCTGGACCGCGGCGACATCCGGTTCTTCGGCAATGTGGACTACGGCACGGACCTGTCCCTGGCCGACCTGCGCGAACACTACGATGCCGTCATCCTCGCCACCGGCGCCATTAAGGACGCGGACCTGAACATTCCCGGCGTCGAGCTTGAAGGCTCCTTCGGCGGGGCGGACTTCGTCTCCTGGTACGACGGCCACCCGGATGTGCCGCGCGAATGGCCCCTCGATGCCAAGGAAATCGCGGTCATCGGCAACGGGAATGTGGCCTTGGACGTGGCGCGGATCCTGTCCAAGCACGCCGACGATCTGCTGACAACCGAGATCCCGGACAACGTCTACCGGGGCCTGAAGAATTCGCCGGTGACCGATGTCCACGTCTTCGGTCGCCGCGGTCCGGCGCAGGTGAAGTTCACGCCGCTGGAGCTGCGCGAACTTTCGCATTCCCGCGACGTCGACATTGTCCTTTACCCGGAGGACTTTGACTTCGATGAAGGCTCGGACGAGCAGATCCGCTCCAACAACCAGACCAAGACCATGGTCAATACGCTCACCAACTGGCTCGTGGAAGAGCAGGACACCGGAGCTTCCCGCCGGCTGCACCTGCACTTCCTGCACAACCCGGTGGAAATCCTCGCCGGCAGCGGCGAGGCAGCCGGCCGGACCACGGGAATCCGTTTCGAGCGCACCGAACTCGACGGTACCGGCAATGTGCGCGGCACCGGCGAGATCGTCGAGTACCCGGTCCAGGCCGTCTACCGGGCGGTGGGCTACTTCGGATCCGCGCTGCCCGACGTGGAATTCGACCACCAGCGCGGCGTGCTCCCGAACGACGGCGGCAAAGTGCTGGATGCTGACGGAAATGCGATACCGGGACTGTATGCCACGGGCTGGATCAAGCGCGGTCCGGTGGGCCTGATCGGGCACACCAAGGGCGACGCGCTGGAAACCGTCACCCATCTGCTGGCGGACCGTGCCGGACTGCCGGCTGCGGCGCGGCCGGACGAAGCCGCCATTCTGGAACTGCTCGGGGACCGCGGGGTGGAATACACCACGTGGGACGGCTGGCTGGAACTGGATGCCCACGAGCGGGCACTGGGTGCCGAAGCAACGGAAGCCAGCCCGGTGGCGCGCGAACGGGTCAAGGTAGTACCGCGGGAGGACATGGTCCGGATCTCCCGCCCAGCGGGGGCCGTCGCTGCCTCCGGGGGAGCGGCCGCCGTTGCCGCCGGAACGGAACGGAGCTAGGAGGAACCGGATTCGGCCGCGAGCCGGCGCACGGTCAGGGCCAGCCAGAGATGGACCCGGTCAGCAGTGGACGCCGGGTCGTAGCCGGTCAGCTCGATGATCTGGGCCAGCCGGTACCGCACGGAGTTCCGGTGCAGCCCGAGGGTCTCCGCGACCGCGGCCACCGAACCGTTCAGTTCCAGATAGGTTTCCAGCGTGGACATGAGCTGGGCATCGTGGGCGGCGTCGAACTCAGCCAGCGGATCAAGCGCCTCGGCGGCGAGGTCGGCCAGCGGCACGTCTTCGGAGGCCATCAGCAGCGAGGTCAGCGACAGCCGCTGCGGAACGTTCAGCCGGGCGCCGTGGGTGAGGGCTTCCTTCGCCTCGAAGTAGCTCCAGCGCAGGCCGTTGGGCTGGGCATAACTGCCGCCCACACCCACGGTGGCGGTGAGGCCCGCGTCGTACAGGTAGCTGCTGAGTTCTTCGCCGAGCCGCTCGCCGGACTCGGCGTCCTGGACCACCAGAACCAGCCGCTCGTCGACGAGCCCGGTGGCGGCCCCTTCGAAGGCGGCGGGCAGCGGCAAGGTCCGCAGGGCGGGGCGCTGCCCGGTGGCGGTCTGGACCAGCATGACCAGCTGGCGCCGGGCGGTGTCCACGCCGATGGTGTTCAGCCTCAGCGTGGCATCCTGCCCCTGAAGGGTGCCGCGGACAATATCCTGCAGGATCTGTCCGGCGGCATTGCGCTGGGCCGCCCGGTGCTTGGCCTGGTTGCTCAGTTCCAGGCTGATCATGCTCTGCGCATAGTCGACGATGGCATTGCGCTCGTACGGTTCCGCCAGGGCAAGGGTGCAGCGGTCCTTCAGCCCGGTGGCGATGGGCACCTTGTTCCAGCTGCCGGTGGCGCCGGCTCCGGTGCTGTACAGAACGGCGCCATACTGCGAAAGCTCGACGTCGGTACCCACCATTCCTGCCAGGGTGCGCAGCAGCGCCGGCAGCCCGCCGCCGCCCAGCAACGAGGCCGAGAGAGCCTGGTGGTCGGAGAGCAGCCGCTCCAGCTTGCGGTAGTGGTCGGCCGAGATCGCATCGGCCACCATCCGGCTGATCGCGACGAACGGTGTTTCGTAAGGGATTTCGAACACCGGCAGGTTCAGTTCGTCCGCCTGGTTCAGAAACGCCGGCGGAACTTTGCTGTGCGAGAGGCCCAAAGCGAAGCCGATGGCTACGGCGCCGGCCTCGTGGACGCGCGCAACGAAGCGCCGCTGGGCGGCAGCGGTCTTTTGGCGCAGCCCGGTGGTCAGCACCACCTCGCCGCCGCTGAGGAAAGGCAGCGGGTCTTCCAGTTCGGTAGTAGCTACCCAGGTGATGGCCGCATCGGGATTGCCGGCTGCCTTCCCCACGACGCGCAGGTGCAGGGACTTTTGGGCCAGGAGATTGGCAAGAGAGACAGCCATAGGGCCACTATACGGGCATTCATTGTGCAGCTGCACTGCAGGACGCTGGTGGTGGAGCGGGAAAACCGAAGAGGCACGCGGCTGAAACGGATAACGGTTTGTGCGTTGACCAGCGGGGTGCTGTTCCTCGCGCATGGGGCCGGGTCTATGATGGGCGAAATCAGTCATTTTGCAATCGTTAAGAGGTCCCAGCATGAGCAATCTGCCGCACCCGAAAGGGGCGCCGCCGGCCAAACCGCCGCGTGAGATGTGGTCCACCCGCAAAGTATTCATTCTCGCCGCCATCGGCTCCGCCGTCGGCCTGGGTAATATCTGGCGCTTTCCCTACGTCGCGTATGAAAACGGCGGCGGGGCGTTCATCATTCCGTATCTGGTCGCACTGCTGACGGCCGGCATCCCGCTGTTGTTCCTCGATTATGCAGTGGGGCACCGCCACCGGGGCTCCGCGCCGCTGGCCTTCCGCCGGCTTACACCCAAGGCCGAGGGGCTCGGCTGGTGGCAGGTGGCCATCTGCTTCGTTATCTCCATCTACTACGCGGTGATCATCGCGTGGGCCGGCATGTACATGATCTTCTCGTTCACCGAGGCCTGGGGCGCCGATCCTGCCGGGTTCTTCCTCGGTGAATTCCTGCAAGTCAGCGAGAACGTCAACGTCGGTTTCGAGTTTGTACCCAATGTGCTCATCCCGCTGGTCATCGTCTGGGCCCTGGTGCTGCTGGTCCTGGCGGCGGGCGTCCAGAAGGGCATCGGCCGGGCCAACATCATCTTCCTGCCGTTGCTGCTGGTGATGTTCCTGCTCCTGGTAGTCCAGTCGCTGTTCTTGCCCGGTGCGGCCGACGGGCTGGACGCCCTGTTCACCCCCGATTGGGGTGCGCTGACCAACACCGGAGTGTGGGCGGCTGCCTACGGCCAGATTTTCTTCTCCCTGTCCGTGGCCTTCGGCATCATGGTTACCTACGCGTCCTACCTCAAGCGCAAGACGGACCTGACCGGCTCCGGCTTTGTTGTCGCGTTCTCCAACTCCGGTTTCGAGATCCTGGCCGGCATCGGTGTCTTTGCCGCCGTCGGTTTCATGGCCTTTACCGCGGGCGCAGAGGTTGGCGACGTTGCCGGTGCCGGCGGCATCGGCCTTGCCTTCATTGCCTTCCCGACCATCATTTCAGAGGCCCCGCTGGGCGCGCTGCTCGGCGTCCTCTTCTTCGGATCGCTGGTCTTCGCCGGCTTCACCTCGTTGATCAGCATCATCGAAGTGATCATCTCGGCCGTACAGGACAAGCTGGGCATGGGGCGGGTCAAGACCACATGGATCGTTGGGATCCCGCTGGCGCTGATCTCCATTCTGCTCTTCCCGACCACCACCGGACTAAACCTGCTGGACGTCACGGATGCCTTCGTCAACAACTTCGGCATCATGGCCTGTGCGTTCGTCACGGTGCTGCTGCTGACTTACGCCTTCCGGAAGTTGCCGCTGCTGGGCGGGCACGTCAGCGACGTGTCCTCGATCAAGCTCGGGCTTCCCTGGCGGATCCTCGTGGGCATCCTGTCGCCGATCGTCCTCGGCTACATACTGATCAGCGAATTGATCAGGAAAATCCAGGAAGGCTACGGCGAGATGCCAACGTGGTTTGTGGGCGTCTTCGGCTGGGGCATGGTGGTGGCGCTGATCGTGGTTGCCCTGGTCCTGTCTTTCATCCCGTGGAGCAGCAAATCCGCGGCCAACGACCCTGTGCTGGATGCGCCGAATAAGAAAGAGGTAAGCAAATGAGCACCGCGGCCATCGTCATGCTGATCATTGCCATCCTGACCGTTTGGGGAGGCCTTGGCCTCGCGCTGGTCAACCTCCAGCGGCACCCGGAAGACGACACCAGAATGCCCGAGGAGCACGCGCCGGAGCTCTGATGCCTGTTGATTCCTTCTGTCGATGCCCCGTTGCCTGTGCAGCGGGGCATCGACGCGTGCCGGGTGCTGGTCGGCTGGACAAGTGCACGAACGGCAGCGCCGGTCCGTGTGCAGGAAGCTATGGCTGCGGTGCAGACGGGGGCATATTGTCGGCAGTGTTGCGGCAATCACTAGCCGCTGACCGGTTATGCGCGTTACGGCCTGAGGCCAGAAAAGGGATGTAAACCGTGGTTCAGACCCTGCAGAACTTCATCAACGGCGAATTCGTTACTCCCGCCGGAACCGAGCTGCTCGACATCATCAACCCGACCAACGGCGAAGTGGTGGCCCAGTCCCCGGTCTCGGTTGAATCCGACGTCGATGATGCGATGGCTGCGGCGGCCGCTGCTTTCAAGACCTGGAAGCACGCCACACCCAGCCAGCGCCAGTTGCTGCTGCTCAAGCTCGCGGACGCGATGGAAGCCCACAGCGAGGAACTGGTCGAGGCGCAGCACCGCAATACCGGCCAGGTCAGGGAAATGATTGCCTCTGAAGAGGTGGCCGCCGGTGCCGACCAGCTACGCTTCTTCGGCGGGGCGGCACGCCTGCTCGAAGGCAAGTCCGCCGGCGAATACATGGAAGGGCACACGTCCTTTGTGCGCCGGGAGCCGATCGGCGTGGTCGCACAGGTGGCACCGTGGAACTATCCGCTGCTGATGGCCGTCTGGAAGATCGGCCCGGCCCTGGCCGCCGGAAACACCGTGGTGCTCAAGCCTTCCGACACTACGCCGGAGTCCACCTTGGTGCTGGCCCGGCTGATCAAGGACATCTTCCCGGCCGGCGTCGTCAACGTTGTCCTCGGCGACGCTGGCACGGGCGCTGCCATGGTGGAACACAAGACACCGGGCCTGGTCTCCATCACAGGTTCCGTCCGCGCCGGAATCGCCGTGGCCAGCGGAGCCGCCAAGGGACTGAAGCGCGCACACCTGGAACTCGGCGGCAAGGCTCCTGCCATTGTTTTCGCCGATGCCGACATCAAGAAGAGTGCCGCGGCCATTGCCGAATTCGCCTTCTTCAACGCCGGCCAGGACTGCACGGCCATCACCCGCGTGCTGGTGGAAGAAGCCGCGCATGATGATCTGGTCAACGCCATGGTCGAGCACACCAGGACGCTGCGGACCGGCTCCGAGAATGACGCCGAGAACTACTTCGGGCCGCTGAACAACATCAACCACTTCAACGCCGTGAACGCCGTCATGGACGCGCTGCCGGAACACTGCACGGTCGCAGTCGGCGGCAAGCGCGCCGGCGACAAGGGGTTCTTCTACGAAGCCACCATCGTCACCGGCGCGAAGCAGACGGATGACATTGTGCAGCAGGAAACGTTCGGCCCTGTCATCACTGTGCAGAAGTTCGGCGCCGAGGCCGAAGCCGTGGAGATGGCGAACGACGTCGAATACGCCCTGGCTTCCAGCGTCTGGACCAGCGACCACGGAACGGCCATGCGCGTCTCCCGCGACCTGGACTTCGGCGCCGTCTGGATCAACACCCACATCCTGCTCACGGCAGAAATGCCGCACGGCGGATTCAAGCAGTCCGGCTACGGCAAGGACCTGTCCATGTACGGCGTTGAAGACTACACGCGCATCAAGCACGTCATGAGCGCCCTCGACGCTTAGCACCGCACAAACCTACCTACCTGAACCAGTTGAAAGGCTAAGAAATGACCACTCAGGCTACCGAGCCCCAGTTCCGGCTCGAGCAGAAGCGCAAAATCCTCGGCGACTTCCCCGGACCCAAGTCCGTTGAACTCGCGGCCCGCCGTGCGAAGGTCGTGGCCGGCGGCGTCGCCTCCAGCGTTCCGGTCTACGTGGCCGACGCCGATGGCGGTATCGTCCAGGACGTCGACGGCAATTCCTTCATCGATCTGGGCTCGGGTATCGCCGTGACCAGTGTCGGCGCGTCTGATCCCGCCGTCGTCGGTGCGGTCAAGGAACAGGTGGAGCACTTTACGCACACCTGCTTCATGGTCAGCCCGTATGAGGGCTACATCGCGGTTGCCGAGCAGCTGAACGAGCTGACCCCGGGCGACCATGACAAGCGCACCGTACTGTTCAACTCCGGTGCCGAAGCCGTTGAAAACGCCGTCAAGGTGGCCCGCGTTGCTACGGGACGCACCGCCGTCGTCGCCTTTGACCACGCGTACCACGGCCGCACCAACCTCACCATGGGTCTGACAGCGAAGGCCAACCCCTACAAGTCCAGCCCGGCCGGCAGCTTCGGCCCGTTTGCACCGGAGATCTACCGCGTGCCGATGAGCTACCCCTTCCGCGAGGAAGCCGAGATCAAGGGCGAGGACGCTGCCCGCCGCGCGATCACCATGATCGAGAAGCAGATCGGCGCCGAAAACGTCGCCGCGATCCTGATCGAGCCGATCCAGGGCGAGGGCGGCTTCATCGTCCCGGCCGAGGGCTTCCTGCCGGCCCTGGCCGCGTGGGCCAAGGACAAGGGCGTCGTCTTCATCGCGGACGAGGTCCAGGCCGGCTTCTGCCGCACCGGTGAGTGGTTCGCCTCCGATCACGAGGGCATCGTGCCGGACATCATCACCATGGCCAAGGGGATCGCCGGCGGCATGCCGCTGTCCGCGATCACCGGGCGCGCGGAACTGATGGACGCTGTCCATGCCGGCGGGCTGGGCGGCACCTACGGCGGCAACCCGGTGGCCTGCGCCGCGGCGCTGGCCGCCATCGAAACGATGAAGGAACAGGACCTGAACGCCCGGGCACGCTCAATAGAGTCCCAGGTGCGTGCGCGGCTGGAGAAGCTGGCCGCCGAGGTGGACATCATCGGCGAGGTGCGTGGCCGCGGAGCCATGCTGGCGCTGGAATTCGTGCAGTCGGGTACCGCCGCGACTACCAAGGCCCCGAACGCCGAAGCGACCAAGGCGATTTCCGCCGCCTGCCTGAAGGAAGGCGTCATCATCCTGACCTGCGGCACCTACGGCAACGTAGTCCGTCTCCTGCCGCCGCTGGTCATCGGCGACGACCTGCTGGCGGATGCCCTCGACGTGCTGGAAGGCGCCATCCGCGCAGCCGCTGCCTGACGGTCCAGCGTATTGATCCGAGGGGACAGGATCCGGCCTTTGCCGGGCCCTGTCCCCTCGGTGCTTCCGGAAAGCGGCTGGTGAAATGTGTCCTGCCTCACGGTAGAGTCGCCTCATAATGCTCATGCGGTAGCCGCCGCGGCGGTGGAGGGTGGAACGGATGCGATATGTCGTGGGGTACCAGCCGGATGACCGGGGAGCCGATGCCATCGCGCTGGCGGTAGCCATTGCGCGGGCACAGGGGACCGGGCTGGAGATCGTCTACGTGGTGCCGGAAAACGCGCCCTATGTGGCCGTCAATCCGCAGGGCAAGCGCGTCAGCGCCGGCGAGCAGGAGGTCCTGACCGCGCGGCGCGAAGCGCTGAAACTCGTGCCTTCGGATATCGACGCCGAATTCCGGGTGGTGGACTCGGATTCCTTCGCCGAAGGCCTGATCGAGACAGCCACCGCGCAATCGGCCGCCCTCATCGTCATCGGCGCCGCCTCCACTGGGCTGTTCAAACGGTTCTCGGTAGGCAGTGTCGCCAACGCCTTGCTGCACGCCTCGCCGGTGCCCGTGGCCCTTGCGCCGCGCGGCTACCAGCGGAAGGGGCCGCTGACCCGGTTGACGGCCTTCATCGGCGAGCGGCAGGGCGCCCAGACGGCTCGGGACGTGGCACTGCGCGCCGCCGGCCGCCGTGGCCTGCCGCTGCGGCTGGTCTCGCTCGTGGCGCTGGACACGCACGAACGCTCGGACTCCGGCGAGGCGATCCACCAGGCCCATCTGCACGCCAACTCCGTCCTGGCGGAAGCCGCCACCAATGCGCTCGACGGAACCGCAACCGTGACCGTGGCGCACGGACGGACTATCGAAGAGGCCATCGACAGCCTGGACTGGGACGACGGCGAACTGGTGATCATCGGCTCAAGCCGGCTCGCCCAGCGCAACCGGCTGTTCCTGGGCAGTACGGCGCTGAAGGTGCTCCGGGCACTGCCCGTGCCCATGGTCGTGGTACCGCAGGAGGGCGTGCACGGGCTGGATGCGCCCGGCCACGTCTGACCGGTTCAGGCGGTGGCCGGTTGGGACAGCTTGCGGTAGGAAGCGAGCATGTCCGTGGTCAGGATGATCAGGGACAGCCAGATCAGGCCGAACCCGATCCACCGTTCCAGCGGCATCGGTTCGTGGAAGACGGCCAATGCGAGGATGAACTGGATCAACGGGGCCAGATACTGCAGCATGCCCACCATGCTCAGCGGCAGACGCCGGGCCGCAGCTCCGAAGAACAGCAAGGGCAGCGCGGTGATGAGTCCGCCGGCTGCCATCAGCCAGAAATGCCCTGGCCCGTTGTCGAGCAGGGTTGCCTGGCCCTGGACCATCAGCACCGCCATCACGGCTCCGGCCAGGGGAGTCAGCACCAAGGTCTCCACGCTCAGGCTCGAGACGGCATCCACCTTGGTACCGACGTTCTTCTTGACCAGGCCGTAGAAGCCGAAGCTGAACGCTAGGATCAGCGACAGCCAGGGCACATTGCCGTATCCGAAGGCCAGCACCAGGACGGCGATGAACGCCACGGCCAGTGCCGCCCACTGGGCACGCCGGAGCCGTTCCTTCAGGATGAGCACACCAAGCAGGACGGAAATCAGCGGGTTGATGAAGTAGCCCAGCGAGGCCTCCACCGTGCGCTCGCTGAGTACGGCAATGGTGTAGGTCAGCCAGTTGACGGCGATGAGCGCCGCGGCCAGCGAAAGCGTGCCCAGGGTGCGCTTGTCCACCAGGGCAGCCTTGAAGGGGCGCCAGCTGCGCATGGCCGTCATCAGCAGCACGCAGAACAGCAGCGACCAGACCACCCGGTTGGCCACGATTTCCAGCGGACCGGCCGGCTCTAGGATGGCGAAGTAGAGCGGCAGGATGCCCCACAGCCCGTAGGCAGCCAGCCCGAAGAGCAAGCCTGTGCTGTGTTCGCTACGCGGTTTCCTGCCCTTGGTGCCGGCTGCTACTGCATCCGTCACCGCCGTGGCATCCAGGTCGGGGGCGACGGCAGTTAGCTGCTGGTGGGGAGGGAAGGCTGGATCGCCGTCGTTAGTTGACACAGAGCCCATAACATCACCGGCAGGCCGGGTATTCCAACCCGGCGGCTGGCGGGGGCATAAGGCGGCGGCCTCAGCCGGGCAGCTGGCCCGAAAGTTTGCCCGCGAGTTCCGCCCAGGCTTCCAGCGGGTGCTTCTCCTCCGGGGCAGGTTCCTGCCCGTAGTTCACGGCCAGGGACTGCACCGGCGAAACCCCGATCAGCCGCGCGCGCGGTCCCGCGGCTGCCAGCGCCTGCCGGGCGCCGAAGTCCCGCAGCGCCTCCGAGCCGAAGAATGCGCAGGCCGGAACGGACATGCCGGTGAAACGCGCCGGGCGGGCAAGATTGCTGAAACCGACGGCGTGGCCCAGGACGGCGGTCCGCGCGTGGCTGCGGTGCATCCGTGCGGCAAAGGCGTCCAGCTGGTCCAGGCCCAGCGGATCCGCGGTTTCCGCCAGGAGTTCCACGGTTTCATGGACCCCGGCCGCGGATCGTTCCACCGTGACGACGGCGATCGCAGCTGCCACCGTCCCCACCCGCGGCTGCCCCACGGCGACCAGCCCGGAGGTTTCCGGTGCCCGGTCATAGCAGTGTGCCGTGATCGCCGCGGTGTCCCATGGTTCGCTGACCGGTTCGGCCCGGCCCCACCCGACGGGCGGGTGGCCGGTGAGTTCGGTGAACAGCTGCGCGGTGAAGTCCCCGATGCGGGTGCCCAGGCTCGCCGGGTGCATGGTCTCGGCCCGGACATGGAGCAGGCCGCCGGGCGTGCGCGGGGTCAGCAGGAAGTCCTCGGCGAGTTCGTCCAGCGGTTCGAAAACCTCGCCGTTCCATTCGTGGACCCGGCCGGTGAAGCCGTCGAAGAACGTGCCGTCCGCGCTGGTGGCCAGCCATTGGCAGCCGGGTTCGGAGAGCAGCATGCTTAACGGCAGGCTGATCGCGGCGGTACCCGGTGTCAGCACGGCGAACTGCCGTCCGTCTTCCTGGGCCGCCCCGTGCGACTTGGCGATCCAGGGCGAGAGGTAGGTGATGGGTTTGTCCTGGAAAAGGACCCCTGTGGCGGCACTGCTGAAGTCGAAAGCGGAAGCGTGGCTCACGGCTGCACCATCCCGGGAACGACGACGGCGCCCTCGCACCGGCGGGCGAGGGCATGGCAGAGGGCGTCGGCCCTGGCCGCGGCTTCGCGGAGCCCGTCGCGGACGTGGATGTCCTGCCACCAGAGCGGTTCGGCGGCGGGGTCTCCGGTGCCGGGGGTGAAGGCAGCGGGCACGCGGACACCGGGCACCGCGGAGACTTCCGCGCCGGCGAGCAGCCGCTGCACCTCCTGCGGAACGCGGACCAGCCGCGGCAGTTCGAGCACCAGCTGGACCTCGCCGTCGTCGGTGAAGAGTTCGAGCAGGGAGTTCTCCGCGGTTTCCCTGACATTGAGCTCCGGGACGGTGGCGACCAGGGCCTCGACCACGGTGCGCTGGTCCGGTTCGCGCAGGCTGATGACGGTCCAGTCACTGCTCATCGGCGGCGGCCTCCGTTGCGTTGTAGTACAGCTGAACGGTGTTGACGGGCTTGCCGGACTGCACCAGCTGGGCCCGGCCCGGTGGCAGTGCCCGTGCGCGGATGCCGTTGAGCAGTGCGCCCTCGCCGCGGTCGCCCGACATCAGAATGCCGGTGCTGCCCGAATCGCGCAGCGACATGAAGAAGGCCTCGTACATGCCGCGGCTGGCACCGCGGACCCGGCGCGAGAGCACCGCGTGCAGGCCGATCTCGGGTCCCAGCGGCAGATAGGGCGTCAGCTGGCTCAAGGGGGAGGAACCGCCCGCGGTGAGAATGTCATAGTCGTCGATGATGAGCACAACGCGCGGAGGATTCCCGCCGTTGTTGGCAACGCCGTCGTTGTTGCCGTTGACGCGTTTGTCCAGTTCCGATGCCACGGCTCCGGCCAGCTGTTCGGCGAGCGCGGGGCTGGTGGCATAGCCGCCGAGGTACTCTTCGGGCACCTCGTCGGCGAGGCCGCGCCGGGGGTCGAAGACCGCGAAGACCAGGTTTTCCGGCGTATGCTGTTCGGCCAGCCGCCGGATCACTGAGCGCATGACGTTGGTCTTGCCGGCGCCGTCGTCGCCGAGGACCACCAGGTGCCGGTCCTTGACGTGCATGTCCAAGTGCTCGGTACCCAGATCCGTCTCGCGCAGGCCCAGCGGGATCCGCCCCGGCCGCGCCGGGGTGACGGCCGTTTCCGCACCCACCAGCGGCGGCAGGACGCGGACCTGCATGGCGCGGTCATCGGTGGAGGCCGCGACGGCGGCAACCAGATCTCGCATGCCCTGGACCGCGGTGTCCTGATCCGGCTCGGAGTCGATCCGGGGCAGGGCGATGTGGCCGATGAGCTTCTGCTCCATCAGGCCGCGGCCCGGCCGGTCCGCGCTGATCGACTCGGCGAGTTTGCGGCCGAAATTCGATTCCGCCGGATCGCCCAGGCGCAGCTCGATCCGGTTGCCGAAGAAGCCCTGCTGGGCAATGCGGACCTCGTTGGTGCGGGTGGAAGTCACGATCATGTGGATTCCGTAGCCGCCGCCGCGGGAGATGATCGAGTGGACTTTCTTTTCGACGTCGTCGAACTCGTCGCTGAGCTGGCCGTAGCCGTCCAGCACCAGCACGATATCCGCGCTGGCCAGTTCCGGGATCATGCCCTGGGCACACATCCGGCGCAGCGTTTGCAGCGAATCGATCTGGTACCGCTCGAACAGCTGCTCGCGGGTGTCCAGCATGGCAGCGATCTCCTCGATGGTGCGGCGCACCACTTCGCGGTTGGTGCGCACCGCGACCCCGCCCACATGCGGCAGTCCCTCCAGCGGCAACAGGCCGCTGCCCAGAAGGTCGACGGCGTAGATGCCCACCTCGGACGGGCTGTGTGTGAGGGCCAGGCTGCAGACAATGGTGCGTAGGGCGGTGCTCTTGCCCGACTGGGGCCCGCCGACGATGATGGCATTGCCGCCCGCGTTGTTCAGGTCCAGTTCCCACAGCCCCTGCCACTGCTTGGCCGGGTCGTCGAGCAGGCCGATGGGGACGCGCAGGTTGCCGCCCTTGGCCAGCCGGATGCCCTGGCTGGTGGCGGCGGCGGAGCCGGCCGCGGTGTCCAGCGCGATGCCCCTTGGCAGCGGCGGCAGCCAGATGGGCTGGACCGAGCGCGGGAAGGTGCGCAGGGTTTCCATCAGCGTGGACATGACCGTGGGCCCGGTGGTGCGCTGCGAGGCCTTGGTCCGCAGGCCCGACTTTGCCGGCTTGCTGCCGGCCGCACCGGTTGCGGCGTCTTCGAGGACGGCGGCGTAACGCGGGACGGCCAGCACCAACTCCTCGGCCTCGTCCTGTTCGTCTTCCGGTTCCTCCACCTCGACAGGGCCGGAGACATAGCCGGATTTGAAGCGCGTGTAGGTGGTGGTGTCCACCTTCAGGTAGCCGAAACCGGGAACCGGGGGCAGATGGAAGGCATCCGGGGTGTCCAGCACCGTGCGGGACTCGGACTCGGAGAGGGTGCGCAGGCCGATCCGGTAGGACAGGTACGTGTCCAGGCCGCGCAGCTTGCCGCCCTCGATCCGCTGGCTGCTCAGCAGCAGGTGCACGCCGATGGACCGGCCGATGCGGCCGATGGAGAGGAACAGTTCGATGAAGTCCGGCCGGGCGGTCAGCAGCTCGCCGAACTCGTCGATGATGACCACCAGATGCGGCAGCGGATCCATCTCTTCGCCGCGGGCCAAGCGTTCCTGGCGGTGCAGCTGGTAGTCGGTGATGTTGGCGATGTTGCCAGCAGCCTTGAGCAGTTCCTGCCGCCGGAGGATTTCGCCGTTCAGGCTGGCGTAGACGCGCTCGATCAGCGTCAGGTCATCGGAGAGGTTGGTGATGATGCCGGTGACCTGCGGGGCGCCCTCGAAGGGGGCGAAGGTGGCGCCACCTTTGAAGTCCACCAGCACCATGGCCAGCACATCGGGGGAGTGAGTGGCCAGCAGCCCCAGCACCAGGCTGCGCAGCATCTCCGACTTGCCCGAACCCGTGGCGCCCACGCACAGGCCGTGCGGGCCCATGCCGAACTGAGCGGATTCCTTCAGATCAAGCATGGCAGGCTTGCCCCGGTCATCCGGGCCGAGCGGGACGCGCAGGAAGTCGATCTCGCTGCGCGGCTGCCACAGCCTGCGGATGTCCGCGGCGTCCAGCCGAGGGGAGAGGCCCAGCATCTCCAGGTAACCCACGGAACTCTCGGCGCTGTTGTGCTCAAGCGAATCGGGCGACAGCCGCATCGGCGCCAGTTCGCGGGCCAGCGACTCCGCGGTGGCCAGCGGCAGTTCGTCCAGCAGGCCTTCCTCGGTCACCGGGTCAACCGGATCCTCGCGGTAGTTCTGGCTGAGGAAGCTGCGCGGCCCGGCCGCCGCTTCGCTGATCCGGATGCTCACCTCGCCGGGTTCATGCCGGCGGTTGTCGGTGAGGTAGATGACCGTGGCACCCAGCTGGCCGGGGGAGGACAGCTTGTCCGGCAGCGCCAGTTCCTGCGGCGGCTCGCCGTACGTGTCGGCGATGATCAGCAGCCGCGGCATGGAATTGCCCACGCCAGCCTTGAGATAGTTCTTCCGCGCCTCGGCGGCGATGGTGGAGCGGTTCTGCAGGTCGTCCTTGAGCAGGTCGGAGAGCGAATCCAGCGAGGGTGCCAGCCGGCGGACGGGTCCGGTGCGGTGTGTCCGCGACTGGTCCGCCAGGTGCGGCAGCCAAGTAGCCCAGGCCCAGTCGTCGTACCGTTCCTCCGGCACGGACAGGGCGATGTGCAGGTCCTCGGGGGAGTGGAACGCGGCGGCCTCCACCAGCAGGTTCCGGCAGACGGCCAGAGCGAACTCGCGTGAACCGACCAGGCTGACGTTGCCGGCCGAGTCCAGCGGAAGGGTCAGCGGCAGCTCGGGGGAGGCCTCGAAGCGCCGCCGCAGGATCTGCAGTTCGGTGGTCATGAACTGGTCCGTCTGCTGCAGGCCAGAAGTGGAGTCATTAACCCTGATCTCCCTGCTCCGCCGCTCGCCGCTGCCGATCCGCACGTCCAGGAAGTCCTCGTTGCGCCGGCGGCGTTCCCAGATCCGTTTGGGATTGCGGATGATATCGAACAAGGCCGACGGCGGGGGACTGCTCACCCGGGCAACCTTGATGGCACGCTGCTCATCGGTGCGCAGTTCGGTCCGCGCGCGCTCCAGATATTCCAGGTAGTACTCGCGCTGGTCGCGGCTCTGCCGGGCCTGCTTTCCTTTTTGGCTGACCATCATGGCGATGGAAGCCAGGATGGTCACAATCATCATCAACGCGCCGACGGCGGCCAGGGACGAACCGCGGAAGAGCATCATGACCGTCATGGACGCGCCCGCGCCGAGTAGCGGGACCAGCGACATCATGTTCATGCCGCTGCGGCCCTCGTTCACCGGCGGCGGCGCATCCAGAATGTAGGGTTCCACGGTGCGGGCCGGCGGTGTGGTCCGGGCGGGGCGGTGGATCAGCTTGACGCTCATATCACCGGTTCCCGTTGGCTGCGTGCAGGATCGTGGACGCCAGCGAAGTGGCATCCAGCCGGGTCTGCGGTGCCAGCAGACCCAGGTCGATTTCGACGCCGGCGGCCAGATGCCGGTCGTAGGGCAGGGTCAGCACGTCCAGGCCTTCGCGGCTGAGCCGGACGGCCTCCTTGACGGGATCCAGCGGCGCGTCGGAATCGGTGCTGGTCACCACCGTCAGCAAGGGCAGCGCATGGGTGGCCGGGTCCTGCAGCCAGGCCCGCGCGTAGCTGAGCGCGTCATTGACCCCGGATACGGTGGCCGGAACCACTTGCACCACGGCGTGCGAGGACTTGATCGCCCACACGCTGTCCGGATGGCTGATGCCGGTGGGACAGTCGATCAGCGTGATCGGGAAGTAGCGGCTGACCGCGGTCAGGGCGTTGCCCAGTGCCGGGTACTCCGCGCGCGGTTGCCAGAGGCGGACACCGGTGGCGTAAAGATTGGCCCCGGCCGCCCCCATCCGCCCGGCCAGCTCGGCGTGGCTCGCAGGGGTTCCGCTCACGACAGCGGAAGCCAGCTCATCGACGGACGGCGTCTGCTCGAGGCCAAGACGCAGCGTCAGGGAGCCGAGGCCAGGATCGTTGTCCACGGCGGCCACCGAGTCCTGGCGCATGGCGGCAAACACGGAAGCGAGCAGCGCCGTCGTCGTTGTCTTGCCGGCCCCGCCGCGCGAACTGATGACGGCGATACGGCGGCCGGTGGTGACCGGTTCCTGGGCTCCGGCGGCGGCCGCGCTGAGCCGTTGCGGGTAGTCGTCGGAGCGGAAGAGGCTGGTGAGCTGGCGCAGAACACGGGCGCCGGTGGGCAGTCCCTGGCGGGTGCGCAGGCGGCGGCGGAAAGTGTCGGTGGAGGTTTCGAAGCCGCCGAAGCTGCCTTCTCCTGCGGCCTGGGCGGCCTGAGCTTCGCGCCGGATCTGCGGCGCCGGCTGGGGAGTCCACGGATCGTACGTCACTGGGGCTTCCTTCCCAAGGAGCGGGGTCGGGCTGGAGTTGCGGACCGGTCTGCTGCGGCGGTGCGTGCCGGGCTCATGAACCGAAGCTCGTCAGCAGCTGGGCGAAGAGTCCGAACAGCCCGAGGATCAGCGGCACGGTGGCCAGGATGGCGATGGTCTCGATTTTGTTCCCGGCCAGGCGCAGGCGGGCGGCAGTGTGCGCCGGCAGGCTCAGCGTGAGGACGGAGCCGACGGCCAGCGCCGTCGCCAGCAGCAGCAGGCCCACCAGCCATTCGGAGCCGTCCAGCAGCAGCAGGGCGGACATGGCCAGCGCGGCGACTCCCGCTGAAGCGGCGATGTAGAGCGAGACCCGCTCGGCGGCCAGCGGAAAGGACCGCGCCCGCAGGCTTGCGGCGAGGACCAGTGCGGCCAGCAGCGGCAGCGTCCACGCCTGCCGGGTCGAGTCCGTGCCCAGAATCCACAGTGCCGCGGCGATGGACAGCGCCGTCAGAACGGTGCCCAAGGCCAGGGCCCGGTGCGCGGCGCGGATGGCGTCCAGGGCATCGGCACGCCGGATGGAACCGCCTTGGGAACGCTGGTCATCCAGGGTGGCCAGACCGGAGACGGAGAGGGCGATCTTCGGCGTGAGGCCCAGCAGCACAATGCTGGTGGTGCCGGCGATGGCGGCTGCCCGGACCGGATCACCGGAGAAAAAGCCGCACGCAGCCCAGATAGCGGTCAGGGCGGCCAGCGTCCCGGCTGCACCGAACATGGCCTTGGACCGACCCAGCATTGCCCCGACGGCGGCAAAGGCCGCGGTAGAGAGCAGCGCGAGGACCAGCAGCTTCAGCTCGATGCCGAGGTCTAGATGCAGGACGGAGCCGAGCCCGAAGAGCCAGCCGGTGCCGGCCAGCGTCAGCCCCACGTTCCTGCGCTGCGGCAGCCCGAACAGAGTGGAGCCGGCCAGCAGGACAACCGCAACGGCCAGCAGAATCCACCAGCTGCTGCCGCCCGCGAACGATCCCAGCAGTATTTCCACGGCGCCCCAGCTGCCCAGGGCGGCGAAGGCGCCGGCCATCAGGTGGCGGAAGCGCTCGTCCCAGCGACCGCCCACCGACTCGGTTTCCTCGACAACCGTGTCCGTCACGTCGTAGACGACGGCGGGCGGCGGAGCATCGGAGGCGTTGAACAAGGTGAGCTTGCCGCCGTCGCTGACTCCGGCGTCGGACAGTGTCGCCTGGTCGGGCAACGGCTCGCCGGAGGCCTGGACCAGCACTTTGGCCGCGACCTCGTCGCGAGGGGAATCCGCCATCAGATCGAGGATCTGCGGCATCAGGGTACCCACCGGCTGGTCCGCCGGCAGCAGCAGATCCAGGTGCCGGCTTTCGCCGATCAGCGTGACGCGGGTAAAAGCGAGCGGCATCGGTCAGGCTCCCGGACGTAGGTTCTCAAGGGGCAGCGCCCCGTGCTGGGGATCTTCATGCAGCTGCACCCAGGCCGAGGCCGAGCGTTCCTGCTGCTTCTGCCGCTGTTCGGCGAGCAGGTTGCTGACAAAGGAGTAGCCCACGCAGATAGCGGCAATCAGTGCGGCCAGTGCAATGCTGAACAGGAACAACCTCAGGCTGTCCATCCAGCGGCGCTGGTTCGGATTGTCGCCGTACAGCAGGGCGGAGGTCAGCCGGTTGCGCCGGACCACCACAGACTCGATGAGCTGACTGTCGTAGTCGTTGGCCATGCAGGCACTCCTCTTCTGGCGTCGGTTTCGTGTGGCTGGCGGTGCTCGTCGGCTCTGCGGCCGGGCAACGCATATCCATCATGTCATCCCGAAACCGCCAAACCGCCGGATTACAGACCGAGTGGGGAGTTCTACCCATGCTGAACGGTTGCGGCGCATGTGGCAATTGGGATTCTATTGAGCTATCCGGTTACCGCAGACCCCTGACAGTCTCCATAGCTTCTGCTGGTAATTCTTGCGAAACGATCAACCAGGACAGACGAGAGCGCAGCCAAGCGCCATGAAGGTGGTAATGATGAAATTTGATATGGGCTCACAGACCCTGTCGCAGCTGACCTCACAGACCGGAGGCTCAAACGAGGACATGGGCCAGCTGGTCCGGAACCTGGTTGACGCGGTAGCGCCGCTCGAAGGCAAGTTCAACGGCCAGGCCCGCGTGAAGTTCGACGAATTCAAGGCCCGCGCCGACGAAATCGCCAACAACCTCAATGGCGCGCTCGCCGCAATCCTGACCGGCCAGAGCGAAATGGACCTGGCGTTCCACACCGGCGACCAGGAGTCCGCCGACAACGCCTCGCAGCAGCAGGGCGCCGCGAATTTCGACGCCGCCAACTTCAGCTCCTCGCGCTAGCCACTCGGGTCCGCAGCAGCGGGCATCCCTTACAGACTTCACTTCTCCCGGCGCTACCGCCGGATCTCCGAAAGGAACTGCTATGTCCCAGGACCGTCTTACTTACGACACCGACATTTCCGCCCAGGTACAGGGCGAAATCCAGTCCATCGTCGGCCGGCTCGAGAGCCTGATCGCCGAACGCGACAAGGCCGTTGCCGCCGCCATGTCGGATTACCAGGCCGACGGCGTCTCCGAGGAATACCAGGGTGTGGAATCCCGCTGGAAGAACGCGGCCGGCGAGGTCAAGGAAATCATCCGCCTGGTCCGGAACACCCTTGAGCAGAATGACCAGACCGCGGCCAACACGGGTGCCCGCGCCCGTGCCGCCGTTCAGAACATCGGCTAACCAGCCAGATAAGGCAGCGCCGAACCCCCGGCGTTGTCTTTCGTACGGATCAGGCACGCCAGGCATGGAGGAAAGATGGCAGCGGACTGGGACATTGAATCGGCGACGATCCAATCCATCATCGGCAGGGTGCAGACGCAGACCGAGAAGTATGCGGACCTGTTTGTGGAGTTCGGCGCGGAAGTAAGTTCCATCATGGAAGCCTCGAAGTCGCAGATCATCGGTGAAGCGCTGGTCGGATTGTCCGAAGAGAAGCTGCAGGCAGCGATGACGCAGGTCCAGGGACGCAGCGTCCAGGCCCTCAATTCCACGTCAACCGCGGTCAACGCAATCATCACCGGTGACCAGGCGATGGAGCAGAATGTCCGGGCGGCCCAGGACACCGCCAATGACGCCTACATCCCCGAGCCCGCACCTGCGCCGCACCGGAACGGTCCGGTTCCCCAAGCGGTCTGAACGACGTTTGCGCCGCCGCACATTCACTCATTCACTCACTCGCACACATGAGGTATTGAACCATGGGCTGGAATCCCTCTGAGTTTCCTCCGTTGCCGGACGGCGATGTGCTGGAACAGCACGCCGGCAAGCTGCGGACCAAGGCAGAAGGCATCCAGTCGGCGGCCGAGGAATCGCACACACTGTGGGCCGGCATGTCCACCGCATACAAGGGCCCGGGGGACTGGCAGGTCCACAATGCCTTCAACAAGGTGGCCTCCGAGGCGGAAGTTGTCCTGGAGGACGCGAACGCCGTCGCAGACGCCGTCGACACCTTCGCCGAGTGGGCCAGGGAAGCCAAGCGGCGCTACAACGCCCTCTACGCCGACTGGCTCGCCGTGCAGTCGCGGATCGACGACGGCGGCGATGACTGGCGTGAGGACCAAGACCTGGTCAACGACGACAACAACATCCTCAAGTCCGCCGACGCGTTGCTGGCCGAGCATATGGAAGCGGAACGCACGTGCGCGACGGCGATCTCCGGTCTCTTCGATGGGCCTTCGTATGTGGTGACAACGCAGGATGGGCCGGGAGCCAACCAGGTCGCCTACGGGTATACCGCGGACCAGCTCGACGCCGCGGCGGCGGAGGGGAACATTCCCTGGGGCGAGCCCACCGAGTGGGACAAGCCGTGGTACCGCGATGCCCTCGACGGGGTGGTGTCCTTCGGCAAGGGCGTCTGGAGCGGCATCACCGGCACGGTGACCGGCCTGTGGAACATGGTGAACTTCACGGACATGGAGACCTTCTCCGCGACGTGGAAGGGCATCGGCACGCTGGCGCTGGACGTGGCGATCGTTGCAACGCCGGTTGCCCAGGTCGCCCTTCGTGCGACCGGGAACAAACATATCGTGGACCAATCGGCGGAGCGCCTGGTTGCCGTGGGCAAGGCCGCCGTCCATTGGGATGACTGGAAGCGCGACCCTGCCTATGCGGCCGGCGCGTCTGCTTTCGATCTGGCCTCCATCCTGCTCACTGCCGGCGGCGGCGCCGTGGCCAAGACCGGTTCCGTGGCCTCGGCCGTGACTCGGGTCGGCAGTACCGGCAGCCGCGTGGCCAGCATCGTGAACGCCACCGGGCTGACGAAGATCGCCGGCTACACCGGCCGGGTCATCGACCTGGGCAGTGCGCTGAAGATCAACACGGTCAACTTCGCTACGGACACGGCCCGCGTCACCCTGGGCCGGGTGGCACCTGCCGCCGTCCGCGTGGACAACTTCATTAACGATGTCGGGGCTTCACTCTCCGGTCCGCGTCCGGCCTACGCTGGGGTGTCCACCGGCAATGGCCCGGGCCCGGTCAGCACCCGCATCGACAACCTGATCAACCGCTTCGACGCCGAAGGCCCCGTCGGACCCGGCCGCGGAAGCGTCACGGATACCACCCCGGTTCGAGGCACCGGCGCACCAGATCCGGCTCGCGCCGACGGTACGAAGACTCCCGATAAGGAACAGACTGGCGGATCGACGTCGAACCCCGCCAGCACTGGCGATGGCAGCGCACGAAGTACAGATTCGACCCCAACAGGTGTGAAGGAACCGGACGAGGCCCCGCCCGGTACAGCCGCGACCTCGGCAGCCGACACTGAGGACGCTGCAGTGCGCGCTGGAGAGCCCAAGGCTTCTCCCGGTGACGTACCGCCGGAACGCGAGCCGGATGGAAATGGCGCCGATGATCGACCGGGCCGTTTGGTCCGGGCGGCCGACGGGACTCCCGAACGTGTCGTATTCCGCGACGGAACGGAACATACCGTCACAACAGACTTGGGCAGTCTGCGGCAAGCAGATGCCTGGGAAGATGTCAGGGGTGCGCTCGAGCAGCACGGCAAGGACGAAGAATGGCTGCGCCGGACTGTGGCCGCGGACGCGGAGGATCTATCCCTTGCCGACGCTGAGGCACTCCGAAACATACGCCGATCCATCCCGAGCCCCGATTTAAATACGCTCTTCCAAAAGGTCGTCACCCAAGGCCAGGCCGAGGCGCTGTTCGACCCCTCCAACACATACCGGACGGGAACTGTTGGCTATATTTCCCGCGCCGAACACACCAGTGGACTACGCACACCCCAACAAATCCACGACGGGCTGCGGCTGGACTATGAATCAACGCCTTACCTCCCCGACAACTCCAAGCCTGTCTTCTCGATCCGGTTTAGGACGAGTGACACCGGCCTGGACCAGATCCGTGTTGCCGATGGACGGCTCGACGACCATATTGTGCAGCAAGGAGGGAGCCCATCGGGGGTCCCGGAGATTGAGGACTACAACGTTCCGTCCACCAAACGGGACCCTGCACCTAATATGGGCCATGGCTTCACCGGTAGCACTGACCTGGACACAGACCTTGTTCCTGAAGAAGTGGCAGAAATAAGGAATGGCAAAGCTGTCCAGTTTAGGGATGGCGCTGAACTTTGGGAGAATAATGCATCAGGGCAGGAAGTCCTGGCAGGCGTCTATGACGGGTTTAGCCAGACGTGGCGGCGCGTATTGAGCAGCATTGAAGGCTTTGAGTGAGTGCCGGTTTAGATTGTGGTTCGGATGCACAATGACCGCGTCTGTGTGATCGAAGCAGAAAGGCCGGAAATGACCAGCGTTCGCCCGAATGTATCGCAGGACCGTGCTAATGCCTTGGCGGCTGTGCAATCGTCGGCGGTATCTTGCCGAATGCGATCGGAGCAGCACCTATGACGCGGCGGGTAAAGGGCGTACGTCCTGCCGGCGAGTATGCGGTCTTAGACGGTCGTGAATTCGATGCGACGGTGGCAGATCCTGAAGCACGCACGATCATGCTGGCCACGGTCGCTAAGGTGGCACCCGGACCGGGATGGTCCAAGAACCGAGCGGTGGGTGCAGGACAATTTAGATTTACACGCGTTGTCGACTACAAGGTATTAGAAAAATGGGAATCTATCGGTGCGGTGGCGAATTGGAAGGGCTACCGACTGACGATTGTTGCGTTTACTGATGATGGGATGGCCGTTGCCTATGCCGATGCGGATTGGCACCGTGCACTTCGCGAGTTGAAGCCGCTCGTGGAGCAAGCCGGGTTGAAGTACTCGTTCAATGGACCAGGAGATATTGAGGTAACAGTGCCCGTATCTGAACTAACAGACTTGCAGGAGACAGGAATCCGCGACAATTTCGTCGAATACAAGAAATGGGGTTGGTGATGAGGAACCGGCAACCTTGTGAGGTGTGGGTTCCTGTCGCTCCAGTAGGCTATTGCCTCGACAGAGACGGTGAAGGACTGCCAGGAGGATCCTCATGATCGATGCCCAGACGTATTGTTTCCTGCGGCCGTCTTGAGACCGGACGGCTACTTTTGACGGGCATGAACAGGCACCCCCGGCCTGGAGCTTCGTCAATGATCCCGCGGATCAATGGCGCCCGGTCAGCCGGACAGTATGCGATTTTCGAAGGCCAAGAGCATGAAGCCATGGTTGCCGATTCCGACGCTCACACTGTCGGGGGATAGAGAGTTCCTTAGTTGGGCCGGGTGACATCCGGGTGACGGTACCGCTGTCCGAACTGCATGATTTGCGGGAGACCACGCTCCGCGATGTGTTCGCGCTCAACAGGAAATACGGATGGTAGGACCGGGATATTGACGGTTTAAGGAAGGGAAAGCTCATTATGGTAGCGATCTTGCAGAAGGCCGTGCACGGCTATGACCTGGAACAGTATTTGGGCAGGTCAGCGGATCTGCTGGCAGGGTTTGTGCTCCCTGCTGCGCAGCTCGCCGGGTTGTCGCCGGCGCAACTGCACTCGGTCCATGGGCTGGGGTTTCCCGGATCGCCGTTCCCTGCCGCCCCGGAGTATGTAGATGTCCTCCGGTTTCCCGCCCCGTCAGGGGAGTCTCTCCATGATGCTGCAGAACCGGAAGTGCGCGATCGTCCTCCGTATACAGGGACGGGATTCGCTGGCTGGGAGGGAGGCACGCCTGTCCCCGTGTACTACTTGGACCCGGTTCGCGTGCCCGCAGGTGCGGAACTGTGGAGGATCAGCGGCCACGGCACCGAATCCCTCCTGGGGGTCTACCCTGATGCAGCTTCCGGCTGGGTGCCCGTGGCATGGGACGGCCCGGCGGCGCAGGAGAAGTTGTTGCCGGAGGATGTGCTCGGCACCCTTGCTGTTTGGAATTTCAATCCCTATGTGGCCGATGTCGTGGATGGTGGCGGAGCCGTGGTGTTATGCGCCTCCGAGCGGCCCGATGACGAGGAGCCGGAAAAAGGAGATCTGGATGAGGACGAGTTCTGGGAGCCATGGACGCAGACTGCTCGAGGGCTGTGGCGAAAGAAGGTAGACATCGGTGAGGTCACTGACCTATTTGAGGGGATTTGGACGTGCACCTTCCGCGGTCTGCCCTGCCGGGTCACGGCTCATGGGCGAGATCAGCAGGGGCAGGACATTTTTAAGTTGCATTACATCGGTCATGACGCTTCCTTCGCGGAAGCCATGGAGCTGAATAAGTCCGATGCCGGCGTTTACTGGGCTGTGGCCGCCCGCAGCGAAGTTGGCGACCTGAAGGAAACCCAGCTCCGCCCGGCGCAATTTGCGCGTTAACCGGATCCAGCCAGACGGTATCTGCCGTTGAATCCTCCTCTGGGGTGCCGGAAGAGTTGATTCCTAGGGCGACATTGCGCCGAGCTTGTGAGCTACGGCGGCGTTGAACCGCTGGTTCGGGCCCGGGAGAGTCCTGAGTTTAGGAGCGGCTCGATGGTGTCCGCATGTTCCCTGCCCCAAGCAAGGAACACGGCTGGACGTATTGCCGACGGCCTATGTCCAGTACAGAGGGCATTCAGTCGGCGGCCGAGGAGTCGCACGTGCTGTGGCCACTACGGATCCGGGACCGCCTGAAAGATGCCCGCAAGGCTGCGGGCTTACAAGGTCATGAGCGCAGGTAGCGTCAGCGCCCTGTGTCCGACGCCACCGTTTTAGGACGTGGGCGACTGCGGCATTTAGAATAGGAAACTGTGCGCTTATTGCGCAGGAGGATTCCCCGAAAGAAGGACGATCAGTGTCTAACTCAGTTGCGGACCGGGAGCAGCGCCCGTTGCGGGTCGCCATCATCGGAGCCGGCCCTGCAGGTGTCTACGCTGCCGACATTCTGACCAAGGCCGAACGCGACTTCGAAGTCAGCATCGACCTCTTCGACCAGTACCCCGCGCCCTACGGTCTGATCCGCTACGGTGTTGCACCGGACCACCCCCGGATCAAGGGCATCGTGAACGCACTGCACAAGGTGCTGGACCGCGGTGACATCCGTTTCCTGGGCAACGTCAACTATGGGCGGGACCTGACGCTGAAGGACTTCCGCGACTTCTACGACGCGATCATTTTCTCCACCGGCGCCATCAAGGACGCGGACCTGAACATTCCCGGCGTCGAGCTTGAAGGCTCCTTCGGAGCCGCGGACTTCGTCTCCTGGTACGACGGCCACCCGGACGTTCCCCGCGAGTGGCCGCTGGAGGCCAAGGAAATTGCGGTCATCGGCAACGGGAATGTGGCCCTCGATGTTGCACGTGTGCTCTCCAAGCACGCCGACGATCTGCTGACTACCGAGATACCGGACAACGTCTACCAGGGCCTGAAGAATTCGCCGGTGACCGATGTCCACGTCTTCGGCCGCCGCGGTCCGGCGCAGGTTAAGTTCACGCCGCTGGAGCTGCGCGAACTCTCGCATTCCCGCGACGTCGACATTGTGCTCTACCCGGAAGACTTCGACTTCGACGAAGGCTCGGACGAGCAGATCCGCTCCAACAACCAGACCAAGACCATGGTCAACACGCTGACCAACTGGCTCGTGGAAGAGCAGGACACCGGGGCTTCGCGCCGGCTGCACCTGCATTTCCTGCACACCCCGGTGGAAATTGTCGAGGGTACGGGCGACGGCGCCGGCAAGGTTGCCGCGATGAAATTCGAGCGCAACGAGCTGGATGGTACCGGCAATGTCCGGGGCACCGGCGAGATCGTCGAGTACCCGGTCCAGGCCGTTTACCGCGCCATCGGCTACTTTGGCTCAGAGCTGCCCGAGGTCGGTTTCGACGAACGCCGCGGCGTCATCCCGAATGAGGGTGGCCGCGTGATCGGCACCGAAGGCAATCCGGTGCCGGGCATCTACACTACGGGCTGGATCAAGCGCGGCCCCGTCGGCCTCATCGGCCACACCAAGGGTGACGCGCTGGAAACCATCGGTTTCCTTTTGGAGGACCGGCTGGATCTGCCTGCGGCGAAGAACCCCGGCGAGGACGCCATCATTAAGCTGCTCGAAGAGCGCGGCGTCGAATACACCACTTGGCAGGGTTGGCTGAAGCTGGATGAGTATGAGCGCAAGCTCGGCGCCGATTTCGCAGCGGCGAACGACGACGGCGGTGCTCCCGCCGTCCAGCGCGAGCGCGTTAAGGTTGTGCCGCGCGACGAGATGGTGCGCGTCTCCCGCGGCTGACACCCGGGAACGTCGGGCGGACGCAGGGTGTGCGCCCGGACGCTGGTTAGTTCCGTCAGCTACGGATTGACGTAGAAGCGCAGGACGTCGCCGCTGGGCAGCTCGAGCCGGATCTTGTTCCGGCTCGGAGTGCTGATTCGCGCTTCCGGATAGACCGTCCGCAGGCTGTTGATCAGCGGCTCCGGGCCTTTGTCCTGGGCGCCCGGCCCCGAACGCGTTTCTTCGGCCGGTCTGCGTCGGCCGGTCAGCTTAGCGGTGCTCCATTGCAGCCAAGACTGTGTTGTAGCCACGATACCCATCCTCAGTTGATGGCTTAACCGTTTCCGGCTGGTCCGACCCCCGTGCCGTCCCTATACCAGTATGCGAGCCATTGCGCTCTACCTTAGGACGGCACACCTAGAAAAAGTTGTGAAAATCAAACTTCATATTGCGTCGCACTATGCTGGGGTCCAGCAGAGCATCCAGCCAGGATGCCACGGAGGACGAGGAGCGCGCACGGGGCATGGCCAGACCGCAGAATCTCCAGCGCAAGCCACAACTGCTGGCGGGCATTCTGGATTATTTGCAGGACAAGAACCTTGCTGGTCTGTCCTTCCGGTCCTTGGCGGAAGGGCTGGGGATCAGCAGTTACATGCTCGTCTACCACTTCGGTACCAGGGAGCAGCTGGTCGCCGAAATTGTGGCCCAGGTCCAGTCCGGGCTGGCAGCGCCACCGAGGGGCCAAATGCTCCAACTGGCACCCGAGGGGTTCCGGGAACAGATGCTCCAATTGTGGAGCCGATCCATGACGGCCCGTGGGCGGCAGCTCCAGCGGCTGGGTTTCGAAGCGGCGATGCAGGATCCGGGAGGAGCCTTCGGCAACCACTCCGCCGACCTCTATGGCGCCTGGCAGGACGTCGCCACCGGCTGGCTGCAGGCCAACGGGGTAGGACCGGAGACGGCAGAAGTCGAAGGGCGCCTCTTTGCAGCGGGTGTTCATGGCCTGCTGTACGAGCACGTGCTTACTGGCCATACGGAACAAACGACGGCGGCCTTCCGCCTCCTGCTGGACCGTTACCTGTCAAAGGCAGCGTCTTCGCCTACGCTGGAACCGTGACGAACGAAATCCCACTCAATGAAGAACAGACCGCACGCGTTGTCGGGCTTGCTATGGATCTAGCCCGCGAAGGCAAGACAGATGAACTGTCGGAATTTCTCGACCATGGACTGCACGTGGACGTGCTCGATTCGGACCGCAATACCCTGCTGATGCTCGCGGCTTACCACGGCCACGAAGAGACTGTGGCGATGCTGCTGGAGCGCGGAGCCAATCCTGACCTCCGTAATGTCCGCGACCAGTCGCCGATTGCCGGCGCGCTGTTCAAGGGCGAAGATGCGGTCGTGGTCAAACTTCTGGCCGCGGGCGCCGACCTCGATGCCGGTACGCCGACCGCGCGCGACGCAGCCAAGATGTTCGGCCGGGAGCACTTGCTCGAGAAATGAGAAATGCCCGGGACCAGCCGCATGGCTGGTCCCGGGCATCTTTTTTGGCCCTTAGACCGAGTCGGAGTTTACGTCCGTCTCGGAAAGCTTGCCGGCGCGCAGTGCCTCAATGGCCTTGCGGACGCCTTCGCCGTAGGCCGGATCGGCCTTCGTGCAGTTGGCGATGTGCCGCTCGATGGTCGCTTCGGAAGCCCCGTCGATGCCGCGCGCGGTGTTCTCGAAGAGCACCTGCTTCTGCTCGGCAGACATCTTCTCGCGGAACAGGATGCCGGGCTGCTCGAAGTAGTTGTCGTCGTCCTCGCGGTAGTTGAACCGGTCGGCCTGTGCTCCCACGGCCAGTGCCGGCTCGCGGTACGCCGACTGCTGCTGCCAGCGGCCGTAGGAGTTCGGCTCGATGCCCGGGGTGGCACCCTGGTTGCCATCAACACGCATGGCACCGTCACGGTGGTAGGAGTTGACCAAGCCGGCGCCGCGCGGGTAGTTCACCGGGATCTGGTGGTGGTTGACACCCAGGCGATAGCGCTGCGCGTCGCCGTAGGAGAACAGGCGGCCCTGCAGCATCCGGTCCGGGGAGAAGCTGATGCCCGGAACAACATTCGCCGGCGAGAAAGCGGCCTGCTCAACATCGGCGAAGTAGTTCTCCGGGTTGCGGTTCAGTTCCCACTCGCCAACCTCGATCAGGGGATAGTCCTTCTTGGACCAGACCTTCGTGAGGTCGAACGGGTGGTACTTGTACGTCTCCGCGTCGGCCTCGGGCATGATCTGGACCATGAGCTTCCACTTCGGGAAGTCGCCGCGGTCAATCGAATCGAGCAGATCGCGCTGGTGCGATTCGCGATCGTCACCTACGAGCTTGGCAGCTTCCTCATCGGTGAGGTTCTTGATGCCCTGCTGCGTACGGTGGTGGAACTTAACCCAGAACCGCTCACCGGCGTCGTTGATGAAGCTGAAGGTGTGCGAGCCGAAGCCGTGCATGTGGCGGTAGGAGGCCGGGATGCCGCGGTCGGACATAACGATGGTGACCTGGTGCAGGGCCTCAGGCAGGTTGGTCCAGAAGTCCCAGTTGTTCTCGGCGTTGCGCAGGTTGGTGCGCGGGTCGCGCTTCACAGCGTGGTTGAGGTCGGGGAACTTCAGCGGATCGCGGAAGAAGAACACCGGGGTGTTGTTGCCGACCAGGTCCCAGTTGCCCTCTTCAGTGTAGAACTTGACGGAGAAACCACGGATGTCGCGCTCGGCGTCGGCTGCGCCGCGCTCTCCGGCAACAGTGGAGAAACGGGCGAACAGTTCGGTCTTCTTGCCGACCTCGGAGAAGATCTTGGCGCTGGTGTACTTGGTGATGTCATTAGTCACCGTGAACGTGCCATAAGCACCGGAGCCCTTGGCATGCATGCGGCGCTCGGGGATGACCTCGCGGTCGAAGTGCGCCATCTTCTCCAGGAACCAGACGTCCTGCAGCAGCATGGGGCCGCGCGGGCCGGCGGTCAGGCTGTCCTGGTTGTCCGCGACGGGCGCGCCCGCAACGGTTGTCAGCGGCTTGGTGTTTTCAGCCATATGTTCTATTGCTCCTTGTCGGATCTTCCATTGTGAAGGTCTTTTTGGCAGTGCAGGCCGGACAGATGCCCCAGTACGTGACCTCGGCTTCGTCAATCGTGAAGCCGTGGCCATCGGAGGCCGAGAGACACGGTGCGGCGCCAACAGCGCAGTCCACGTCTTCGATCCCTCCGCATGACCGGCACACCAGGTGGTGGTGGTTGTCGCCAACCCGGGCCTCGAAGCGGGCCGGTGAACCTGACGGCTCGATCCGGCGCACCAGCTTGGCATCGGTCAGCGCCGCGAGCACGTCATAGACGGCTTGCTTCGAGACAGTGCCGAGTTCGGCCTTCACCACACCAGTGATGGTGTCGGCATCGGCGTGCGGGTGGGCACGGACGGCCTCCAGCACTGCAGTCCGTGGACGGGTCACGCGAAGCATGGCTTCACGCAGCAAGTCCTCCGGCTCCCTCATATCGACCATGCACCGATACTTTCATGTTTTCTGGAATGAGTCCAGAAAAGATTTCGCTCCGGGCGTGTCGGGGGTCACGGGAGACCTGGGCGCTTCTACTGACGCACCAATGGTCCATCATCGTCCGCAGGCGCCGCCCAGTAGCCTACGATGACATTCACATGAGGAGGTGCGCACTTTATGTCTCCAGCCCAGGAATCCACGGTGCAGCTAGAAGGACGCGAACTTAAAATTCTGACCCGGGGCAGCGGGCCGGAAACCTTCGTCCTGGTTCCCGGCATCGGGGTCTCGCCGCGGTATTTTGCCCCGCTGGCCCGGGAACTGGCTGCCTTCGGTGCCGTGCACTCTGTTGAGCTGCCAGGATTCGGCGGTACCAAGGCTCCACGGCAGGCGCTGTCGATGCCGGGTTTCGCCCGGCTGGTGCGGGGTGCGCTGGATTCTGCCGGCATTGGCCCCGGGGTGCTGGTGGGGCATTCAATGGGGTGCCAGATCACCGCGGAGATGACGGTTGCCCATCCCGAGCTGACGCGCGCCCTGGTGCTGCTGGGGCCGACGACGAACCGGAAGGAGCGAACCGCCCTTCAGCAGGGGTGGCGGCTGTTCCAGGACACGCTGAGGGAACCACCACAGATCAACTACGTGGTGCTGAGCGATTATGCGCGGTCCAGCAAACGTTGGTACTTCACCACCGTCTCCGAAATGGTCGGGCACCGGCTGGAGGAAACTGTGGCAGAGATTGACGTGCCCACGCTGGTGCTGCGCGGTGAACGCGACCCGATCGCGCCGCGCGAGTGGGTTGCCGAACTTGGACGGGCCTGCCCTGGCGCGCGGATTGCGGAAGTATCGGGCGAGGCCCACGTGGCGATGTTCCGCCGGCCCAGAACAGTCGCGGGCTACTGCCTGGAACTGGCTGCACGGGCATGAGCGACGGTCGGGCCCGAAGCGTCGGAATGACGCTGCGCCGTGGCTGGGCATGGCTGCAGGACTATGCCTATGTGGCCTATTGGCAGGTGCACGGCTTCCTGTTCCGTGATGATCCTGCGCCTTATCTGCAGGCAGCAGGTCGGGAGGACCAGCCGGTGCTGCTTATCCCAGGCATCTACGAAAAATGGCAGTTCCTCAAGCCCATCGCCGAAGACCTGAGTCAGGCAGGTCATCCGGTCCACGTGGTGGAGCCGCTCGGATACAACCGGGGCACCGTGGCCAGGATGGCGGAACTGGTCAGCGCCTACCTGGAGGCAGCAGACCTGAAGAACGTGACCATCGTGGCCCACAGCAAAGGCGGGCTCATCGGCAAGTACGCCATGACCATGCCGGGCGCCGCCGGACGCATAGCCCGTATGGTTGCCATCAACACTCCGTTTTCCGGTTCCGTCTACGCCCGGTTCTTCCTGGTTCCCAGCATCAGGGCCTTCTCGCCCAGCAACAGCGCCCTGCGATCCCTTGCCGTAGAACTGTCCGTGAACCACCGGATCACCTCGGTCTACAGCACCTTTGATCCCCACATCCCCGGCGGCAGCGAACTGCCCGGCGCGGAGAACATCGAGCTGGACCTGATGGGCCACTTCCGTATCATCGGCGACTCCAAGGTGCTTGAGGTGATCCGCAGCGTGCTGTCAGAGAAAGGTGCTTCCGGCAACTAGAATCTCATTCATGCCCAAACTGTTCGCCGACACCACTCCGCTCAAGGAGAGCCTGGATTTTCGGCGGATGTGGATCGGGACCTCGCTGTCCTCGATCGGTGCCCAGCTCACGCTCGTGGCGGTCAGCCTCGAGGTCTACCAGCTGACGCAGTCGACCCTCGCGGTCGGTGCCATCGGCATTGTCGGGCTGGTCCCGCTGGTGCTGGCGGGACTGTACGGCGGCTCCGTGGTGGACGCGCACGACCGCCGGAAGGTCGCCCTCTACTCCGGTCTGGTGCTCTGGGCCTGCGCCGGGCTGTTCGCGCTGCATGCCTGGTACGGGCTGGGCCAGGTCTGGCTGCTCTACGTCCTGATAGCCATTCATTCCGCCGCTGCGGGCCTGAACCAGCCGGCCCGCAGCGCAATTGTGCCCCGGCTGGTCCGGCGGGAGATCCTGCCTGCTGCCAATGCCCTGACCATGATGACGTTCGGACTGGGCATGACCATCGGCCCGCTGCTCGCCGGTGTGCTGGTGGCCAACGTCGGGTTCGGTTGGACGTACACCATCGACGTAGTGACCTTTACTGCCGCCATCTGGGCCGTGTTCCGGCTGCCGCCGATCCCGCCGGAGGGCGAGGTCCGCAAGGCGGGCCTCCGGTCGGTCCTCGAGGGGCTGCAGTTCCTGCGCACCCGGCCCAACATCCGGATGACCTTCCTGGTGGACATGGCCGCCATGGTCCTGGCGCAGCCCCGCGCCCTGATGCCGGCCATCGGAGCAGTGGTCATCGGCGGCGGGGAAGCGTCGGCGGGAATCCTGCTGGCTGCGGTTGCTGCGGGCGCGTTTCTTGCGGCTCTCTTCTCCGGGCCGCTGGGCCAGATTCGTCGGCAAGGGCTGGCGGTGCTGTGGTGCGTGGCAGTGTGGGGAACCGCGGTCACGGCCTTTGGCGTCGTCGTCGTTCTTGCGGGCAAGGCCGAAGCGGCGGCGGATGGAAGCGTCAGCACCTGGCTGGTTCCGGCGGTGGCCTGCCTGATGGTGGCAGGGGCGGCGGATACCGTCAGCGGCGTGTTCCGCAACACCATCCTGCAGTCGGCGACGCCGGACGCCATGCGGGGCCGGCTCCAGGGCATCTTCATCGTCGTCGTTGCCGGCGGGCCGCGGCTCGGGGACGCGGTGGCTGGCGGAAACGGCGAGTGGCTGGGCGAGGGGTTCGCGGCCGTCGCCGGGGGACTGGCATGCATGTTGGCGGTCTGGCTGCTGCATAAATGGCAGCCGCGCTTTGCCCGGTATGACGATAGGAACCCGGAGCCGTAAGGAACACGGCGCCGCCGCTGTACGTTATATGGAGTGCCTGGTCAGAAGATGGCCGGGCGTGCCACGCTGGTCACCGACGGCCGGCGTAGAAGGAGACCTGACGCGGTGCACAATCATTTCAACGGTTTGAAGACAGCCGGCTTGCTCGGCGTGCTGTTTGCGATCCTGCTGGGCATCGGTGCCCTGCTGGCCAGCGGCACGGGCAGCAGCAGCTGGATCTGGATTATGGCCCTGATCGGTGTCGGCACCACGGCGTACAGCTACTGGAACAGCGACAAGCTGGCCATCCGCGCCATGCAGGCCTACCCGGTTACCGAGCAGCAGCAGCCTCAGATGTACCGGATTGTCCGCGAGCTATCCACCCGCGCAAACCAGCCGATGCCGCGGCTGTACGTCTCGCCCACGCAGGCGCCGAACGCCTTCGCCACCGGCCGCAACCCGCAGAACTCCGCGGTTTGCTGCACCGAGGGCATTCTCCGCCTGCTCACTGAGCGCGAGTTGCGCGGGGTGCTCGGCCACGAACTGATGCACGTCTACAACCGCGACATCCTCACGTCCTCGGTGGCCGCCGCCGTCGCCGGAGTCATCACGTCGGTCGCCCAGTTCATGCTGTTCTTCGGCGGCCGGGACCGGAACGCCAACCCCATTGCCCTGCTCGCCATGTCGCTGCTGGCGCCGGTCGCCGCCATGCTGATCCAGATGTCCATCAGCCGGACCCGCGAGTACGACGCCGATGAAGACGGCGCGCAGCTGACCGACGATCCGCTGGCACTGGCATCCGCGCTGCGTAAACTGCAGTACGGCACCCAGCAGGCGCCCTTGCCCCAGGACCAGAAACTGGTCAACACCAGCCACCTCATGATCGCCAACCCGTTCCGTGGCGGCGGACTCAAGAAGATGTTCAGCACCCATCCGCCGATGGATGATCGTGTGGCCCGGCTGGAACGAATGGCGGGTCGGACCCTTGGCTAAGGAGCGGACCCGATGCGCCTGCTGCTGATCCGCCATGGCCAAACGCCGTCGAATATCAAGGGCCTGCTGGACACTGCGATTCCCGGACCGGAACTGACCAGGCTGGGCCACAAGCAGGCCCGGGCACTGCCAAAGGCCCTCGACGGCGAGCCGATCGACGCGCTGTTCGCCTCCACCGCGATCCGTACCCAGTTGACCGCCTCGCCGCTTGCCACCGGGATGCAACTGGACGTTGAAATTCGCGACGGCGTGAAGGAAATTTCCGCCGGACAGCTCGAGATGCTCGGCGACACCGAATCGGTGCGGACCTACATGACCACTGTTTTCGCCTGGTCCGGCGGAGAGCTGGACCAGCGGATGCCGGGCGGGCCGGACGGCCACGAGACGTTCGGCCGTTTCGATGAGGTGGTCGCCGAGGCCGAGGCCGCAGGGCTGGCAACTGCCGCCATTTTCAGCCACGGAGCCATGATCCGCAGCTGGGCCGGAGCGAGGGCGGGAAATCTGAGTGTTCCGTTTGTTGCGCGTCAGATTCTCAGCAACACCGGCGTGGTTGTGCTTGAAGGCAGTCTGGCCAACGGCTGGAGGGCATTGACTTGGATGGGCCAGGCCGTGGGCGGAGCCGAGCTGGCGGATGCGTTGACCGACGGGCCGACGGGTGACCCGGTTCCCGCCCGGGAAGACCAGTAAGCATTCAGGCCGGTGGGCCGACTTGGCGCGGCAGCGGGACAGCGCTGCCGCGCCAAGAGTTTCTAGCGGTAGTTGATGAACTGGAGATCTACGTCCAGGTCAGCTGACTTCAGCATCCCCATGACTGACTGCAGGTCGTCCCGCGACTTGGAACTCACGCGCAGCTCATCGCCCTGGATCTGGGCCTTCACTCCCTTGGGGCCTTCATCGCGGATCAGCTTGGAGATCTTCTTGGCCTGATCCTGGGCAATGCCCTCCTTGATCGAGCCCTCGATCCGGTACTCCTTGCCGGAAGCGTACGGCTCCCCGGCGTCGAGGGACTTCAGCGAGATCCCCCGCTTGACCAGCTTGGACTGGAGGACATCCAGGACGGCCTTGACCCGTTCTTCGGAGTTCGCCTTCATCAAAATCTTCTCGCCGCTGAAGTCCACCTCTGCGCCGACGCCCTTGAAGTCGTACCGCTGCGCGATCTCCTTCTGCGCCTGATTGAGGGCGTTGGCAACTTCCTGGGTGTCTACCTTGCTGACGACATCGAATGATGACTCACTGGCCATGGTTCCTCCTTGGGTGTGGGAAACGTACTCTGCCACTAGCCTACTGTCTGTCCTCGGACCCGGCCTGTATCTTCACGGCCCCCACTCAGGTTCCGCTCAGTCCCTATGCATCTTCGGGCGAAAGACTCGAATAATTGATTCACCAAGCGAAGCATCTAAGGAGACAGTTGATGTCCAGCCGCCAGCGGTACCTTGTCCGTTCAATTAGGGTAGCCGCCGGCTCATTCCTCACGGCCGCAACGGTGGCTACCCTGACGGTCATCGGTTCCGGACCGGCGGCGGCAAGTTCATCAACAGTGAATGCTGTGCATTCCCACCTCGCGGTGGCCGGAACTGGCACATTCATCCGGCGGGAATCCGATCTGCTGGAGAAGCGGCTTGCGGACGCCCGGTTGGCCGGCGGCCAGCAGGAGTCCGAACGTGAGGAGCGGTTGGCGGGACTGCGTGCCGAGATGGACCAGGCCGTCACCTGGGGGATGGTGACGCAGCGGCAGGCGGACGGCTTCATTTCCCAGCTGGCCTCCCGCATTGACCGCGGGTTTTAGCTCGGAAAACAGGGGGGCAGGAGCTCGATTCGATTCTCGGCCCGATCTTCTGTAAGGTTGTCTTGCTTCCACTTACGGAGGCGGTCTTCAAGGAAGACGTTCGGCAGATTACCCGAGCGGCCAAAGGGGGCTGACTGTAAATCAGCTGGCAATGCCTACGGGGGTTCGAATCCCTCATCTGCCACCGGACGTAAGATCCCCGGAACTTCACGACTGTGAGGTTCCGGGGATTTTTACTTAACGATCCATCTGCCTACTTCTCTCCGTCTCATATGTCCCAGATGTCAATTACGTCACATTTCGGCTCTCTTACAACACTGCGGCAACATTCCCTTGTGCGCCGGGTGCGAGGACGTACTCTGTACATACCGCTCGCCGGTGGCCACAGTGACGTGGTCTTGCCAGATCTGCGTTCGCAGTCGTCAGGAGTGCTAAATGGGACGAAAAAACGCGGCATTGACAAGTCTCCATGAACTCATGGGGTCTGCTCGGTCGGGTTATCCGGAGAAGGAACGTGCCTGGCCGGCACGGCTGGCCGTATGGGCCGGCGCCGTGGCGGTTGTTGCGCTAAGCGCAGGAACGCTGGTCGCGCCGGGAGCCGTTGCGGTCTCGGCGGGTGCCAACACTCTGGTGAGCCTCTGGGAGGAACTACCCGAGGATCTGCCGCTGGAGCGCTCATTGCCCCAGCACACTGTGCTGCTGGACAAGGACGGCAAGGAATTCGCCCGCTTCTACAGCGAGAACCGGATAGACATCGACGTCGAGGATGTGTCACCGACGTTCCTCGAAACACTGATCGATACGGAAGACGCACGCTTCTACGAGCACAACGGAGTGGATCCGTACGGCATTACGCGGGCGTTCGTGAACAACGCCGTCAATGCCAGCCAGCAAGGAGCTTCGACCCTCACCCAGCAGCTGGTCCAGAACATCCTGGTCAACAACGCGCGCGACGAGACCGAAGAATCGGTCGCCGTGGGAGACACGTACAACGCGAAGATCCGCGAGTCGAAGTACGCGGTCCGGCTCGAACAGCAGCTGAGCAAGGACGAGATCCTGAAGATGTACGTCAACGCGGTGTATTTCGGCAACCGCGCCTACGGCATCGAGGCGGCCGCCCGGATCTACTTCAACACCTCGGCGTCGAAACTCAACCTGACGGAATCGGCGTTGCTGGTCGGCCTGCTCAAGGGGCCCGCAGTCTACGATCCGGTGGTCCATCCGGAAGCGGCGACGATGCGGCGGAACACCGTGATCTCCGTGCTGGAGCACCGCGGGACGATCACCGCCGAAGAAGCGGATGCCGCTCGGGAAGCGCCATTGGGACTTGAGCCGGGATCTGTTCCCTCCAGCTGCGGCGACTCGGAGTATCCGTTCTACTGCCATCTGGTCCGCGAGGAAATTCTGACCAACCCGGCCTTCGGAGCCACACCCGAGCAAAGGGCTGACCGCCTATCCCGAGGCGGAATGACCCTGACAACGGGGTTGGACCGGCAGGCCATGGAATCGTCACGGAAAGCGGTGACCAAAGCACTGGGCGATAAGAACCGAGCCGCCCTCGGCGTCGCCGTCGTTGAACCGGGAACCGGCCATGTTGCTGCCATCACCCAGAACCGCAAGTGGGGCAAGGGCAAGGGAGCAACCGAGGTGGTTTACGCCACCAGCGAGTTCCAGGTCGGTTCCTCGATGAAGCCGATTGTGCTGGGCACGGCCCTGAGCCAGGGGGTTCCTGCCTCGCAGCGTTACTCGGCGAACGGACCGTACTACTCGCCGTTGCTCGATGATCCGGTGGAGGGATTCCACAACTACGGATACATCAACCACGGCAGCGTCGACGCCTACGAGGCCATCCGCAAGTCCATCAACGTGTATTTCGTTCGGCTGATCGAACAGACCGGGGTGGTGGACGTGGCCAAGTTTGCCGAAATGCTGGGAGTGACGTCTCTGCCCACGGACAAGCTCAGCGGCCGGGAAGCCTCTCTGGCACTGGGAGCGTATGAGATTTCGCCACTGGAAATGGCCAACGCTTACGCCTCGTTTGTCAGCGGCGGCGTGGTGTGCAAACCGGTAACGGTGATGGCCGGGGTCCGCAGCGATACCGGCGAGAAGATCCCGGTTCCCGATGCCGACTGCCATCAGGGCATTGATCCGGGCGTTGCCGATACGGTCGCGGACGCTCTGAAAGAGCCGTTCAAGTCCGGCGGCACTCTCTCTGGCATGGGCAAACTCAAGGGGCGCGAGGCCGGGGCCAAGACGGGTACCACCAACGATTTCTCCGCCAACTGGATTGTGGGGATGACGCCGCAGTTCTCGACGGCGGTGTGGCTCGGCGACCCGCGCGGCGGCGGCCAGTATCCACTGGATGAAGTCGACGCCTACGGGACCACGTTCTACGACCTCACCGGTTCCGAGGTGGCCGGACCCGTTTGGAAGGCCACGATGGAAGGTGCGCACAAGGGACTGCCGGCGGTTCCGCTGCCCGAATCCGCACCCGTCGGGGTAGGGACAGTCACGGCCAAAGCCATTCCCGACGTCCGCGGCCTGAAAGTAGACGAAGCCATCACAGTGCTGCTGCGGAACAATCTGACGCCGGTGATCAATAAAGAGCCGGCCAAGGAGAATCCGCTGTACACGCCGGATACGGTGACCGCGCAGACTCCGAGCCCCGGCAGCTCCTTGAAGTACCGGCAGGAAGTGGCGATCACTTTGAGTGCCGGCAGCGATACCTCGATCAGTGTTCCGGCCCAATAGCAGTTGAGGAGCCATCGTGTCTGTTTTCGAAAAGCGCCCAGGCATGGCACTGGCAGCCGGTGCCCTGGCCCTGACGGCTGTCGCAGGGAGCGGACTCTGCGCCCTGTATCTGTCCGGAACGCCTTTTGTTGCCTCCGAACAAGTTTCCGTTGAAGAAAAGGCGTCAGAAAGCACTGCCGCCAAACCGGTCTTCGCCGAGATCCGGGACATGCCGGCGGAAAAGGTACTGTCAGCAGCACTGGCGGAGCCGCCGAAGGGATGGCGGCCTTCTGGTACGCTGCAGCGCTCGGCGTCGCAGCCGGTGCCGTACTCCTGCGCCGTCAACGACACGGCCCCGTCGGTAGCCCTGTCGCGGCTGTTCAGCGTCGACGGCGATCGTGTCCAGGTCGTTACTGCCGCCTATACCGCGGGACTTGGCGCCGAGGTCATGCGGCAGCAGGTAAAGGAGGCGCAGTCCTGTGCCGGCAGCGCCGTGGCAATCAACGAGAGCAAAGTCGGCGGGAAAGATCCAGGCGTGGAAGCGCATCGTGTCTTTACCTATAAAGGCAGCAGCGCCGCCCAGGTAGTCTCCTTCCGCCGGGGAGATGTGCTGGCCTTTCTGGTCGGCGCGCCGGATGCTCCGCTGAGCCGGATCGCGAGGCAGCTGGATGATCATCTTGCCGCCGGTCTCAAGGACGTCTGCGTAGACCAGAAATCGGTAGCTGCGGATGCCTCGCGCTCGCCGTGGTCCGCCGCCGGATACAAGCCGTACACAGTCAAGGACAAAGTGGCGGTCAGAGACGTGCCGTTGCCCACGGTGCCCGCCAGCTCAGGGATCGAAGCCGTTCCGCTGCCGGGACCCAAGATCAAGGTTGAATACGTCCAGCCGGCTGCGGATCCCTACTACGCGGTATGGCCGCCGATGCCCAAACGGATGGACGTTCCAGAACCGCCGAAGAGCCCGGCAAAGGCAGCCGTGACCGAAACCAGCATCAGGATCCTCGCAGAGGACAAGCAAGGACCGGGCTGCGGCTGGGCGTTCACCGGAATGAGTCCCATGGTTTTCGACGCCAAGGCTGCAGAGCAGACGAATGCCGAACGGCGCCGGGAGGCCAGCCAGAAGCTGGCGGCAGGGACCCAGCAGTGGCAGCAAAGCGTGCTCGACTACTGGACTGCGTACGACAAGTACGGTCAGGCCGCGGACGATTACAAGGACTATGCCAAGGAAGTCCGCAAGGTCAACAAGGCCTGGGCGGCCATCGGCGCCGATTGGGATGCCTACTGGGTTTCCTACGCGGCCTATGAAAGCGCCTTGGGGGTACGAGCGCAGTTCTTCCGGGACCAGGAGTATGCTGAACGGTCCTATCTGAACGCGCTGGCCCAGTGCGAGGCTGACAACCGGAGGGCGGCGGAGCAGCCCAAACCCAAGCCGGAGCCGGAAGACTCGGACGACAAGGACAAGGACGAGGACAAGGAGGAGCCAAAGGAGGAGGAGCAGGAACAGCCCGAGGTGAGGCAGGTTGACTGCGACTCCGCCATCGGTGTTCCGGCCATCCTGGACTGGGCTCCGCCGCCCGTACCGTCAGAGCCCGCGCCGCCGGCCGACCCGCGCCCTGAAAACCGCCGCTAGGTAGCGGCCGGCTGAGGCTGCTTCAAGCGGCCTCAGCCCTGGCGAGCGGGTAGATGTCCCAGAGGAAACAGGTGGCGTCCGCCTCCACAGCGTGCATCAAGTTGAAATGCAGCCATTTCCAGGAGGAGGCACCGTTATTGTCCGCGGGAGCGGGCGGACAGCTTCCCGGTGTATACCAGCTGCCGCGGCACCAAATGTGGTGCAGTTTGCCGTTGATAGTCTCGTACGGATCGTCGCCGGCGCTGCCCCTGGGCAAATCCAGCTTGGACCTCAGCGAGGCGGCCCGGCCAACGGCGTAGAGTTCGGTCCTGGACGGATCGTGGCCGAAGGGCAGCTCCTCCACCAGTTCATCAATCAGGGCCGTGCTGAGGAGGACCGCGTCGTCGATAGTCGAACCCTCGGTCAGGATCAGTGCAGTTTGGCGTTCCATCGGTTGCTCCTTCGATTGTGGTTGATCCGTCGAAACCGAGATTAGGCGGCACCTGAGGCGGCCGGGTAGGGAGGCGGCGGACCTGTGGAAAACACGTGCACGATCCGGGTGCGGGACACCAGCGCTCATGCGCTGAGCGAACAGGGGGCGACATATTCGGCTGATCCCGTTAGCGTGGAAGCATGGCAACGATTAATATCACCGAAGCCCAGTTCCCCCAGACCATTGAAGAGAACGACATTGTGTTCGTGGACTTCTGGGCTGATTGGTGCGGCCCATGCAAGCAGTTTGCCCCCGTATACGATTCAGTCTCCGAACAGCACGAGGACATTGTCTTCGCGAAGGTAGACACCGAGGCCGAGCAGGGCCTCGCCGCGGCAGCCGGCATTACCTCCATCCCGACCCTGATGGCGTTCCGCGAGAAGGTCCTTGTCTTTTCGCAGCCCGGCGCCCTGAACTCGGGCCAGTTCACCGAACTGGTGGATGCCGTCAAGGGCCTGGACATGCAGGAAGTCCACGCCCAGGTGGCAGCCCAGCAGCAGCAGGCCCAGCAGGCCGACGCCGAGTAGGACTGCTCCCGCGATAATAAAAGCTCCCCGCCGTTCCGATACGGCGGGGAGCTTTTTTGGGCTTGATCAGTGGAAGCGGTGGTCCTGCGGGGCCAGCCGCGGGCCGAAGGCCGGTTTGCGGAAGCCGCTGAGGTAGAGCATCCGCACCACCCGCTGCCGGTGCCCGCGCCAGGGCTCAAGCAAAGCCAGCATCCCGGCGTCGTCCGTTTTCTTTCCGGTCAGGGCGTAGCCGACGAAGGCGGCCAGATGGAAGTCCCCGACGGACACCGAGTCCGGATCGCCATGGGTGCGCTGGGCGATCTCGGCGGCGCTCCACGGACCGATGCCGGGTACGGAACACAGTTTGGCCGCCAGTTCCGGGCCGGGGGAGAGCGCGGCCAGCCGCTCCAGGCCCGAGGCAACATTGCAGGCGCGAAGAATGGTCGCGGAGCGTTTGGCGTCCACACCGGCGCGGTGCCAGTCCCAGGACGGGACGCGCCGCCATTGCTCCGCCGAAGGCGCGACCTTCAGTCCGGCAGGCGCGGGTCCGGGGGCGGGCGTACCGTACTTGCTGACAAGATACCGCCAGGAATAGCGGGCTTCGATGGTGGTGATTTTCTGCTCCAGCACCACCGGAACCAGGGCGTCCAGGATGCGGCCGGTACTTGGCAGCCGTAAGCCTCGATGCCGCCGTCGCGGTTCAGTGACCAGCTTCGGGAGCGTGGCGTGGAACGCCGCCTGGTCGAAGGCCGTCCAGTCATCAGCGGCGCCCAGCAGGGCCGGCAACCCGGGCAAGGCTGCTTCGGCGCCGGGGCCCCACGCGAGGACCCGGATGGCGGCCGGATCGGCGCCGCCATTGGAGCCCGCTAGCTCACTGGCCAGGCGCAGCGTCACCGGCCCTTGGACAGTGGCGAAAGCCAGCCACACGCCGTCGTGCCCGGTTTGAAAGGTAGGGTCCTGCTTGCCGCGGGGAATGATGCCCAGGGTTCCGGGCAGATCGTAGCCGGCGGGAAGTTCCACCGTTGCCGCGGCATCTGCGGTCGGGGCAGCGGTGGCGGCAAACGTGGAAGGCACCTATCCATGGTCGCACGCGCCGGGGATGGCAGGGCGGCCGGCTTGAGTCGCAGAGTTTCGTTCCGGCTATGACCGTTGTGGACTGGCCGGTAGATTTGGGCGCATGAAGTTTGCCAATTCTGTACTGGACCTGATCGGGAATACGCCGCTGGTCAAACTCAACAATGTGACCGAAGGCATCAGCGCCACCGTGCTGGCCAAAGTGGAGTATTTCAACCCGGGCGGATCCATCAAGGACCGGATCGCGGTGAAGATGGTCGAAACCGCGGAGCAGGACGGACTGCTCAAGCCCGGCGGAACCGTGGTGGAACCCACTAGCGGCAACACCGGCGTGGGGCTCGCCCTGGTGGCGCAGCAGAAGGGCTACAAGTCCATCTTCGTCACGCCGGACAAGGTTGGCGTGGAGAAGCGCGACGTGCTCAAGGCCTACGGCGCCGAAGTGGTTGTCACGCCCACGGCCGTGGCGCCCGACAGCCCCGAGTCCTACTACGGCGTGTCCGACCGTCTGGTCCGCGAGGTGGAGGGTGCGTACAAGCCGGACCAGTTCTCCAACCCCGCTGCTCCGCTGAGCCACTACGAAACTACAGGCCCGGAAATATGGCGGGACACGGACGGGCTGGTCTCACACGTGGTCATCGGTGCCGGCACCGGGGGCACCATCACCGGCACCGGCCGCTACCTCAAAGAGGTCTCGGCGGACCGTGCCTCGGGTCCGGTCCGGATCATCGGCGCCGACCCGGAAGGCTCCGTCTACTCCGGCGGCACCGGACGCCCCTACTTCGTGGAGGGCGTCGGCGAAGACATGTGGCCGGCGAACTATGACAAGTCCGTGCCGGATGAGGTCATCGCGGTTAACGACGCCGAGTCCTTCGCCATGACCCGCAGGCTGGCCCAGGAAGAGGGGCTGCTGGTCGGCGGCTCCTCCGGCATGGCAGTGGTCGCCGCGCTGAAGGTGGCCCGGGAGCTGGGACCTGACGACGTCGTCGTTGTTATTCTGCCGGACTCCGGCCGCGGTTACCTGGGCAAGATCTTCAACGACGAATGGATGAAGTCCTACGGCTTTATTGCCGGCGGGGAAGAGGCCACCGTGGGCGAGGTGCTCAAGGGCAAGGCCGGGCGCCTACCCGAACTGGTCCACACGCACCCCACCGAATCGGTCCGCGACGTCATCGAGATCATGAACGAGTATGGCGTTTCCACGCTGCCGGTCTTCTCGCAGGAACCGCCCGTGGTGATGGGCGAGGTGCTCGGCTCGGTGGATGAGCGCACCCTGACGGCCCAGTTGTTCAAGGGCGAGGCCAAGCTGACCGACAAGATCGGCGACCACATGGGCGAACCGATGCCGCTGATCGGCTCGCTGGAATCCATCTCCGCCGCCCGCGAAAAACTCCAGTCCAACAATGCGCTGATGGTGACCTTTGTAGGCGCCCCCATCGGCGTGCTGACCCGCCACGACCTGTTGACCTACCTAACGAGCTGAAGGAGATTTCCATGACTGCAGAGAAGAACCAAGGCTTCAACACCCGCGCCGTGCACGGCGGCCAGGCCTTCGAACCGCGTACCGGGGCGGTTGTCCCGCCCGTGCACTTCAGCTCCACCTATGCGCAGGACGGGATCGGCGGTCTCCGCGACGGCTACGAGTACGGGCGCGGCACCAACCCCACGCGGGACTCGCTCCAGGAACAGCTGGCGGCAGTGGAGGGCGGCAAGCACGCTTTTTCCTTCGCCTCCGGCCTCGCCGCCGAGGATTCGCTGATCCGCGCGCTGCTGTCCCCGGGCGAACACATCGTCCTGGGAAACGATGCCTACGGCGGCACCTACCGCCTGATCAACCGGGTGCTCGGGGACTGGGGCGTGGGCCACTCGGTAGTGGACATGTCCGACGAGTCCGCGGTGGCGGCGGCCGTGAACGAGAACAAGACCCGGTTTGTCTGGGTGGAGACGCCGTCCAACCCGATGATGAAGGTTACCGACATCGCCGCGCTCGCCGAAGTTGCGCATGGTGCCGGCGCGCTGCTGGTGGTCGACAATACTTTCGCTTCGCCGTACCTGCAGAACCCGCTGGCGCTCGGTGCGGACATCGTGGTGCACTCCACCACCAAGTACATCGGCGGCCACTCGGACGTGGTCGGCGGCGCCGTGGTGCTCAACGATGACGAGCTGGCCGAGAAGATCGGCTTCATCCAGTTCGCCGTGGGGGCGGTGTCCGCACCGCTGGACGCGTTCCTGACCACCCGCGGCCTGAAGACGCTGGGCGTGCGCATGGACCGGCACTCGGCCAATGCGCAGGCGGTGGCCGAATGGCTGCAGGGCCGGCCCGAGGTGGAGGCCGTCTACTACCCGGGCCTGCCGGACCATCCCGACCACGAGCTGGCGAAGAAGCAGATGCGCGGCTTTGGCGGCATGGTGTCGGTCTCCTTCAACGGCGGCGAGGCCGCTGCCCGCAAGGTTGCCGAAAACACCACGATCTTCACTTTGGCGGAGTCGCTGGGCGGCATCGAGTCCCTGGTCAACTACCCGGCGGAGATGACCCACGCCTCCGTGAAGGGTACGGAGCTGGAAGTCCCGGCTAACCTGATCCGCCTCTCGGTGGGCATCGAGGACACCGAAGACCTGATCGCCGATCTGGAGCAGGCGTTCAAGCAGATTTAGCGGTCTAAAAACCCTTAACAACGACGGCGGTGCCGGACTTTTGGAAGTCCGGCACCGCCGTCGTTGGCTGCGAAAGTTTTGTCCTCAGGGCTCAGGGCTCAGGGCTCAAGGTTCAGTGCTTAGCGACGGTCGGAACCTCGTGGGTGGTGACGTCCTCAGGGCTCCAGCATTCGATGCCGTCCAAGTCCGGCATATCGCTCGCAGTGAAGACCGGATCAATACCTTGGTTGGACTGGGCGGTGTAATGCTTGAGCAGCCGGAAAGCGACCCCGGAGAGCAGTCCGATGGCGATCAGATTGGTCAGGGCCATCAGGCCCATGATGCCGTCAGCGAGATTCCAGATCAGCCCGGCCGAGGCAATGGAGCCGAGGAAGACTGCAGCGGTGGCCAGCGTCCGGTACATCATCAGGACGGTTTCATTTTCCGTGATGAAACCAATGTTGGTTTCCCCGTAGTAGTAGTTGCCGATGATGGAGCTGAAAGCCAGCATGAAAATGATGACTGCCAGCATGATGCTGGCCCAGGAGCCCAGCTGGGAGGTGATGGCAGTCTGTGTCAGCTCGATTCCCTGCGACGCTCCGACCGGGTTCTCCACGGTGCACAAAATGATGAAGGCCGTGATCGAGCAGATCAGGAAGGTATCGAAGTAGACGCCGAGAGTCTGGACCAGCCCCTGCTTAACCGGGTGGGTGACGGACGCCGTGGCACCGGCGTTGGGAGCCGAGCCGAGGCCGGCTTCGTTGGAGAACATGCCACGCTTGACGCCCTGCATGATCACTGCGCCGAGGCCGCCGCCGATCGCCGACTGGAAGTTGAATGCCTCGCCGAAGATGGCCCCGAGGACTTCGGGCACGCGGTCCAGGTTCATACCGACGATGACCAGGCCCAGCAGGACGTAGAGCAATGCCATGGCAGGGACCAGGGCCTCCGTGACATGCGCGATGCGGCGGATACCGCCGAAGACCACCAACGCCGTCAGCAGCGCCAGAACGAGGCCGACGGTCCAGCCGAAGATCGGCGTGACTGCCTCGGCGCCGAACGCTCCGGCCACCGATTGGGAAATTGTATTCGCCTGCAGCGAGCTGAAGGCGAATGGGAAGCAGATAATGAGGATGACCGCGAAGATGATCCCCATCCAGCGCTTTTTCAGGCCGTGCTGCATGTAGTAGGCAGGACCTCCGCGGTAGCCGTCCTTGGTGCGGACCTTGTAGAGCTGCGCCAGCGTGGACTCCACGAAGCTGGAGGCGCCGCCGACGAACGCCATGGTCCACATCCAGAAAACGGCACCGGGGCCCCCAACCGCGATGGCCGTGGCCACGCCGGCAACGTTGCCTACGCCTACCCGTGATGCGGCCGAAACGGTAAATGCCTGGAAAGAGGAGATCGATTTGCGTGAACCATCCTCGTTAACAAGAGCCTTGTCCGTCAGCGTCTTGAACATGGCCGGGAGGAGGCGAAGCTGCACCACACCCGAGCGGACGGTGAAGTAGATCCCCAGGACTGCCAGGACTGGCAGCACTAGCCAGGTCCATAGTTCGTTGCCCCAAGCGCCGAATAATTCTTCCAATAATTCCATGGGTACACCCTACTGATCCACAGCCGCTGCCACACCCCTATGCAGCCCATTGCCCGATGCGGGAGCAGATCTGTAGGAACGCCCCATGCGTTGAGAACACTTTTAGCTGTAACGGGACCGCATTCTAAACTGGGGCAATGACTTCCGGATCGCTGCTTGCTGTTTGCTCTGTCCATGCTCTGAAGCCCGACGAGAGCATCGTCGGCGTGACCGCGATCGACAAGCGGAGCGTGGAAGGCCCGGTCCTGGTGCACCAGCTCGGACTGCGGACGGATGTGCAGGCGGACCGCAAGCACCACGGCGGCGAACTGAAGGCGCTTTACGCCTATGCCGAGGAAGACGCGGAGCAGTGGGCGGCCGAGCTCGGGCGCGACGTGCCGGCTGGTTTGTTCGGCGAAAACCTGCGGACCCAGGGCCTGCCGGTCAGCCAGGCGCTGGTGGGGGAGCGGTGGCGGATCGGCAGTAAGGTCACCGCCGAAGTGACCATGCCGCGGATTCCCTGCGCCACCTTTGAACGGCACATGGCTGAACCGGGCTGGGCCAAGCGTTTCCTGCGCAAGGGGCTGCCCGGTGCCTACTGCAAAGTGGTGCAAGCCGGGGAAATCGCAATGGGCGACAGTATTGAAGTGATCTTCCGTCCCGGGCACGGCGTGAGCGTGGCAGACGTTTTCGGCGGGCTGGACAAGGCCCAGGCGCAGGCTCTGCTGGACTCGGAGGCGGCCGGTGAAATCAGCGTCGGCGGCAACGTCAACAAGGCGATCAAACTGGCCCTGCGCCGCGGCTGACCCGCGGTTATTGCCCCAAAGCTTCGCGCGCTCTAGTCTTTATGCAACTAGTTGTGCAAAGGAGTGCATAGTGACATCGTTTGCCTTCCCCCGGTTGCTTGAGCCGCTGGACCTCGGCTTCGCCACGCTGCCCAACCGGGTCCTGATGGGCTCCATGCACGTGGGCCTGGAAGAGCTGCCCGGCGGCTTCAAACGGATGGCCGCGTTCTACGCTGAACGGGTGCGTGGGGGAGTCGGACTGATTGTCACCGGCGGCATCTCTCCCAACGAGACTGGGCGGCTGGGGGCGGGCGGTGCCAAAATAACGACGCAGGAAGAGGCAGCCGAGCACCGAGTCGTTACGGATGCGGTGCATGCCGAGGGCGGCCGGATTGCCATGCAACTGCTCCACGCGGGCCGCTATGCCGCGCACCGGGACCTTGTGGCGCCCAGTCCAGCGGCCTCTCCGATCAATCCGCTGGCTCCCCGCGAGCTGTCTGCATCGGACATTGAGCAAACCATCGAGGACTTCGCCAACGCCGCCGCCCTGGCGCAATCGGCAGGCTACGACGGCGTCGAAATCATGGGCAGCGAAGGCTACCTGATCAACGAATTCATCGCGGCGCGGACCAACCACCGCACCGACGGCTGGGGCGGTTCCTACCGCAACCGGATCCGCTTTCCGCTGGAGATCGTCCGCCGGACGCGCGAACGGGTCGGCACGGACTTCATCATCATCTACCGGCTTTCCATGCTGGATCTGGTGGAGGGCGGATCCAGCTTCGAAGAGGTGCTCGAACTGGCCCACGGGATCGAGGCCGCCGGCGCAACGCTGATCAATACCGGAATCGGCTGGCACGAGTCCCGCGTCCCCACCATCGCCACCTCCGTTCCGCGGGGCGCCTTCGCCTGGGTAACCCGGAAGCTGATGGGGCGGATCGGCATCCCGCTTATCACCACCAACCGCATCAACACCCCCGAAGTAGCCGAACAGCTGCTGGCGGACGGCTGCGCCGACATGGTTTCGATGGCCCGCCCGCTGCTGGCAGATCCGGCCTTTGTGCTCAAGGCCTCGCGCGGGACGTCGGACGAAATCAACACCTGCATTGCCTGCAACCAGGCCTGCCTGGACCACACCTTCGTCGGGAAGGTCACCTCATGCCTGGTCAATCCGCGGGCCTGCCACGAGACCGAGATCCTCCTGGAACCGGCCGCGGAGAAGAAGAATCTCGCCGTGGTTGGTGCCGGCCCGGCCGGCCTCGGTTTCGTCGTCGCAGCGGCCGAGCGCGGCCACCGCATCACGGTCTTCGAGGCCGCCGGCGAGATCGGCGGGCAGTTCAACCTGGCCAAACAGATCCCGGGCAAGGAAGAGTTCCACGAGACCATCCGGTACTTCGGCCGCCAGCTTGAACTTCGGGGCATCGACCAGCGGCTCAATACGAAAGCCACCGCGCAAGACCTGCTGGCCGAGGGCTTCGACGAGGTCATCCTCGCCACCGGCGTGCTGCCACGGCTCCCCGGCATCGAGGGCCTGGACCACCCCTCGGTCCTCAGCTACCTGGACGTGCTGCGCGGAAAGAGGCCGGTGGGCAACACCGTCGCCGTCCTGGGCGCCGGCGGCATCGGCTTCGACGTCGCCGAGTACCTCACGCAGTCCGGGCCGAGCGCCACGCTGGAGCCGGAGCTGTTTTACGAGCACTGGGGCATCGACCCGCACTACGGAACGCCCGGCGGCCTGGCCCGGCCACGCCCGCCGAAGCCTGCGCGCAAGATCTACCTGCTGCAGCGCAAGAGCAGCAAGATCGGCGCCGGCCTGGGCAAGACCACCGGCTGGATCCACCGGGCCGAGCTCAAGGCCAAGGACGTCACCATGATTCCCGGCGTCACCTACCGCAGGATTGACGACGGCGGACTGCACTTCAGCGCGGACGGCACCGACCAGGTACTCCCCGTGGATACCGTGGTGCTGTGCACGGGCCAGGAGCCGCAGCGCGAGCTGCAGGCGGAACTGGAAGCAGCCGGCCAGACGGTCCATCTGATCGGGGGAGCGGACGTGGCGGCGGAGCTCGACGCCAAACGCGCCATCAACCAGGGCACCCGGCTGGCGGCGGCCATCTGATGTCGCTGCCGCACGCCATTCTGACCGCGCTGTTGGAGCAACCCGGCTCCGGTGCGGAGCTGACGCGCCGTTTCGACAAGTCCTTCGGCTTCTTCTGGCCGGCCACGCATCAGCAGATCTACCGCGAGCTCGGCCGGCTGGAGAAAGACGGGATGATCCGCTCCACCGGCCGCGATTCGAGCCGGGGACGGGCCAAGGACTACGAGGTGCTCGGCGAAGGGCGCCGCGAGCTGCAGCGATGGACGGCCGAACAGCAGGACCCCCGGCCGGTCCGCGAGGCGCTGATGATCAGGCTGCGCGCCGCCTCGGTGCTCGGCGATTCCATCGCGGACGAACTGGAACGGCACCTTCAACTGCACCGGGAGCAGCTGGCCACCTACCGGCAGCTCGATAAGCGCGGGAACTGGGGCGGGGGCAACGAGCTCCAGCGCGCAGTGCTGACGGCCGGCATCATGTTCGAAGAGACGTGGATTGCCTGGGCGGAACAGACGCTCGACGCACTGTGACGCCGGCTGTGCCCAAGGTCACCGGCCGCCGTCGTGCATTCGGGCGCAAAGAAGTTGCAGCGTACCGTACACTGGATACATCCCCCACTCCGGTATTCCCTTATTTCGACGCGGAAAACGCGTCTGATGGTGTGTAGGGTCCGCATAACGCGGACAGTTTTCATTTTGGGAGCGCCGGCTGAGAAAACGCCATACAGACTGCCGTGAGGCAGCCAGCAAAGTTATGGCGGGAAGTCCTGCCAAGGGATTGGAACAGCGCCGGACTTGTGTCAACAGGCCTCTCGGATCATCACCGCCCATAGCTCAATCGAGTTCAATGGTGATGCTTTGCGCGGCCACGGTCCCCAAATGAATATGAGGAACCCCATGTCTGAAACCCCCACTGCCACCATGTCTGAAAACGCCGCCACCGAGCCGGCCACGGACAACAGCGCCGCCGAAGCGACAGAAGAAAACACGGTATTGTTTACCGATTTCGGTCTTGACGGCCGCGTGCTCGCAGCCCTGAGCGACGTCGGATACGAAAAGCCCTCCCCCATCCAGGCCGCCACCATCCCCGTGCTGCTCGAAGGCCGCGACGTCGTGGGCCTGGCCCAGACCGGTACCGGCAAGACCGCCGCCTTCGCAGTCCCCGCGCTGTCCCGCATGGCCGAACTGCCGCCCACCAAGAACACCCAGATCCTGGTGCTGGCCCCCACCCGTGAGCTCGCGCTCCAGGTAGCCGAAGCCTTTTCCTCGTACGCCTCGCACATGGAGAACTTCACGGTTCTTCCGGTCTACGGCGGATCCCCTTACGGCCCCCAGCTTGCCGGCCTGCGCCGCGGCGCACAGGTGGTTGTCGGTACTCCCGGCCGCGTCATCGACCACATCGAGAAGGGCTCCCTGGACCTCTCGGAACTGCAGTACATGGTGCTGGACGAAGCCGACGAAATGCTGCGCATGGGCTTCGCCGAAGAAGTTGACCAGATTCTCTCGAAGACTCCGGAAAGCAAGCAGGTTGCCCTGTTCTCGGCCACCATGCCGACCGCCATCCGCCGGATCGCCAAGAAGTACCTGAAGGATCCGGCCGAGATTACGGTCAAGGCCAAGACCACCACGGGCACCAACACCCGCCAGCGCTACCTGCAGGTCATGGGCCCGCACAAGCTGGATGCCATGACCCGGATCCTGGAAGCGGAAGATTTCGACGGCGTTATCGCCTTCGTGCGCACCAAGATGGCTACCGAGGACCTGGCTGACAAGCTCAAGTCCCGCGGCTACCGCGCCGCCGCCATCAACGGCGACATCCCGCAGCAGCAGCGTGAGCGCACGGTCGAGGCCCTGCGCGATGGCAAGATCGACATCCTGGTTGCCACCGATGTGGCCGCCCGCGGTCTCGACGTCGAACGCATCACGCTGGTAGTCAACTACGACATCCCGCACGACACCGAGTCCTACGTGCACCGCATCGGCCGCACCGGCCGTGCCGGCCGCTCGGGCGATGCCATCCTGTTCATGACTCCGCGCGAGAAGTACCTGCTGCGGGCCATCGAGAAGGCCACCCGCCAGCCGGTCGAACAGATGCACCTGCCTTCGGCGGAAACCATCAACAGCCTGCGCATGAGCAAGTTCGCGGAAAAGATCACTGAGACCCTCTCCTCCGAAGATGTCTCGATCTTCCGCGACCTGATCGCGAACTACGAGACCGAGCACAATGTGCCTGCAGCGGAGATCGCCGCAGCACTGGCCGTCATGGCCCAGGGCGGACGCCCGCTGCTGGTCCAGGACCTGCCGGAGGCCCCGAAGGGCCAGCGCGAGCGCGCCGCCGGCGGACGGGATGCCACGGGATCCCGCGGCCCGACGCGTGCACTGACCGAAGGCAACGCGACCTACCGCATCGCCGTAGGCCGCCGCCAGCGCGTCATGCCGGGCTCCATTGTTGGCGCCATCGCCAACGAGGGCGGCCTCAGTGCCGCGCAGATCGGCGGCATCGATATCCGCTCGGACCACTCCCTGGTGGAACTGCCCGCGGACCTGTCCCAGGACCAGCTGCGCGCACTGTCCCGCACCCGCATCGGCGGCGAACTGATCCACCTCGAACTGGACTCCGGCCGCAAGCCGCGCCGGGACCAGGGCGACTTCGGCGGCAGCCGCGGCGGCTACGGCAGCGACCGTCCGTTCAAGAAGAAGTTTGATGGCGACCGTCCGTACAAGAAGAAGTTCGACGGCGACCGCAGCTTCAGCAAGGACCGCGGCGAGCGTTCGGACTTCGCCGGCCAAGGCGCCGGAGCCCGCAAGCCCCGCCACAAGAGCTACTAAGCCGCGGCCAGACCCGGCAGCTCCTGCCGGGAACCGGCGGCTGAAGTAACCTTACGCAAAAAGGCACCCGTATGAACGGGTGCCTTTTTGCATGCCCGGGGCATGTCCTCAGCCCCGTTCTGACGCCGATGTGAGGCGCACCACGCCGAGCATGAGAACTCTCTCATAAAGGTTTCATAAACGATTCATCATCCTGCGGCAAAGTGAATAACACGCACGAAGAGAATGAAATCTACGGAGGACCGATGTATACCAACCAGCAGGACAGCGGTGAGTTACGGATAGTTCTCTACTCCCATGATTCCCAGGGCCTGGGGCACACCCGGCGCAACCTTGCCATCGCCCACGCGCTGGCGGCCCGGCTGCCGGCGCTGACCGGACGGAAAGTCTCGGGCCTGCTGGTGACGGGCGAGGGAACCGCCACCAGCTACCGGCGGCCCGAAGGCTGGGACTGGATGGTCATTCCCGGCATCAGCAAACGCGAGGGCAACTACGCACCGCGCCACCTGGATGTCCGGATGAGCAGGCTCATCAGCCTGCGCTCCGCAGTGATCGAAGGAGCCCTGACAGCCTTCCGGCCCCATGTGGTCATCGTGGACCGGCATGCCTTCGGCGTGGACGGGGAACTGGTGGACGCGCTGGCTGCGGTGCGGGAAGCCAATCCGGGCTGCAAGGTCATCCTCGGCCTGCGCGAGGTCCTTGACGATCCCGTCGTCGCAGCCCGCGAATGGACCGCGCTCGGGGACCTGTGCCACGTCCGGCGCACCTTCGACGAGCTCTGGGTCTACGGCGACCCGGCCGTGCATAATCCGGTGGCCTCGGGCGAAATTCCCACGGCCCTCAGCGACAAGGTCCGCTTCACGGGCTATCTGGCCGCTGGCCGCCCCTGCTCTTCGCGCAAACCCCACGCCCGCAAGCCGTACCTGCTGACCATGGTCGGCGGCGGATCGGACGGATTCGACCTGACCATGGCGGCGGCCCGTGCCAAGGTTCCTGCCGGGTACCGCCACCTGGTCATTACCGGCCCGCAGATGGCAGCGGACCAAAGGCGCCAGGTCGAGCGTGCCGCCCGGAAGCGGACCGACGTGATCGACTGCGTCCCGGATGCGCTCGTCGAGATCAATGCAGCTGCGGCCATCGTGACCATGGGCGGCTACAACTCGGTCTGCGAAATCCTCAGTACCGACACTCCTGCCCTCGTGGTGCCGCGGGTCTGGCCCCGACAGGAGCAGCTGATCCGCGCACGTTCGCTCAGCAACCGCCAGCTCGTGGACGTCTGCGAGCCGGCCCAGCTGAGCAGCAAAGTCCTCGGCAACTGGTTCGAAACGGTTGCCGGAACAGCTGCCGCCCGCACCGGCATTGAGCTCGACGGACTCACCTCGGTGGCCCGCTTGGCCGCGGACCTGTTGGAAACCGCCGGCGCCGAAGACACAGTGAGCCCTGCGGGGCAGAAGGAGCTGAACCGTGTTGCAGGCTAAGCCCAATACGCCCAGAGTCGGCTATGTCCTCAAGGTCTATCCGCGCTTTTCCGAGACCTTCATTGTCACCGAGATCCTGGCTCGGGAAGCCTCCGGCGAAGTGCTGGAGATCTTCTCGCTGCGGCCGCCGGCGGATCCAAGGTTCCACCCGGAACTGGCCCGGGTAAAGGCCCCGGTCAACTACGTACCCAAACCGGCCAAGCTCAGCGAAGGCTGGGCCATTGTCGCCCGCGCCCAGGAGCTGAATCCGGAATTCGCCGGACGCTGGGCGCAGCTGCTGCCCCAGTTTGCCGGTTACGAGCCTACGGAAGTGCATCAGGGCATCGAGCTGGCCACCATGGCACTGGAGCGCGGCATCACGCACCTGCACGCCCACTTTGGTTCGCTGGCGGCCCGTACCGCGGAAATTGCGGCTGCGCTGTCCGGCCTCACCTATTCCTTCACCGCTCACGCTAAGGACATCTTCCATCAGGATGTGGACCGCAGCCGCCTGGCCCGGACGCTGGCCAACGCGTCGCACGTGGTCACTATCAGCGAATACAACTACCGCTACCTGCGCTCCATGTATCCCGCCGAAACTGCCAACCTGCGCCTGGTCTATAACGGGCTGGAACTCGAGCGCTTTCCCTACACCGCGCCGCAGGTACCCGGACAGACGCTCCGGGTTGCGGCCGTCGGACGCCTCGTGGAGAAGAAGGGCTTTGACCTGCTGATTCGATCGGCTGCCGAATTGCGCAGCCGCGGCCTGCGGCTGGATGTCCGGATTGCCGGCGGCGGCATGCTCGAAACGGAACTGGCCGATCAAATCGCCTCGCTCTGTCTGGAAGGCACAGTTCGGCTGCTGGGCCCGCGGACCCAGCAGGAAGTCGCTGACCTGCTGCGCTGGGCCGATGTCTTTGCCGCCCCCTGTGTGGTCGGAGAAGACGGCAATGCTGACGGGCTGCCCACGGTCCTGCTGGAGGCCATGGCCATGGGGGTGCCCGCCATCGCCAGCGATGTCACCGGCATCCCCGAGGTCATCCATCCGGCCCAAGGCGCCGCGGCCCGGACCGGCACCCTGATCCGCAACGGTGGGGTGGCGGACCTGACCGCCGCACTTGAGGAGGCGGCCCGGCCGGACTTTGACAGGGAGGGCATCGCGGCAGCCGCCCGGCAGTGCATTGAGGCGAACTTCGACTCGACGAAGCAGGCACGGCGGCTGCGGCACCTGGTGGAGGCCTCGGTGCCCGCCGTACCTGACGCAGAAAGCGTGGAGGTAGCGTAATGCGAGTGGCATATCTATGCGCGGATCCGGGAATCCCGGTCTTCGGGACCAAGGGAGCCTCGGTCCACGTCCAGGAGATCATCCGCGCCTGGCAGGCACGCGGCGCCGAGGTGAGCGTCTACTGCACGCGCACCGGCGACGACGTTCCCGCGGACCTGGCCGACCTCCCGGTGACCTGGCTCAAGGTCCCCAAAAGCCAGGGACCCGAGCGCGAAGCCGCCCAGGCCGCGGCGGCCGCGGAGCTGGCCGGGAAAATTATCGACGACGGCGCCGACCTCGTCTACGAGCGCTACAGCCTCTTCAGCACCGGGCTGGCCCAGGCGACCGCGGCGTTGGGGATTCCCGGCATCCTTGAGGTTAACGCCCCGCTGATCGACGAGCAGCGCACCCACCGCTACCTGCATGACGAAGCCGCTGCCGCCGCTGCACTGCGTGCACAGGTGGCCGCAGCGGACCGCACCGTATGCGTCTCCGCACCGGTTGCCCGGTGGGTGGAAAGCAAAACGGATGCTGCCCACCATGGCGGCATCGCCGTCGTACCTAATGGTGTGAACACGGACCGGATCCTGTCTGCCAGCCCAGACCCCGATGCCGTGCCGGTAGTGGCCTTTGTCGGCACGCTCAAACCGTGGCACGGGGTGGAGATGCTGCTGGAAGCCGCCGCGCTGGCCTCGCAGGCGTGGCAACTGCGCATTGTCGGCGACGGCCCGCTGGCAGCAGAACTCCAGCGGTGTGCCGCGAAACTGGGCACGGCGGTGGACTTTACCGGTGCCGTGGTGCCTGAACGGATTCCCGCGGTGCTCGCAGACTGCTCGCTGGCCGCCGCGCCATACCCGGCAATGGACTCGGACGCCGACCAGTACTTCTCGCCGCTGAAGATTTACGAGTACCTCGCCGCGGCGCTGCCGGTGGTGGCCTCGAACGTAGGCCAGATTCCGGACATTGTCGACGACGGCGGAACCGGGCTGCTGGTGGAACCGTCGGACCCCGCCGCGCTGGCCGCCGCGATTGACCGCTTGGTGGCCTACCCCGAGCGGCGCCTGGCCATGGCGCTGGCGGCCCGGGAGCAGGCGGTAGCGCGGCACAGCTGGCACCAGGTGTTGGAGCAAAGCCTGGCCGGAATCCGCCTGCCGGACAAGAACCAGGAGCTGACGGTATGAGCCGGAAACAAGCCAACCCCGCGGCCCTGCGGCGCACCCTGGGCATCATCAGGCCGCATGTGGGCCGGCACAAGCTCCTAATGGGCGGCGGCATCACGGCCCTGCTGTTCGAAGTAGTGTTCCGGGTGCTCGAGCCATGGCCGGTCAAGTTTGTGGTGGACGCGGTCACGCGCAGCCTCGGCGCGGACCTGGCCGGCAGCGGGCCCTCGGCTACTCCTGTGCTGCTGCTTTCCTGCGCCCTGGCTACCATCTGCATTGTCGGCTTCCGCGCGCTGGCGAACTATCTGGCCACCGTGGCCTTTGCGCTCGCCGGCTCGCGGGTCGCCGCGGCGCTGCGGGTGCGCGTCTTCTCCCACGTCCAGGCGTTGTCCGACCGCTACCACTCCTCGGCGCGGACCGGCGATACGGTGCAGCGGCTGGTGGGCGATATCGGCCGGCTCCAGGAAGTTGCGGTCACGGCCGGGCTGCCGCTGGTGGCCAACGTGATCACTCTGGTGGTAATGGCCGGCGTGATGTTCTGGCTGGATCCGCTGCTGGCCCTCGTGGTGGTCCTCGCTGCGGCGGCGTTCCTGCTGATCTCCCGCGGGAGCACCGGCAAGATCACCGCTGCTTCCCGGAAGACCCGCAAGGGCGAAGGTGCCCTGGCCAACACCGCCCAGGAGAGCCTCGGTGCCATCCGCGTGGTCCAGGCCTACGGGCTGGAACGGATCCTCGCCGGCAAGTTCTCCAACAGCAACAAACAGGCCCTGACTGAAGGCGTGCAGGCACGCCGGCTGGCCGCCGGGCTGGAACGCCGCACCGACGTGATCGTCGGGGTCGCGACGGCCGCAGTGCTCTTCGGCGGCGGCATGCGGGTGGCCGAAGCAGCCATGACGCCCGGGGATCTGGTCATCTTCCTGACCTACCTCAAGACAGCCATGAAGCCGCTGCGGGACCTGGCCAAGTACACCGGACGCATCGCCCGGGCTACGGCTTCGGGCGAACGCGTCGCCGACCTGCTGGACGAACCCGTGGACATCCAGGACGCCCCGGGCGCGGTGGAGCTTTCCGGTGTCCGCGGCGAGATCCGACTGCAAAGCGTGCGGGCCGCCTACGGCGACGGACGTCCCGTGCTGCACCACGTGAACCTGCATATTCCGGCCGGGCAGAAGGTGGCGGTCGTCGGGCCATCCGGTTCCGGGAAGTCCACGCTGGCTTCGCTGCTGGTGCGCATGATGGACCCCGTGCACGGCTGCGTCAGCGTCGACGGACACGACCTGCGGGAGGTGACGCTGGCTTCGCTGCGCTCGCAGGTCAGCCTGCTGCTGCAGGACTCGGTGCTCTTCACCGGCACCATCCGCGACAACATCCGCTACGGCAGGATGGAGGCCACCGACGAGGAAGTGGAGCAGGCGGCACGGCGTGCCCAGGCCCACGGCTTCATCATGGCGTCGCCGGACGGCTATGACACTGTGGTGGGGGAGCGCGGGAGCACACTCTCCGGCGGACAACGCCAGCGGCTCGCCATCGCCCGTGCCTTGCTCCGGCACGCACCGGTGGTAGTGCTGGACGAGGCCACCACGGGACTGGACCCCGAAGCAGCAAGTGAAGTGCTCGCAGCGCTGGGCACCCTGACCGAAGGACGTACCACCGTGACGATTACGCACGACGCCGGACCGGCGCTGGCCGCCGACCGTGTTCTCTGGGTCCAGGACGGCAACGTGGTGCTCGACGGCACTCCCGCAGACCTGCTCGGTCATCCTTCCGGCACCTTCAAGGCCTGGGTGGAACAACAGCAGGCTGCCAATGCCAGCGAGGCACGGGTCGACGTCGGCCATCCCGCCGGCGCCGCCGTGGCGGAGGTGGTCTAGGTGGCCGGTCCCGTAATTGATCCAGCCCTCCCGGCGCTGGACGCCGTGATGGACCCGGAGCGCCTGAGCAGCCTGTTCGGCCGCCGGGTCGCCGCGGCGCACGTGCGTTATAAGCCCGGTGTGTCCGTGGTGGCCCGGCTTTCCGAAAGCGACGGACCTGCCTGGATCGCCGGATACTCACGCAGCCAGGACTCGAAGCTGGCCAAGACCTTCAAGCGCGCCGGGCAGCAGGGGGTGCAGCTTGAAGCCGTGGAACTCCCCGAAGCCCCCGGACAGCTGCTGGTGTCCGGGCCGCTGGCAGCGGACGGCAAACTGCACCGCGCCCTCGCCGGGACCGGGCTGCTGTCCGGCCGCGCCGGGGCGATCGACGTGCTGAACTACAACCCCCACCGCCGTCTGGTCGCAGCGTTCGGCCAGGGCGGGCAGCGCCGCGTCGCCAAGGTCACGGCCGGACCTGCACGGGTGCACGCAGACATGCTGAGGCGGCTGCAGGATGCCGGCGTCCCGGTCCTGGAACAACAATCTCCCGGGGACGAGGCAGGTGCCCGACCGGACGGAACGGACGCCCGGCACGCCGTGTACTACCCCTGGTTCGGTGATACCGACCTACAGCGCCTGCACCAGCAGGATCAGGGTGCACCGGAGCCGGGCCAGTCCGAATCGCTGGCGCTCGCGGCCGAAGCGGGCCGGTTCCTGGCACTGCTCCACACCCAGCCGCCGTGGGCGGGCCCGGACCCCGTCCAGCCGCCGAAGGCCGGCCAGGGCGCTGCCGGCACCGATCCCAAGGTTCACGCGCCCGGCCACATTGCCATGCCGGGACTCCAGAAACTGGCAGCCAACACCGGCCAGCTGGTGCCCTCAGCTGCCGAACGCCTGCATCACACCGCCGAGCTGCTGACCGTTCGGCTGCGCCGGCCGGGCCGGGCCGGCTTTGTACACGGCGATTTCTCCGCCGACCAGATCCTGGTCGGCAGCGAAGGCCTGCGCATCATCGATCTGGACCGGTTCGGTTACGGTGCAGTGGTCTCGGATTTAGGCTGCTTCGCAGCTGTCGAGCTGCTGGACACCGGCACGGGAACGTTGACGGCGGCCCTGCTGGAGGGATACCAGGAAGGCCAGGGCGGAATGTCCGGCGCCGGGCTGGACGCCGACGAGCTGAACGTCTGGACGGTCTGCCACCTGTTCTCGAGGATTCTGGAGCCGTTCCGTGCGTGCGAGCCGGACTGGCGGCAGCTCATCCTCGACCGGCTGGCACAGATCGAAGGAATGCTGGCATGACTGCCATCGTTCCTGCAACAGTCTACGATCAGGCCGGCGCGCCCTTGTCGGTCCGCCGAGCGTGGCCCAAGAGCGGACGCCGGCTCACCTTCGAAGCCGTGGATCAATACGGCCGCCTGCGGGCGGGCATGATTGACGACGGCGGGAAATCCACCGTTGCCGGCTTCAGAACGGACCCTGCCTTGCCGGGGTTGGGGGAGGCCCGCGGGAAGCTCCTGGTCCACCGCTATAAACGCCGCGCTGTGCTGCGGTCCGCGGACGGAACCCGCTACACCAAGCTGCTGGCGCCCGGTAAGGCTGCCATGGTTGCCGGGCAGTCCGCACTGATGCATGAAGCAGGAACCCGCGCAGGCTTCGCGGTGCCCGAGGTAATGGGTTGCGGACCGGACCGGGTGGTCTCCGCCGCGCTGGCCGGAACCAGTCTCCATGAACTCGGGAGCGCGGATACCCTGGGCGCATGGGGCAGTGCCTGGCAGCTCTGGGCGGAGCAGTGGCCGTCGTTGGTCCGGGACGCTACCCCGATGCAGGAGCTACCGCTGCATGACGGCGCGGCGGAAGCGGCTACGGTACGCAAATGGGTGGCTCATCTGCTGGACTTCGGCGCGCTGAATACCGATCCGGCTGCCGTCCGGAGCCTCGCGGATGAAGTGTGTGGAGCCCTGTCGGAGGGGAGCGGACGCGGGGAAGCAGGCCTCGCACACCGGGACCTGCACGATAAACAACTGCTCTACTGTGCAGATACGGCTTCGCTTGGACTGCTGGATTTCGACACCGCCGCGCTGGCCGAGCCTGCGCTGGATCTGGCAAACCTGGCCGTCCACCTGCGTTTGCGGGCAGACCAGGGCCGCGTCACCGCCGAGGCCCGTAAGACGGGCGAAGCGGCGGTGGACGCGGCCGCCGCAGACTTGTCGGTGCCGGCCCGCCGGCTGCATCTCTACACCGTGGCCACCCAGCTGCGACTGGTCTGCGTCTACGCATTCCGTCCGCATTGGCAGCATCTTGCCCAGTCGTGGTTGGACAGCTTGCTGGCGTCCCAGACAAGAAAGGGAATCTCGTGAAAATCTTCGCGTCCATACTGGCCTTGCTGCTGGTCGGAGCAGCGAGCGTGATCTTGTGGAACGTCGCCGTGGCCCAACCCGAGGATTCCACCATTGACGTCTCGCATCTGCAGCAGGCCTCGTCGCCGCCGGAACCGACCCCTGCTGCCGATCCCGACGCCGGCGCAGATCCCAAGCCCGAAGAGCCGGCGAAACCTTCGCCCGAAAAGGACCAACAGGAGCCCAAGGGCAAGGATGAGCCGGCCAAGCCGGCACAAGACTCCGCCCCCAAGCCGCAGCCGGCCCCGGCCCCGGTGCCGGAACAGGTCGCGCCCGCGCCGCCGGTGGTTGTTGACGACGACGATTGGGATGACGATGTAGATGATGACTGGGACGACGGCGGAGACGATTAGTCCCCTTGTGGCGCCTTTGAAGAGGCGAAACAGCGGCGGTGTTAGCGGCCGGAAATGTGGGGCTGGCCACAACCGCCGGTTCCGATTTCACACGGAGCTAAACTGCTGGTAAAGTTTTTCTCCGTTGCCCCCCTAGCTCAGTGGTAGAGCGCGTTCTTGGTAAGAACGAGGTCACCGGATCGATTCCGGTGGGGGGCTCTGAATAGCGAAGCCCGCGTCTGTGTCGCAAAGACGCAGCGCGGGCGTTCCTATTCGTGGCGGTGTAGCTCAGCTGGTTAGAGCGCACGACTCATAATCGTGAGGTCCCCGGATCGAGTCCGGGCACCGCTACCAATAAGAAGGCCCCTGACTGGGAATCATCTCTAGTCAAGGGCTTTCTTTTTGCCGTTATCGGGCAAGCGTGGCAAATTGCCAGTCCTTGCTACCTCATTCGTCCTCGTGACCGCACAATGTTTCGTCTGCCGCCAACAGAATCGCAGAATAATCTCGGACCATGTCTTCTGTTGGTTCCGGGTCAATGGAACCCATGGAGTAGACGAGCCTCAGTCGTGCAGGGTCCTCGCCGGCATTGATTAGCCGGCACACATAGGCCGCGAGTCCCATGGCCTCCTGATCGGTGCGCTGTTGCTCTACTCGCTTCTCTAAGCCCGATTCCAAAGTGGTTTTGTATGCAGCGAGGAATACCTCGTAGTCGCCCGGCTCGATTCCAGGCCCGCTAGGGACCTCAAGCATGTCGGCTTCTGGCATCGGCTCGGCCGAAGGTTCCGGTTCGGTTGACTCCTGTTTCGCTTCCGCCTGATGGGACGTCTCCGCAGCCGCTGGCTCGGGCGTCTCATCGATCGGTGCTGAACATCCCGCAACCAGGACCAAGCCGGCTGCTACGGCAAAACCCTTTTTCATGGACTCCTCTTGCTTGCTCCTCAAAGGCTACATGTTTAGGAGGTTTAACTATTCACCGCAGATGAGGTGCCCACGGGCATCCAGACGTCGGTGTCGAAGCTTTGCCCGGCGCAATGGTCAGCTTGCTTACTGAATCCTTCTGTGGCTAGCGTGGAGGGTAGGGGGCTGGCGCCTATTCGGCCCCTGTGAAGTGGAGGAATGATGTCTGAACAGAATATTTCCGGTAAGAAAGTCGCCTTCCTGCTCACGGACGGCGTGGAACAAGTCGAACTCACCAGCCCCTGGCAGGCAGTGAAGGACGCCGGCGGAGAGCCGGTCCTTGTCGCGCCCAAATCCGGGACCTTGCAAGGCTTTAAAGGCACCGAGAAGGCTGATACCTTCCCAGTGGACGTGGCCGTTGACCAGGCCCGTGTCGACGATTACGACGCCCTGGTTATTCCCGGCGGTGTCGTGAATGCGGACCATCTGCGGGCGGAAAAAGCCGCAGTGGACTTCACCCGTTCCTTCTTCGATGCGCAGAAGCCCGTGGCCGTGATTTGCCACGGCCCCTGGATTCTCATCGAGGCAGGCGTAACGGATGGCCGCAACCTGACTTCCTATCACACCCTGGCCACCGACCTGAAGAATGCAGGAGCCAAGTGGGTTGACGAGGAAGTAGTGGTGGACCAAGGGCTGGTGACCAGCCGGAATCCTGGCGATCTGCCCGCCTTCAACGCCAAACTGGTTGAAGAAATAGCCGAAGGCAAGCACCGGGGCCAGACAGCCTAGGGTTTGCCGCAAAAGGTCCAAGGACTTTCAACGCCCGACGGCGGACGCCACGCGAGTGCGCCGTCGGCGGGCTTTGCCGTGTCGTGATGCCGGGTGCATGACGGGCAGCCCGCGTCTTAGAGTAGCTGCATGAGAGGTACTTTCCTGTGCCACGGCATTGTCTGGAGCGCGCCGGGGCCACAGCTGGCGTTGGCAAGGCCGGACGGCTCGGCTGCCGCTATGGATGTCGCCGAGGGGACTCTGCTCGGCTTTCGGGTTCTAGAAGCTGGAAAGTTCTGTCTGGGCAGCCACCGGGTTCAGGGACCGCGGACCAGACACCACGTGCCGTGCCCCCTTCAAGCCCCCGCCGAACGGGGCTACCAATGCATCAACTGTTTTCTGAACGATGATCTGCGCTTCCTCCACGACGCGCACCGCAGCGGTGTCGCCCCGGACGGACTGCGCGCCTACCTTGCGCAGCCGCACTGGCTGTACGTGGCAACCTTTGCCTCCGGTGCGAGCAAGGTGGGTACAGCCTCGGACGTGCGCAAGCGGCTCCGCCTTGCCGAGCAAGGAGCCGCGGCTGCCCGCTACGTGGCCAGGGCCGAGGACGGCCGGATTGTCCGTGTGCTGGAAGACATGGTTTCCCAGCAAACAGAATTGACCCAGGCTGTGCGTTCCGCAGCGAAGCTGAGCGGTCTGCGGGCACCGCAGAGCCCGGCCGAGCTGGACAGCATCAACGCCGAGCACGCCCGCACTGTCCGGAATCTGCTGTCAGGTGCGGAGCTGGAAGGCTTTGCCACCGTCGACCAGACGTGGGAACTGCCGGAACCCGGCAGGCGGGTCATGGGTTCGGGTTCGCGCACGGCTTATCCGCTGGAGCTGGCAGCAGGTGGCCATGGACTGATGCTGGAGGCACTTCTGGGCAGTATTGCCTTGGTCCGGACCCGGGAGGACGGCCCGGCCTATTTGGCCGACCTGAACGGGCTCAAGGGCAGGCGTGTCGAGTTGGGTTCCTATCAGTCACAGCTACCCCCGGTGCAGGTTTCGTTGTTCTGAACCGCTAACCTTGAAGTATGAACCCCTGGGATATTGGCTCGCCGCTCTACCGAAAACTAGTCATCTCAGCCATGGTTCTTATCGGCGCCGGTATCCTGCTGTCCATCATCGCTGCCAGTGCCGGCCTTCAGCCGCTCGTATGGGCGGCCCTGGCCATCATTATCACCGGCCTGCTCACGCATCTGGCCGGCTTGGTGGTTCGGGCGCGGGACGCCAGGGCCCGCCGGGCAGCCGCCCGGCCGCAGAAGAATTGATACACCCCTGCACTAGGCTTTGAAGAGACTTTCTGCCCTTGAGAAGGAGATCCATGTCAGAACAGATCGGGGTCAACCCGCAACTGGCCGGCCGCGTTTATCCGGCCGGGGAAGCCTACACCGTAGGCCGTGAGAAGATCCGGGAGTTTGCGCGGGCCGTTAAGGCAACGCATCCGGCCCACTTCGAGGTGGAAGCCGCAAAGGACCTGGGGTACCCGGACCTGATTGCACCGCCGACCTTCGCGATCATTGTTGCGCAGCGGGCAGACGCACAGCTGATTGAAGACCCCGAGGCTGGCATTGATTTCTCCCGCGTTGTCCATGCCGACCAGCGGTTCGTCCATCACCGCCCCATCGTGGCTGGCGACCAACTGCTAGCCGAACTACATGTGGACCAAGTGCGGGCGATGGGTGGCGGAGCCATGATCACCACCCGCGCGGAGATCAGCACTACCGATGGTGAGAAGACCGCCACTGCAACGTCTTCGATTCTGGTAAGAGGGGAAGGCCAGTGATGCCTGCGTTGAGCGATCTGTCCGTCGGACAGGAAATCGGTTCCACCTCCATCGATATTTCCCGAGCCGATTTGGTGCGGTATGCCGGTGCCAGCGGCGACTTCAACCCGATCCACTGGAATGACCGGTTTGCCGAGCAGGTCGGACTACCCGGAGTGATCGCCCACGGCATGTTCACGATGGGAGCTGCTGTCCAGCTCGTAACCGACTGGGTGGGCAACCCCGCGGCGGTCGTCGATTACCAGACAAGATTCACCAAACCGGTGGTTGTGGAGAATCTGGATGCAGGCGGCGCTACTCTCGAGGTCGCCGGAGTCATCGGCGCTGTCGACGAGGCGAACTCATCGGTCCGCGTGGATCTGACCGTGACTGCTGCCGGGCAGAAGGTCCTGGTCAAGGCGCAGGCCGTTGTCCGTGCCTGGTGAAGCCGCCGTCAAGCTGGCACCTCTTACTACGGTAGGAGTCGGTGGACCCGCCCGGCGCTACGTCGAAGCCACAACGGAGCGGGAAATCATTGACGGCGTCCGTGCCGCGGATGAGGCAGGCGAAGACCTACTGATTATCGGCGGCGGATCCAACCTCGTGATCGCCGATGAGGGGTATCCGGGAACGGCTCTGCGGATTGCCAGCACCGGCTACGACGTGGACGACGCCGATGCAGCCTGCGGCGGGGTCATGGTCACTGTCCAAGCCGGGCAGCCGTGGGACGAATTCGTGGAGGCCACTGTGCTGCACGCGTGGTCCGGGCTGGAGGCACTGTCGGGAATTCCTGGTCTGAGCGGAGCTACGCCTGTCCAGAACGTCGGAGCCTACGGGGCGGACGTCTCCCAGACCGTGGCCACCGTACGGACGTGGGACCGGGAAGCCAACGTGGTTAAGACGTTTGCCAACTCGGACCTCCGGTTCGGCTACCGTGACTCGGTCCTGAAGCAGACGACAACCAACGGGTCGCCGCGCTTCGTGGTCCTGACGGTCCAGTTCCAGCTCGTCCCGAGCCGGATGAGCGCGCCCATCCGCTATGCGGAGCTGGCGCGGTCCCTCGCCGTCGAAGCCGGAGAGCGGGCCAAGGCCAATGACGTGCGCAGCGAGGTCCTGCGACTGCGGGCCTCGAAAGGCATGGTCCTGGACCCGGCCGACCGGGATACCTACAGCACCGGTTCCTTCTTCACGAATCCGATCGTTGCTGCCGAAGTGGCCGACCAACTGCCTGGAACGGCGCCCCGGTGGCCCGTGGGCGACAGGATGAAGCTCAGCGCCGCTTGGCTGATCGACAAATCCGGCTTCGGCAAGGGCTTCGGACTTGAGGGCACGGCCAACGGAAGCGTGGATGGGTATTCCATCGCCGGAGGCAGGGCGTCATTGTCCACGAAGCACACCTTGGCCATCACGAACCGTGGGAGCGCTTCCGCCGAGGACATCGTGGCTATTGCCCGCGCAGTCAGGGATGGCGTTCAGGACAAGTTTGGAATCCGGCTGGTTCCCGAACCGCTGCTGATCGGCTGCGCCCTCTGACGCTGACGTTGGACCGCGGATCACGGCTGGACCCGTAGTGCCTGGTCATGGGCGCTCCGGAAGTGCAGCAGATCCATCCGGTGAGCCCGGAAGTCCACCAGCCGTTCCCCGCAGAGCCAGCGCACCAACCGGTCGCTGTGGCTGATCTGCACCTTGCGGTCCACGCCATGGTTCATGAGCCACTCCGGGGCGAGGAATTCGGGCAGTGCCGCAAGCAGCTCGCCGGCATACATCAGCCGCGCGAAAGCCGAACCATTCGGTTGGAACTGGCGTTCCAACTCCAGCAGCTGACGCTGCTCGGATGCCAGATAGTCCTCGCCGCAGAGGTCCAGGAAGTGCCGGAGGTGGATTTCGATCCGGTTACACCGGTCTACGGTCACCGGCTTCTGGCTCAGGTTGTACCTGAGGAAGAACATCCTGAGCAACTTGTCGACGTTGGGGCTGCCAGTCATGATTCAGCCCTTGCCCGCCGGACTGCTCCCTCCACCTCCAGCACGGCACAGCTGTGCCAGCTGCGGTCAACGTAACCGCTTTTGCACAGCCATCCCATCAGGCGAGCAGTCTGGCTGATTTGGATGCGGCGGTCTGCCGGGTTGTTGTTGAGCCATGGTGGGGCAAGGAAGCCGGGCAGAGCGTAGATGACCTCCTCGGCATAGAAAGACCGGCAGAAGGCATCGGATGGGTCCTTGTGCTGTTCCCTGCGGAAATAGGGGAGTTGCTGTGTTTCAAGGATCCGGTGTCCGGTTTCCTCCAAATAGCGGCGCAGCCGTGCGTGGATCAGCAGGTAGCGCTCTGCCGTCGCCTCCTGTTTGCAGGCGCACGACTGAACCAGAAACTGGTGCAGCAGTTCGCCTGCTGTTGGCGTTTTCATCGAATAGCCCCTTCCTGCGTGCGGATACTGATATGCCTTCACGCTATGCCGGGGGAGAGCTGGGATAGAACGAGTATTCGAAGTATGTGGACAGCCGCGGTCTTGGCCTGGGGGTGTGGAGGAACGGTGCCGGCCGCTCGTCCAAAGCCATGCGGGCACCGGCCATTAACGGCAGCAGTCCGCTTCCCGAAGGAAACGGACTGCTGTAGCGCTAAGGGCGGCTCTCGGCGCCTGAGCCGTTAGAGGTTGCCGGTGGCGATCCGCAGCATGCGGCGCAGCGGTTCGGCCGCACCCCACAGCAGCTGGTCGCCGACAGTGAAGGCGCTGATGTATTCCGGTCCCATTTCGAGCTTCCGGATACGTCCGACCGGGATCTCCAGGGTGCCGCTGACAGCAACGGGGGTCAGCTGTTCCATGGTGGCTTCCTTGGTGTTGGGAACCACCTTGGCCCACTCGTTGTCGGCGTCGATCAGCCGCTCGATTTCGGACACAGGCAGATCTTCCCGGAGCTTCATCGTCAGCGCCTGGGAGTGCGAGCGCATGGCACCGATCCGGACGCAGAGCCCGTCGAACGGAATCCGGCTGCCTTCGGCAACGTCGAGACCGAGAATCTTGTTGGTCTCCGCGCCGGCCTTCCACTCTTCCTTGGACTGGCCGTTGCCAAGATCCTTGTCGATCCACGGGATCACCGAACCGGCAAGCGGCACGCCGAACTGGGAGGCATCCAGCTCGGGGTTGCGCTGCTCGGCCAGCACCTTCCGGTCGATCTCCAGGATGGCGGAGGAGGGATGGGCCAGCTCGTCGGACACCACGGAGTTCAGGCTGCCGAACTGGTTGAGCAGTTCACGCATGTGCCGTGCACCGCCGCCGGAAGCGGCCTGGTACGTCATGGAGGTGCCCCACTCGACGAGGCCGTTTCGGAACAGGCCGCCGAGGCCCATGAGCATGGCGGAGACCGTGCAGTTACCGCCGATGTAGTTCTTGACGCCACGGGCCAGGCCGGAGTCGATTACTTCGCGGTTGACCGGATCCAGCACGATGATGGAATCCTGGTCCATCCGCAGGGTGGAAGCCGCGTCAATCCAGAGTCCGTCCCAGCCGGCGTCGCGCAGCTTGGGGTAGACCTCGGCGGTGTAGTCCCCGCCTTGGGCCGTGACGATGATCGGCAGCTTGGCCAGCGTTTCGATATCGTAGGCATCCTGAAGGGTGCCGGCTCCTTCGGCGAACGCGGGGGCCTGGCCGCCGGCGTTGGACGTAGAGAAGAAGACCGGGTTGATCAGATTAAAATCGCCCTCGTCCTGCATGCGCTGCATAAGGACTGAGCCGACCATTCCGCGCCAGCCGATAAGGCCGACTGATTGGACAGTGGAACTTGCTGCGGGAGAAGTCATACGCTCCATTTTAGGCCAGTTTTTGGCTCGACCCCCAAATAGGTGACGTATACCACCATATCGTGGTCCGTCTGTACCTATCGTTGTGCGTGTCGTAGTAACTCAGCGCGCGTGTTCGACGACCAGGTCACCGTACTCCGGAAAACGCTCAAGGTACGACTGGACGTACGTGCACAGCGGGACCATCATCTGCCCCTTGGCCCGCATGTCCGACAGGATCATGGTCACCAGGGCGCGGGCAAAGCCACGGCGGCCGTATTTCTCGTCGATGATGGTGTGCTGCAGGGTGATGACGCCGTCGTCGTCGGTCTCGAAGCCTTCGAATCCGATAAATGTATCGCCGCAGTGGAGCTCATAGCGGCCTCGGCTGGAGTCCTGGACCAGAGTGAGGTTCTCGTGTGAAACAGACATGGTTCCTCCTGCGCAGCGGGCCGGCGCCACTGTTGGCGCCCGTCCACCGATCCTAGCCATTTCAGCGGCCCGGCGGCAGGGGCAATTTATCCTGCCGTGGCTCCTGCAGCCAGAACGGCCTCAGTTGGCCGGATCCACCTGCTGCGTCCACAACGCGATGCGGTACCGGGTGCCGTTGGAAGAGGTGAGCCAGCCCTCGGCGGGGTCGGCGGCGTCGAATGTCCATCCCGGTCCCAGCTTTGGAGCGAAGGTGTCGCCGTCCGTCTCCAGATCGATCACGGTAACGACGGCGGTGTTCGCCAAAGCAGTGGCGTTACGGAAGATTTCACCGCCACCGATGATCCAGACCTCTTCGCTGCCGGGACTGGATGCGGCTTCGGCCAGCGCCTGTTCGAGGGATCCGACGGCGACCGCGCCGGATTCGGCCAGCTCTTCCCGCCGTTCCGGGCTGCCGCTGATGACGATATTGGTCCTGCCCGGCAGCGGGCGGAACTTCGCGGGGAAGGAGTCCCACGTCCTGCGCCCCATGATGACCGGATGGCCCTTGGTGGTCCGTTTGAAATGGGCCAGGTCTTCGGGCAGGTGCCAGGGCAAGTCGCCGTTCTTGCCGATCACGCCATTGGAACTTTGCGCCCAGATCAGGCCCAGTACCGGTTCCTTCCGGCCTGCATGCGTACCCGATCGGGTATCGGCGGGGCTCATACGGCCACCGGTGCCTTGATAGCGGGATGATGCTGGTAGTTCAGCAGTTCGAAGTCCTCAAAGTTGTAGTCGAAGATGCTGGCCGGTTTCCGCCGGATCCGGAGCTGCGGGTAGGGGTACGGCTCGCGGGTCAATTGCTCACTCACCTGGTCCACATGGTCGTCATAGATGTGGACGTCGCCGCCGGTCCAGACAAACTCTCCGGGTTCCAGGCCAGCCTGCTGCGCGAGCATCAGCGTTAGCAGTGCGTAGGATGCGATATTGAACGGGACGCCCAGGAACATGTCGGCGCTGCGCTGGTACAGCTGGCAGGACAACTTTCCATCCGCCACATAGAACTGGAAGAACGCATGGCACGGCGGCAGTGCCATGTTCTTGATCTCGGCCACGTTCCAGGCTGAAACGATGTGCCGGCGCGAGTCCGGGTTGTTTTTCAAACCCTCGACGAGCTCGGCGATCTGGTCTATATGCCCGCCGTCCGGCGTCGGCCAGGCGCGCCACTGCACACCGTAGATGGGGCCCAGCTCGCCGTTCTCGTCCGCCCACTCGTTCCAGATTTTCACGCCGCGTTCCTGCAGCCACTTGGCGTTGGAATCACCGCGCAGGAACCAGAGCAGCTCCAAGGCGACGGATTTGAAATGCACCCGCTTGGTGGTGATCAGCGGGAAGCCTTCGGCCAGATCGAACCGGATCTGCCGGCCGAAAACGCTGCGCGTTCCGGTGCCGGTACGGTCCGATTTTTCGGTGCCGGAGGCCATGACCTCACGCAGCAAGTCTTCGTACGGAGTGGGAATGGCATTCACGCTGACCAGTCTAGACCAGCCGGCAATGGGATCCGGACTGGCCAGCTGTGATGCCTTCAAGTGCCTAGACGGCGCCGCCGGCAGCTTCCGGTGCGCCGTAGTCACGGCCCTCGTCGCCCACGGATTCGCGGGCCAGGAAGTTCTCGATGTCGAACAGATTGTCTGCCCGCTCGGCGATGGCCAGCAGGGTGGACATGGAAGCCACCTCTTCGACCTGCTCCTTGAGGAACCACAGCATGAACTGTTCGCCCAAGGCGTCGGTCTCGGCCCGGGCGGCTGCGAAGAGCGCTTCGATCTGGGCCGTGACTTCCTTTTCCTGCCGCAGGGCCAGGCTGATCGGCTCCACCACGTTGGTGAAATCATTGTGGACCTGGTTAATAGCCGGAATGGTCACCTTGAGGTCCCGGTCCAGCATGTAGCGAACCAGCATCATGGCGTGGTTTCGCTCCTCGAGCGACTGCCGGTAGAAGTGCTTGGCCAGCTGGGGCAGGTCTTCGTTATCAAACCAGACGGCGATGGCGATGTACTGCTGCGAGGCAGCGAATTCGTTGCCGACCTGGTCCGCGAGAAGTTCGTTGAATGTGCTCATGCAAGCACTCTAGGACCTCAACTTGGTCTTGGATAGGCAGGTTAGGCTAGCCAGATTTCCCGTGGCCGGACCTCACAACGGCCCAACGGGCGGCCGCTCGCCGCACCGGAACGTGTCAGTCGTCGTAGGCGTCGAAGTGCTCCAAAGAGACGATTCTGCTCGGATTCTTGACGCTGATCTGGCAGACGAGCATCGCACCAGGCTTCAGATACGGGTCTCTCGTGGGCAGCTGTTCTGCAAGGTCCTCAGGCAGCCGGTCACGCAGGACCTTGATGACCTGGGGCAGGACAGGCCGGTGGGTGCAGACTGCCGTGGATTTGCGCTTGTCCAACAGATATTCGATGGCCGACCGGGCCTTCTGCGGGTTCCGGTGGGCACTGTGCTCCGTGATGGCCTCGACCGAACGGATCTTGCTTTTTTGGGAATTGGCATACGGCGTGATGGTTTGCATGCAGCGCAGCCAGGGGCTGGAAACCACCCGTTTGGGCTGCCAGGAGGCGAGCAGGCGGCAGACCGCCAGCGCCTGCCGCAGGCCGGTGGCAGCAAGCGGTCGTTCACCTTCAGCCCGGGTCCAGGACGACCGGGGCTTCGCTTTGGCATGGCGCACGACGATGAAGGGGTACGTCTCCAGGTCACCGTCCTCGTAGGCCTTGACCAGAGCAGCCAGCGGTTCCTTGTCCGAGGGGTTGCTCAGCAGCTCGGCTGCTTCCTCCGGAGTGCTCCAGCGGACCTTGTCCACTTCTTTGCCGTCCGGTTTCGGCGTCGCCTTGTCCAATTTGGCGGCCCAGTACAGCACTTCCTTCAGCCCCGAGGGCACCTGGTAGTGGATGGTGGGCAGGGGGATGCCTAGCTTCACCCGCACGCCGACTTCTTCCTCGACTTCGCGGACAGCGCACTCGGGATTGGTTTCCCCGCTATCCAGCTTGCCCTTGGGCCAAGACCAGTCCTTGTACCTCGGACGGTGGATGAGCAATAGCTCCAGACGGCCCTGGCTGACACGCCAGCACAATGCGCCGGCCGCGGTGACGCTGATTTTGGCGGGGGCTTCGGTCCGGTCGGTTGTCTTCAATTCGGTCATCACCGGCGCGTCACTGCTCGTTGGCGCGCGCGCGAAGCCAGCAGCCAGGACTGCACGTCGCTGAGCGGGTTGCCCTCGGCGTCCTTGTGGTACCGGGTCCACCGGCCTTGATTGTCCAGATGCCAGCTCGCGGTGCCCGGGTCCATGTACCGGTCCATCAAAGAAACCAGGTCTGCGATGTCTTCACGCGAACTGAGCTGCACGAGTGCTTCCACCCGGCGGTCCAGGTTCCGGTGCATCATGTCCGCCGACCCGATGAATACCACCGGATCGCCGCCGTTGGCGAAGGCGAACACGCGTGAGTGCTCCAGGAACCGTCCCAGAATGGAGCGCACCCGGATGTTGTCACTCAAGCCGGGCACACCGGGCCGGACGGCGCAGATGCCGCGGACAATGACGTCCACCTGCACGTCCGCCTGGGATGCACGGTACAAGGCATCGATAATTGCTTCGTCCACCATCGAGTTGACCTTGATGACCACGCGGGCCGGCAAACCGGCCTTGCGGTTGGTGATTTCCTTCTCGATCCGGTCTATGAGCCCGCTGCGCACAGACCGGGGTGCCACCAGCAGACGTTTGAACGTGGACTTGGGGGCGTAGCCGGAGAGCTGGTTGAACAGCTTGGACAGGTCCTCGCCCACCTGGTCGCTGGAGGTCAGCAGGCCCAGGTCCTCGTAGTAGCGGGCGGTGCGGGGATGGTAGTTGCCGGTGCCGATGTGGCTGTAGCGGCGCAGCCTGTCGCCTTCCTGGCGCACCACCAGCGAAAGCTTGCAATGCGTCTTGAGACCAACGATGCCGTACACCACATGCACACCCGACTGCTCGAGCTTGCGGGCCCAGTCGATGTTGGCCTGTTCGTCGAAACGGGCCTTGATTTCCACCAGTGCCAGAACCTGCTTGCCGGCCTCAGCGGCGTCGATCAGCGCATCGACGATGGGGGAGTCGCCGGAGGTCCGGTAGAGCGTCTGCTTGATGGCCTGGACCTTTGGATCCGACGCTGCCTGTTCCAGGAAGGCCTGCACCGAGGTGGAGAAGGAATCGTACGGATGATGCAGCAGAATGTCCCGGCGGCGCATGGCGGCAAAGACGTTGGCCGCCTTGGACGTTTCGCTTTCGTTCAGGTGGCGGCTGGTATGCGCCAGCTGCTTCGAGTAGTGCAGGTCATTGCGGTCGATGTTGGAGATGACGCTCAGACCCCGGAGGTCCAGCGGCGTCGGCAATGCATAGACCTCAGACTCCTCCACACCGAGCTCGCGCACCAGCAGTTCGCGGATGCTCGGATTGATGTCCGTGGTGACTTCGAGCCTGACCGGCGGACCGAAACGGCGGCGCAACAGTTCCTTCTCCAGCGCCTGGAGAAGGTTTTCGGCGTCGTCCTCTTCCACTTCGAGGTCTTCGTTGCGGGTTACGCGGAAGCTGTGGTGTTCCAGGATCTCCATGCCTTGGAACAGAAGATCCAGGTGCTGGGCGATGACGTCTTCGAGCGGAATGAAGCGGGCCGTCCGCCCCGGTATCGAGCCGGCACGGGGACCGTCCAGCGAGATCATGCGCGGCAGCTGGTCAGGAACCTTGACGCGGGCAAAGAGCTCCTTTTCGCTGACCGGGTTCCGGACCACCACGGCCAGGTTCAGGGACAGTCCCGAAATATAGGGGAAGGGATGCGCCGGGTCCACCGCCAGCGGGGTCAGGATCGGGAACACCTTTTCCCGGAACATCTTGGTCAGCCACTCGCGCTCGCCGTCGGTGAGCTCTTCCCACCGGACCATGTAGATGTGTTCGTAGGCCAGCTCCGGCCGGATGATCTCCGCGAAGATACGGGCATGGCGGACCTGCAGCTTGTGGGCCTCTACCATGATCTGTTCCAGCTGCTCGATCGGGCTGAGCCCGGCAGCGGACGGCACGGCCAGGCCGGCAGCGATACGCCGTTTCAAACCGGCGACGCGGACCATGAAGAACTCGTCCAGATTTGAGGCGAAAATGGAGAGGAAATTCACTCTCTCCAGCAGGAACAGATCCGGATCTTCGGCCAGTTCGAGCACCCGGGCGTTGAAGTCCAGCCAGCTCATTTCGCGGTCCAGGAACCGGTCGTCCAGGCTGAAATTGCCGTCGGGCAGGAGCGAGGGCGCGAATTCCGGGATGTCGATACGGTCCTGTGTGGCGCGGGCTGGTGCCACTTCCGAGGATCCGAGCCGGACCGGGGCCGGGGTTACCGATTCAGTGGCCATGGCGTCTCCTGTGCTGTTGCTGGGGGAGCCCTCATTGTATGGGGCAGCAGTACCTACAAGATTAACCGCTTCTCAGCTGCCCTCGGTCCCGGCCGGTCCGTACATGACGTCGGTATCCCAGCGGGTGAAGCCGAGTTTGCGGTAGAGCGCGACCGCAGCCTCGTTGTCCGCGTCCACATACAGCATGATCGCCTGCTGCCCCTGTTCGTGCAGATGCTTCATGCCGGCAATGGTCAGGGCCTTGCCCAGCCCGGTGCCCTGCGCCTCGGGGGTGACTCCGACTACATACACCTCGCCGATGGACGGATGCGTGCCCGTGCGCGGATGCACCTTGGTCCAGTGGAAGCCCAGCAGGGCGTCGTCGTTGTTCCGCACCGCGAGCAGGAAACCCGCGGGATCGAACCAGTCTTCCGCCATCCGTGCCTGCAGGTCCGCGAGGGTGGTGGAGCCCTGCTCAGGATGGTGCGCAAACGCCGCGGCGTTGGCCGCCAGCCAGGCCTGCTCGTCCTTGCCGGGAACGAAGGCGCGGATCGACACCCCGTCCGGAAGGACGACGTCGGGAAGCTGCGGAGCGTGGGTCAGCCGCATCCGCCAGAGTTCGCGCACCGGGGCGAAACCGAACCGGCCGGCCAGCTTGGCGGCTCCCTCGTGGTCGCCGTGGGACCAGGCCTTCAGCGCAGGCAGTTCCGTGTGTTCCTGCAGGGCGGCAACTAGTCCGGTGCCCACGCCCTGGTTGCGATAAGTCGGATGCACCACGAGCTCCAGGACTCCGTTGGATTCGCCGTGCGCCGGCAGATTAACGACGGCGACGCCGGCCAGCGAGGTGGCGGTGGACGGATCGGAGCGTTCCTCGCCGGCATAGGAGGCGAGTACCAGCAGGTTGTCCGGGTCCACGGATTTCAGGTTGACCCAGGTCTGTTCCGACAGCGGCGGGTTGCCGTCCGCCTCCGCGGCTGCGTCGGTCAGCGCGCGGATGTCGCCGAGCACCTCCGGATCCGGCGAGCCCTTAATGCTCAACACGGGCCATTCAGCAGAAGTCTGTGCACTCATGCCTTCAGCGTAACCCGCGTGCCGTGGCTGCGGGAGGAACCTTTACGCGGATTGCTCCAGGTCCGCGGCGTTGGCCTCCGGGTTGCGCGCCAGCGTGAACCGGTAGCCCACGTTGCGCACGGTGCCGATGAGCTGTTCGTGGTCCGAGCCGAGCTTGGCCCGCAGCCGCCGCACGTGCACATCCACGGTGCGGGTACCGCCGTAATAGTCGTAACCCCAGACCTCATGGAGCAGCTGGTCGCGGGTGAAGACCCGGCCGGGATGCTGGGCCAGGTATTTGAGCAGCTCGAACTCTTTGTAGGTCAGGTTCAGCGGCGTCCCGCCCACGCGGGCCGTGTAGCTGGCTTCGTCAATAACGACGCCGGAGGCATGGATTTCGCTGTTGGCCTCCTCGTCGTGCTGGTTGGCCCGGGCGATGACCAGCCGCAGCCGCGCCTCCACTTCGGCCGGACCCGCGCTGTCGAGCAGGACATCGTCCGCGAGCCAGTTCGCCGAGACGGCGGCCATGCCGCCTTCGGTCAGGATCAGCATCAGGGGTGCGTTCAAGCCGGTGGCTTTAAGCAGCTGGGTCAACGACCGGGCGCCCACCAGATCCTTGCGGGCGTCGACCATCACCACGTCGGAGGGATCGGTCTCCAGCAGCGCGGTCGGTTCCGCGGGGAGGATATGCACCTTGTGGTTGAGCAGCTCAAGGGCAGGGAGGACGCCAACCGAAGGGCCCGGCGCGTTGGTCAAGAGCAGAATGTGCGGCATATTTTCCTCCAGGGATCATTTTGGCGCACACCATCGGGCGAACGCCCGGCAGATACCTGCTTGTGACCGTGGGAGTTGCCGGACGGTTGCGCACCAGTATAACGCCGCGGTGGCCCGCGTCACCGTGTTCTCGCACGGATTCTTGAGATAAGGCAGGATGACAAGGGTGAGAATCTGGATGGTGGCGGTCGCTTCAGCCGCAGTGTTGTGTGCCCTGGTGGGTGCCTCCTATTGGTCGCAGACGGCGGTTGTCGTCGTCGCCTGCGTGGGAGTCCTGCTCGTTGGCGTCGGCTGGCCGCAACTGCTCGGCGTGCCCGCCAAGAAGACGCTGGCCACGGTCATCTCGTTGGGCGGCATTGCCGCTGTCCTGCTCGCCGCCGCGGCACCCACCGGCATGTCGATGGCCTGGACCGTGGTGGTGGTCGCGCTGGGGGTGATGACGGTCTTCCTGATCCAGCTGGTCCGTGGGACGGGACAGCCCCACCGGCTCGAATCCACCTTCGGGGCGAGCACGGGCCTGGTCCTGGCGACCCTCGGGGCGGGCTGGGTGGCGGCCGAACGGCTGGCCGCCAATTCCGCGAACTCGGGCATGATGCTTATCACCGGCGTGAGCATGCTGGTAGCCATCGGCGTGTGTGTGCTGCCCTGGCCCGACCGGCTCGTGGCGCCGCTCGGCGTCGTACTCGCAACGCTGGCGGCGCCGCTCGGTGCCGCGCTGAGCTCGAGTATCTCGCTCCTGCCGGCCGCGGTGGTGGGCGCGCTCGGAGGCACCGTCATTGTCTGTTTTCGCCGGCTGGTCCTCGCGGACGGTGGGCCGCGCAAAATCCCGGCCATCCTCGCCATCGGGTCCGCCCCGATTATGGCCTCCGGGGCGCTGGTGTACTTCCTCGAAAAGCTGCTGCTTCGCTGATTCACGCTCCGAATCAACGGGTTGACCGAGGTCACACGGCGCGGTGCGTAATGCGGCGGCACCACCGGCAGCCGCCGGTTAGTATGGAGGCATGTCGCATCTAGCACTTGAGATTTTCTTCATCAGCCTGCTCGTTGTTGCCGGTCTGTCCATGGCCTGGTTCGCCGGCCTGGTGGTCTGGCGCCTGTTCAAGGGCCAGAAGTAAAGGTTTCCCCTTCAAGCCATGGCCATGGAAATACCTACTGACCTGACACCGGAAATCGTTCCGTTGTCCTGGCTTCTGGGTACCTGGGAGGGCTCGGGGCGGCTTGGCGCCGGTGACGAGGGATCGGAACATTTCTTCCAATCCGCCACGTTCAAGCACAACGGCTTGCCGTTCCTGCAGTACACCGCGGAAAGCTGGCTCATGGACGAGGACGGGACCAAGCTGCGTCCGCTGACCGTGGAAACAGGCTTCTGGGCTTTGGAACGCAAACTCAACGACGCCGACGTCGGACCGGGCCTGATCCCGGCCGATATTGTCCCTGCGTTGAAGTCGGCGGACGAGGTCGAAGAACTCCGCAACGGCAACGGCGGCTTTGATATCACGGCCACCATCGTCCACCCGGGCGGCATTTCCGAGCTGTACTACGGCCAGATCAAGGGTCCGCAGATCCAGTTGGCCACGGACATGGTCATGCGCGGCTCGCAGTCCAAGGAATACAACGCCGCCACCCGGATCTTCGGCCTGGTCAACGGGGACCTGTTCTGGCGTTGGGACGTCGCCGCCGCCCAGGGCAAAGAGCTCGAAGCCCACGCCTCCGCGATCCTCAAAAAGGTCTCCTGACCCATCCTCCTCCCGCCGGCGCCGACGCCGCGGGAATACCGTAGCCGTTAGGACGTTGACGCTGGTATGACTTATCAAAGCCCTCTGTTGTCCCGTCCCGGCGCCGTCGAAGCTACCGGTCCCGATGCCGGCGTTGCCGCCCACTACGGGGATCCGATGCGCGAGCAGCGGCTGCTCGCGCGCGGCGAGGCCCTGGCGGATTTGTCCCACCGCGGTGTCGTAACGGTCAGCGGACCTGACCGATTGAGCTGGCTCAATACCTTGTCCTCCCAGCTGCTGCTGGGACTGAAACCGGGGGAGTCCAGCGAAGCCCTGCTGTTGACTGTCCAGGGCCGAATTGAATACGACACCCGCGTGATCGACGACGGCGAAACAACGTGGCTCATTGTGGAGGCCTTCGAAGCCGAGGGCCTGGCCGAGTGGCTGAACAAAATGAAGTTCATGCTCCGCGTGGAGATCGCGGACGTCTCGTCGCAGTGGGCGGTCCTTGGGGCAGCGAAGGCTGTTGCCGGCTTTGAGGACCGGCTGGTGTGGCAGGACCCGTGGCCGGAGGTCGGCGCTGGCGGCTTCGCCTACACCAGGATCGAAGAGCCGCAGCACCCGGGCCGGGAACGGACCTGGTTCGAATACCTTGTTCCCGCAGCGGAACTCGAATCGGCGGTGGACGGCAAGGAACTGGCAGGCTCACTGGCAGTGGAAGCGCTGCGCATTGCCGCTTGGCGCCCGCGTTTCGGGACCGAGACCGACGAAAAGACCATCCCGCACGAACTGGACCTGATGCGCACTGCCGTGCATATGGACAAGGGCTGTTACAAGGGCCAGGAGACCATCGCGCGGGTGCACAACCTGGGCCACCCGCCGCGCCGCCTCGTCTTCCTGCAGCTGGACGGTTTGCAGCACACCCTCCCCGCCGCCGGCAGCGAAGTCCGGCTGGGCGAGCGCAAAGTCGGGACAGTAACGTCCGCGGCCCTGCACTTCGAGATGGGCCCGGTGGCGCTGGCCGTCATTAAGCGCTCCGTGGACCCGGAGACCCAGCTGCTGGTGGTCGATGAGGACTCGCAGTACGACGCCGCCCAGGAGGTCATCGTGGCTCCGGACGCCGGCTCGGTAGTAGGCCGGCCCAAGGGCTTGCTTCGCGGCGGACCGCGCTGACCCGTTGACTCCGCCGCGCGGGCAGGGGCCGGGGTTTAATCCGGGCCGCCTGTCTGCAGCTGCGCAGAGGTCTGCGTGCCGGATTCGATGAAGCCCAGTGCCAGCGCGGTGGCCCGTGAGGCCTCGTTGGTTTCGTGGCAGCGCCATTGCGGGATGAGTCCGGCCGTGAGCGCCTCGTGGCCGGCAATGGCCCCGATCAACGTTCCGATGCCGCGCTGGCGGTATTTCGGCGCGGTCAGCACGCCGATATGGCCCAGGATCTGCTGCCGCTCCTTGTAGCCGGCGCCGGCTATCGGTTCTGTTCCGTTGACCAGGACAAAGGACTTGTCCATCGCGGTGAGTGCCACCTCGTGGATGTCATCCGGCGGACACAGCGACTCCAGCCGGGAGGCGTCCTGAACGGCGGTGGAAACCGTGACTTCCTCGTCCGGCTGGACCATCGGCAGGTCGTCCGCGAAGTACAGCTGGGACTTGCCCAGTCCGTGGCCGCCGTGGCCCTTGGTCAGCTGGAGCAGCGTCTGGTACTCGGCCAGCTCGGCGTCGGTATGGGCTGCCGCGGCCTCAACGGCCCATTCCGGACCGACCAGCGCCGATCTGCCGAACAGCCGAACAAAGGTGAGGGTGTCGGCGTCGTTGTCTATCCGGGTCAACCGGCCCGACGGCGACGCGAAGGCGGAATCGTCGAAGCCGAGCATGCGTGCCCAGGCCAGCATCACAATATCCGCGGTGCCTGAGTCCAGTTTCATGTTTGCCACCCTACATTTACACAGTTCCCCACGGGCTCAGCCAAAGAGAACTGCGGCCTCGTCGTAACGGTGCTGGGGCACGGTTTTGAGGTTTCCGAGCGCCTCTTCGAACGGAACAACGACGACGTCGGTGCCGTGCAGGGAGACCATGGTTCCCCAGCGCTTGTCCGAGACGGCGTCGACGGCGGCCATGCCGAGCCGGGTGGCCAGGACGCGGTCGTAGGCGGAGGGTACGCCGCCGCGCTGGATGTGCCCCAAGGTCGCGGCCCGGGTTTCAATTCCGGTCAGGGCCTCGATTTCCGGCGCGAGGTGTTCACCGATGCCGCCCAGCCGGGGACGGCCGGAAGCGTCCGTGCCGCGCTCGGCCCAAGGCTCGGCGTCGCCTTCCGGAACCCAACCCTCGGCCACCACCACCAAGGGTGCGCGCCCGCGGTCGTGCGCCTCGCGGACCCACTCGGCGACCTGGGCCGTGGTCACCTTTTGCTCCGGGATGAGGATGGCATGGGCACCGGACGCCATACCGGCGTGCAGGGCAATCCAGCCGACATGGCGGCCCATGACCTCAGCGATCATGCACCGGTGGTGCGATTCGCCGGTGGTGCGCAGCCGGTCGATGGCCTCCGTGGCGATCTGGACAGCTGTGTCGAAACCGAACGAGTAGTCCGTGGCGTCAAGGTCGTTGTCGATGGTCTTCGGCACTCCGACAATCGGCAGGCCTGCGTCCGTCAGTTCCCGCGCGCCAGCCAGGGTCCCTTCGCCGCCGATGGCGATGAGTGCGTCCACGCCGAGACGGTCCAGCGTGGCGGTGATGTTCTCCGGACCGCCGTTGGGCCCGTCGTAGGGATTGGTGCGGGAGGTGCCCAAGATGGTGCCGCCCTGTTTGGAAATGCCGCGCACGCGCTGGCGGGGCAGCTCGATAATGTCCCCGTCGATGACACCCCGCCAGCCATCGCGGAAGCCGACAAACTCGTGGTCATAGGACTTGATGCCTTTGAGCACGACGCCACGGATCACCGCGTTCAGGCCGGGGCAGTCGCCGCCACTGGTCATGATGCCGATTTTCACTCAGGTCCAACTTTCGTCGCGGGATTTGCCGATCGTCTCCGGAGCGCACCGTCGGGCTCCCTTCGATTCTAGGCAACTCCACCGGCGAGGGCACCCCTGACGCTGCATGCGCCTCCCGCAGGGTCAAAAAATCGCCGCACCGGAACAGCAGAAGGTCCCCGCGGCGGATCTCGCGGGGACCTTCATTCGGCCGTATGGGCGGCAGGAGCTGGCGGCGAAAGCCAGCGGCAGCAGCCGGCGATGACTGCGCTCAGCGGCGGCGGGTGCCCTTGCTCTGGAGCAACCGCTCCAGGGCGATGCTGCCGTCATACTTGGGCAGCAGCAGCCAGGCCACCAGATAGGCGGCGACGCCAATGCCGGGAAAGAGGAAGAGCAACAGGGTAACGATGCGGACCACGGTGGCGTCCCAGCCGAACTTCTCGGCAATGCCGCCGCAGACACCGCCTACCCAGCGGTTGGGGCCGCGGCGGACCGGGATGGAACGGAGAGTCTTGTAAAGGGTGTCCATGGGTTCAATGCTTTCGTGTTTGGGACTGATTGTCACTTGTCGCCGGGGTCGGCGTCGGCGTCGGCCGAATTGTCCTTGTTGCGCAGCACGCTCCAGATGCCCCCGGCCACCAGGGCGATGCCGGAACCGATCAGCAGGGCAATCAGGACGTGGCCGACGTCGAAGCTGATGTCCCAGAGCACGCTGAGCAGGACCAGCAGGCCCACTGCTATCGCGATCAGGCCCCAGACAATGGTTCCCGTGCTCGGGCCGGTGATGCCCCTGTTGTTGGATTCGGTGCTCATTGCGAGCCTTCCCTTCCCTGCGCTTCAACAATGTTCACATCGCTGGCTGCGCCCTTGATCTGCAGGATGATGCCCGGCCCGGAGCCGTCGTCGTTGATGATGAAGGATCCCGGCTGCCACATGCCCGCGGTCTGCCGGCTTTGGCCGTCCGCCTCGTATTCGACGTTGCCCATCGCCATCGCGGCCTTGACTTCTACCGGAACGTCCTCGGGCACAATCACCGTAACGGACGCGGCCGCCGCGTTCACCGGTACCACCACGGGACCGCCGAAGGTACTGCCGGTGACATCGGTCAGATCCACGGTTCCGTTGCTGGCCACAACGCTGTAGCCCTCGCTGGCCTTTGCCCCCGATTCGGGAGTCCAGGTGGAGTTCGTACCGAGCGCATAGTTGGCGGTCTGCCACTGCACACCGGCCGTAAAGACCAGCGAGAGAACGACGCCGACGGCAGTCAGGAACCCGAGGACGCCCGAGGTACGGCCGCGGATGCCCAGAACCACGATGGCCAGGCCGATGCACAACAGCGCGGCCGCTGTGGCTACCGGCAGCCAGGCGCCGGCCAGGGAGAGGTAGCCCAGCTGGTTCAGGGCCAGCAGGATGCCGCCCGCCAGCAGCGCTGCTCCCAGCGTGAGGGCGATATCGGCACCGGAGGGACCGCGCCGCCGCGGTTTCGGCGGGACCGGAGGACGAACCGGCCGGGGTGTGTAACCGGACCACGGCTGTTCCGTTGCCGGCCGGGATCCCATGGTGTAGGGATCGCCGGCGGTGGGGTGCGGCATGCCAACCGGACCCAGCGCGGCGGTCGGATCCTGCTCCCGTCCCGTCGCGCCGTCACTGGGCTGGTCATAGGCTGAACCGGCGGCCGGGCTATAAGCAGGCGGAACCGGAGCTCCGGGAGCGGCCGGGGCGGCGAAGCCCTGCGGCGCAGGTCCGTACGGGCCGTAAGCCGGCGGCGGTGTACTGCGGTTACGGGTAGCGAGCCAGTAGATGAAATAGACCATGGCGCCTAGCCAGATCACCGCCCAGAGGAAGCCGCCGAAGTCCCAGCCCTCGGAGAAGAAGCCGAAGGGCCAGGCGAACAGCCCGAGGACGGTGACGATCAGCGCTCCGGTCATGCCCGAGGTCCAGCGGCCGCGGCCGGCTTCTTCGGCGTGGATTCTGCCGTCCGTCTCCGGCAGCAGTGCCCAGGCGAGGCCGTACAACAGGACGCCGATGCCGCCAAAGATGAACAGCAGCACGAAGATGCCGCGGACCAGAATCGGATCGAGCCCGATCCGGTGGGCGATGCCGGAGGCCACGCCACCGACCCAGCGGTCCTGTCCGCGGGGAGTGCCCAGACTGCGGAACCAGGCGAAGAAGCTGTTGCTGCCGGACGGCTGCGGGGGCGTGTAGGCGGGAGGCGCCGGCGATTCCATGCCGCGGGCGCCCTCGTCGCCGGGACGGTCCGTGGAGCCTTCTGGCCGGGATGGTTCAGAGGGGTGTGAGGTCATAGTTCGATCATTCCAAGCCGCGGCGGTTGGTTCTATGGGGGGCTACCCTGAAGCTTCCCTGACCGCTAGCTGAGAAGCCCTGAGATCCCCGCGGATTGGTTCAGACCCGCCGCCGGGCGTGCTTGGATTAAGGCATGTACGCACCTCTTGTCCGTCCCGCCGACCGCATCATTGCGGGCGTCTGCTCCGGGCTGGCCGCCCATCTGGGGCTTTCGGTCAAGGCGGTCAGGATTTCGATGGCCGTACTCACCCTGGCCAGCGGGGCCGGGCTGTTGCTCTATGCCTGGCTGTGGCTTTTGGTTCCGACGGCGGACGAGGCTGCCAGAGCCGACAACGCGGCCTTCAACCCGCGCAACATCGCCGGAAACTTCGCCCGCAACTTCGGCGGACCGAGACCAGCGGGGATTCCAATGCCGCCTGGCCCCCAGCCGGGAACCGGCGTGCCGCCTGCGCAACGCCCGGCCGGCAATCAGGCTGCCGCCGGGGCGGCTGCCGCTGACCCGAGTGGCAGGACCCGCACGGCCGAACTCATGCAGCGCGGCGGCTGGGAAATCGCGGTCGGTGCAGCGCTGGTCCTGGCCGGCGGAGCCTTCGTCGCCCAGTTGGCAGGCTTCAACGTACCGTGGGAAACCTGGCTGCCGATGCTCGCCATCGTCACAGGGGCCGTGCTGGCCTGGATGCAGCTGGATAACTCCAGGCGCAACGGCATCATGGACCGCGCCGGGGCCACCGGCGCGCAGGGCGTAGTACGGCTCATTGCGGGACTCGTTTTCGTGGTGGCCGGGATTTTCATCCTGATCTCCGGTTCCATCAGCTGGGACGTAATGTGGCCGACGCTGCTGGCCACGTTGGCCGTCCTGGCCGGCGTCGGGCTGGTCCTGGCTCCGTGGGTCGTCAAGTACTGGACTGATCTCGAAACCGAACGGTCCGGCCGGATCCGGGAGACGGAACGGGCCGAAATTGCGGCGCACCTGCACGATTCGGTGCTGCAGACGCTGGCCCTGATCCAGAACCGGGCTGCCTCCGAACAGGACGTCACGCGGCTGGCCCGTGCCCAGGAACGTGAACTGCGCGAATGGCTGTACCGGGACCGGCGCAAGGAAGAAGGCAATCTGGTGGACCGGATCAAAGCCGTCGCGGCGGAAATCGAGGACGCGTACGGACATCCGATCGACGTGGTGGCGGTGGGCGATGCACCGATGACGGAACAGCACGAAGCCCTGATCCACGCCACCCGGGAAGCTGTGCAGAACGCGGCCAAGCACGCCGGCGGCAGCATCTCCGTCTACCTGGAAAAGACGTCCGGCAGCACGGACGTCTTCGTCCGCGACCGCGGGCCGGGGTTCGAGCTCGCCGATGTGCCCGCCGACCGGCTGGGCGTCCGGGAATCACTGATCCGCAGGATGGAACGCCATGGCGGCGAGGCCCGTATCCGCAACACCGGAAACGGCACCGAAGTACATTTGAGCCTGAAGCATCCTGAGGAAGGAAACCACCCATGACCGACCCCATCCGCATCGTCGTGGTCGATGACCACGCCATCTTCAGGTCGGGACTGAAGGCGGACCTGGATTCCAGGATCGACGTCGCAGCGGAGGCTGCAACCGTGGACGAAGCCATTGCCGTCATCCACGAGGTGAGGCCCGCCGTCGTTCTTCTGGATGTGCATCTGCCTGGCGGCCGCGGCGGCGGAGGTGCCGAAGTCGTCGCCGGCTGTGCGGATCTGCTGGCCACTACCCGGTTCCTGGCACTGAGTGTTTCGGACTCCGCCGAGGACGTTGTGACCGTCATCCGGGCCGGTGCGCGCGGCTATGTCACGAAGACCATTTCCGGAGCGGAGATTTCGGACGCGGTGGTCCGGGTGGCCGGGGGAGATGCAGCCTTCTCTCCAAGACTGGCCGGATTCGTGCTGGATGCCTTCGGTACCGCCGCTGTTGCTTCCGTTGACGACGAGCTGGACAAGCTCTCGGCCCGCGAGCTGGAGGTCATGCGGCTGATCGCCCGCGGCTACAGCTACAAGGAGGTGGCCAAGGAACTGTTCATCTCCATCAAGACCGTGGAAACACATGTGTCGGCTGTGCTGCGCAAACTCCAGCTGTCCTCCCGCCACGAGCTGACCCGCTGGGCAGTGGACCGCCGGATTCTCTGAACACGGTTATAAAGACGGGATGCCGGCCCCGCAAGGAGGCCGGCACCCGAATAGCGGTGCTGGATTGGTTTACTTGGCGGTACCCAGGAAGTCCTGCAGGCGGCCGATGCCGGTGGCCAGGTCCTCGTCGCCGAGCGCGTAGGAGAGGCGCACGAAGCCGGACGGACCGAAGGCTTCACCGGGAACGATGGCGACCTCCACCTTGTCCAGCACCAGCGAAGCCAGTTCGGCCGAGGTTGACGGGCGGACGCCGTCGATCTCCTTGCCCAGCAGCCCGCGGACATCCGCATACGCGTAGAAGGCACCCTTCGGCGTCGGGCATTCGATGCCTTCGATGGCGTTGAGCCCGTCAACCATGGCCTTACGGCGGCGGTCGAAGGCGACCTTCATCTCGTCCACAGCCGTCAGCGGCCCGGAGACGGCGGCCAGCGCAGCCATCTGCGAAACGTTTGCGACATTGGAGGTGGCGTGGGACTGCATGTTGGTGGCGGCCTTGATGACATCCTTCGGGCCGATCATCCAGCCCACCCGCCAGCCGGTCATGGCATAGGTCTTGGCCACACCGTTGAGGATGACCACCTTGTCTCCGAGTTCCGGAGCTGCCGTGGCAATGGAAGTGAACGGCACGCCGTCGTACGTGAGGTGTTCGTAGATTTCGTCGGTAATGACCCACAGGCCCTTGGACGCGGCCCACCGGCCAATTTCCGCAACCTGCTCCGGCGAGTACACAGCACCCGTGGGGTTGGACGGCGAAACAAACAGCAGGACTTTGGTGTTCTTGGTCACCGCTGCTTCAAGCTGGTCGATGTTCACCAGGTAGCCCTGTTCGGGGCCGGCGAAAATCTCCACAGGGACACCGCCGGCCAGCCGGATGGCTTCCGGGTAGGTGGTCCAGTACGGAGTCGGCACCAGAACCTCGTCCCCCGGATCCAGCAGCGTGGCGAAGGATTCGTAGACGGCCTGCTTGCCGCCGTTGGTGACCAGCACCTGGGCGGCATCGATCTGGTAGCCCGAGTCCCGCATCGTCTTCTCGGCGATAGCCTGCTTCAGCTCCGGAAGCCCGCCGGCGGGGGAGTAGCGGTGGAACCGCGGCTCGCGGGCGGCCTTCACAGCGGCCTCGACAACGTAGTCCGGGGTGGGGAAGTCGGGCTCGCCCGCGCCGAAGCCAATGACCGGACGCCCGGCTGCCTTCAGTGCCTTGGCTTTTGCGTCAACAGCCAGGGTGGCGGATTCGGCGATGGAGGCTATGCGCTGTGAGATGCGCGCGTTGGCAGGCATGGATTTCCCGTCTTTGAGGCGTCAGAACAAATGGTCCATGGCCCAGTTTAGGGGCTTGCCCCGCGGCCTGTCCTGCCTCGGGCCGGCAAAAGCGTCCAGATGAATGCCCCGCGAGCCGTTCGGTTTAATAACGACGCCGGAAATGTTGCATAATGGAGAGTCGCTTGGTGAAGGCGGCATGAGGGCTGGTTCGACGTGAGGGTTTCCCTGACGTAGACTTAGACCTCGGTGTTGAAAAACGCCATGATGGTTTGCGCCCGTATTCCGGACGCTCGCCTCTTGGTTTCAACGCATAGGGTAGTGGCGCAATTGGTAGCGCAGCGGTCTCCAAAACCGCAGGTTGCAGGTTCGAGTCCTGTCTGCCCTGCGCATAACCGTCTTGGACGGGAAGCAGCAGTTCAGCAATCCAACGTATGAAGCTAGCGGCGTTGCCGGCCTCCGCCGGCGGGCCGTGTACCGGACTAGATGAGTGAGGCACAGGTTGACCGAAACGGCTGCCAACAGCTCCAAGGGACGCCCCTCAGGCAGGAAGTCCGACAAGCGCGGATTCTTCGGCAAGATCGTCCTTTTTGTCCGCCAGGTAATCGGTGAGCTGAAAAAGGTGGTCACACCCACCCGCAAGGAACTGCTGAATTACACCCTCGTGGTGATTGCCTTCGTGGTCATCATGATGCTGATCGTGACAGTTTTGGATCTGGCTTTCGGCCAGGGCTCGCTCTACATCTTCGGTGACGGAGCGCCCGAACGGTAGCGTCTTTGCTCAGGATTCTGCCGTGTGCACCGGAGACGGCAACGCGCCGGGCCTGAGCGTCAGGCGCCATTGAATCAACAGAGCTGAAGAAGAAAGCAGGAAGCTAAGTGTCCGAGCAGGAACTCGAGTCGCAGACCACCGAGGAAACCGCTGATCTGGAAGCCGAGGATCAGGCTACTGAGACCGGTGCCGATCAGGCACCGGCTTCCGACGTTTCCGGGGAAGTTTCCGAGGAAGCGGAACCGGCCGACGAAGCAACCGTTGAAACCGCACCGGCCGAAGGCGAAGAGCTTGCCGAAGGCGAAGAGCCGGCCGACGCCGACGCAGAAGAAGCTTCCGCAGTGGAGCCCGCCGCAGCCCCTGAAGAGGATCCGGTCGAGGCATTCCGTGCAAAGCTGCGCCGCCAGGAGGGTGACTGGTACGTCATCCACTCGTACGCCGGCTACGAAAACCGTGTGAAGGTCAATCTGGAGACCCGTATCCAGACCCTGAACATGGAGGACTACATCTTCGAGATCCAGGTCCCCATGGAAGAGGTCGTGGAAATCAAGAACACCACGCGTAAGATCGTCAACCGCGTGCGCATCCCCGGCTACGTGCTGGTCCGCATGGAACTGACGGATGCTTCGTGGGGCGCCGTGCGTCACACTCCCGGTGTGACCGGCTTTGTCGGCAACGCCCACAACCCGGTTCCGCTAAGCCTGAACGAAGTGTTCTCCATGCTGGAGCACACCGTCACCGCGGGCAAGACCGAGGGTGGCAAGCCCTCCAAGGCCGCACAGCCCTCGGCCCCGATCACGGTGGACTTCGAGGTCGGCGAATCGGTCACGGTCAACGACGGTCCGTTCGAGACCCTGCCTGCGACGATCTCCGAGATCAAGCCGGAATCCCAGCAGCTGGTGGTACTGGTGACCATCTTCGAGCGCGAGACCCCGGTTACGCTCTCGTTCAACCAGGTCACCAAGATCCAGTAGTAAAGACTTCGCGCAGCCCGGCCCGCTTTAGCCGGACCTGCGCGGGCGGCCGCCACGCCATGGCGGCCAAACCACCGCCGGCACGCTCCTGTGTCTGCGGTACGTAAATTAGAGAAGGACCCGATATGGCCCCGAAGAAAAAGGTCACCGGCCTCATCAAGCTGCAGATCCAGGCAGGCGCCGCCAACCCGGCACCGCCGATTGGTCCGGCACTTGGTCAGCACGGTGTCAACATCATGGAATTCTGCAAGGCGTACAACGCCGCTACGGAAGCCCAGCGCGGAAATGTGATCCCGGTTGAAATCACGGTTTACGAAGACCGTTCCTTCACCTTCATCACCAAGACCCCGCCGGCTGCAGAACTGATCAAGAAGGCTGCTGGCGTGCAGAAGGGTTCCGCAACCCCGCACACCACCAAGGTAGCCAAGCTGACCCAGGCTCAGGTTGAAGAGATCGCTTCCACCAAGATGGATGACCTCAACGCCAACGACATCCAGGCTGCTGCCAAGATCATCGCCGGCACCGCCCGCTCCATGGGTATCACCGTCGAGGGCTAATTCCCCTAGGCGTTACCGCTGAACGGCTGCAGGTTTTCCCAGGCCGGAAAGCAAACAAGACAAAACTAAAGAACGACGGCGCCGAAAACGTCACCTTTCCAAGGTGGCAACGCCGTCGTAGTGGCAGGGCCGGGCGCGGTCCGCAGACCACAACTGCACAAGGAGAAAAAGCAGATGGCAAAGCGCAGCAAAGCATATGAGGCAGCTGTAGCCAAGATCGAGGCGGACAAGCAGTACGCCCCGGTCGAGGCAATCACCCTGGCGAAGGAAAGCAATCCTTCCAAGTTCGACGCCACCGTTGAGGTTGCACTGCGCCTCAGCGTCGACCCCCGTAAGGCCGACCAGATGGTCCGCGGTACGGTCAACCTGCCGCACGGCACCGGTAAGACCGCCCGCGTCCTCGTTTTCGCAACGGGTGACAAGGCTGAAGCCGCAATCGCGGCCGGCGCCGACTTCGTTGGTTCCGATGACCTGATCGAAAAGATCCAGGGCGGCTGGACCGACTTCGACGCCGCCGTGGCAACCCCGGACCTGATGGGCAAGGTTGGACGCCTCGGTAAGGTCCTCGGCCCGCGTAACCTGATGCCGAACCCGAAGACCGGCACCGTGACCCCGGACGTAGCCAAGGCTGTCAACGACATCAAGGGTGGCAAGATCGACTTCCGTGTCGACAAGCACGCCAACCTTCACTTCATCATCGGCAAGGTGTCCTTCGACACCAACAAGCTGGTGGAGAACTACGCAGCCGCACTGGAAGAGGTCCTTCGCCTGAAGCCGTCCGCTTCCAAGGGCCGCTACATCTCGAAGGCCACCGTGGCAACGACCTTCGGCCCGGGCATCTCCATGGACCCGAACGTCACCAAGGTTTCCACCGAAGCCTAAGGAAGCAATCCTTCCGGATTTTCCATAACAGAACGGCCCAGCATCACGCTGCGGCCGTTCTGTTTTTAAGCGGCACCGACCTAAGCGGCACCGACCTAAGCGGCACCGACCTAAGCGGCACTGGCCCTGGCCCGGCCCTGGCCCGGCCGCGGTTGTCGGCAGCCGGCTAGGCCTTGGGTCCCAGCAGGCGGTCAAAGACGAGCCCCGTCGCCTGGGCCTGGACATAGATGTCCACGACGTCCACGGTCCAGTCCTGTGCGCTCCATTCGGACGGCCGGGAGAAACCGGACAGCGATCCGCCAAGCAACTCACCCCCGTACACGACGGCGAAGACGATATTGATGGCCTTCTGGCCGTGCAGCCCCAGTGCCGCGGCGATGCCATAGGCTGCTCCCCACATGGCTCCGATGGCGAAATGCGTACTGTAGTTCAGCAGTTTCCGTCCGCGGATCGACTCAACCTCCACCGGCAGGAACTTCTCCGCGAGCTCTGCGGGCGCATAACTCTCCGGGCGGCCGGTGATCGGCATTTCCACCAGCCTCTGGAAGGCTGTCATGACCGCCGTTCCGGCCATTCCTGCCAGCATGCCGCGACCGATGTATGCCACCGCTCGTTTGCCAGCGCGTCCGCTCAAGAGCTCCATACTGCATCGTAGGTCCGTTGAGGGATGCCTGGGAAAGGCTTTGTCGGAAAGGCCGGATCCCGCTGGCATCGAATTGATGGAGCGGGTAATCTGATTGGGGAAGGTCAATCACTCTAGCGAGGGACGCCATGTCGACGACGTCGATCACCGTACAGCCCATCCGCATTCCGGTCTCATTGGAGACCGGGGATGCAGAGGATTTCGTTGCTTCCTCCGAGCTGGCCAATCTGGTGACCGGTTTGCTGTGGGGCAATAACGACCTGTGGGTCAGCCCTGCCGTGCGGCTGGAGGGCGCCCGTTCCAATGATTACGAGCAGTCGTTGCTGTGGGCGGCCAAGGACGGGGACAGGCACGTTGGCCGTGCCGTCTTGGAAATGACGAAACAGGACAACGTGCACAGCGCCTACGTCCACGTCATGGTCCATCCCGGCTTCCGCAGGCAGGGGATCGCAGGCGAGCTGCTGCGGACAGCTGAAATCTCGGCCCGAGACCACGGCAGAAGTGTGCTGCAGTCATATAGTGAGCACCCGGCAGGCTTTGACCCGGATGCCGCGGACGTCCTGCGGCCGAAGACCGGTGCAGGATCCCTGCCGGGCAATTCGGCGGCCGTCCGCTTCGCGCAGTCCCATGGATATGAGTTGGAGCAGGTGGACCGCTTCAGTGTACTTGGGCTGCCACCGGACGTTGCCAAGGTCGAGTTCCTGGAGTCGCGGGCGGCTGCGAAGGCTGCCGGTTACCGGTTGGTGGTTTGGGGGGACACTTGCCCGGAGGAATTCGTCGACCAATATGCCTTGCTGCGCCAGAGAATGAGCACGGACATGCCGTTGGGTGAGATCGATTATGAGGAGGAGGCCTGGGATCGCGCGAGGGTCCGCCAAGGCGAAGAAGAACTTCGGCGTAAAGGCGGCCATTCCCTCGTCGTCGCCGCCCTGCATGACCCTAGTGGGGAACTGGCCGGACATACTTTTTTGGATTACTACCCGGAGAAGCCGGACGTCGTTTACCAGGAGGACACTTTGGTCCTGCGTGCCCACCGCGGCCACAGTCTTGGCATGCTCATGAAGGCGCATAACCTGCTGCGGGTCGGGACGCTCTGGCCTGAGGGGCAGCGCATGCTGACCTGGAACGCGGCCGAGAACGAGCACATGCTCGCCATCAACGTTGCCCTGGGTTTTGCCCCCGCCGGGTATGAAGCTGCATGGCAGAAAAGGCTGGGCGCCGGTGGCTGACCGGAACGATAGTACGGCCGATTTGGCCGTGGTCATCCCTTCGCGTAAGCTTGAACTACCAAAGACCGTCGGTCGTTGATTTCCCCTAAGAATTCAACCGAAAGTCCCATGCCTGGGACGGCCTGCGCAGGTGAACGAAGCAATCCTCCATTTCCGGTCCCGCCGGTAGTGTGAAGGCCAAGCCCCGTGCATCTGCCCGGGGCGTTTTTTATGCGTGCGACCCGAACCACCGGCACTATTCCCCGGAAGGAGGGTTATGGCAACGCCAAACAAGGTGGCAGCAGTTGAAGAGATCACCACTGATTTCAAGGAATCCAACGCTGCAGTCCTAACCGAATACCGCGGGCTTACCGTTGCACAGCTCAAGGAGCTGCGTGTTTCTCTCGGCCAGGAGACCAAGTTCTCCGTCGTCAAGAACACCCTGACTGGCATTGCAGCCAAGGAAGCCGGCATCGATGCATTCGATGACCAGCTCTCCGGACCCACTGCTATCGCCTTCATCAAGGGTGACGCTGTTGCAGCCGCAAAGTCCCTGACGGATTTCGCAAAGTCCAACCCGCAGCTCGTCATCAAGACCGGTTTCTTCGAGGGCAAAGCCCTGGACGCACCCGGTGTTGCAGCGCTGGCCGCACTCGAGTCCCGTGAGTTCCAGCTGGCACGCGTTGCCGGCGTCCTCAAGGCCCCGATGGCTGCCCTGGCCCGCACTGTCGAGGCACTGCGCGTCAAGCAGGAGGAGAACGGCGGTGCGGCAGACACTGCTGCTGCCGAAGCTCCGGCCGCAGAAGCACCCGCTGCTGAAGAAGCTCCCGCTGCCGAGGCAACCGAGGCTCCGGCCGAGGCTGCTGCCGAAGAGAAGTAAGACTCTCTTCCCAATCCACAACTCTTGGTGCGCGGCCAATGCGCTGAACACCACCTATAGGAAGGACGCCAACCATGGCGAAGCTCACCAACGAAGAGCTCATTGAAGCTTTCAAGGAACTGTCCATCATCGAGCTCTCCGACTTCGTGAAGCTCTTCGAAGAGACCTTCGACGTCACGGCTGCTGCCGTTGCCGTTGCCGGCCCCGCTGCCGGTGGCGCCGCTGAGGCTGCTGAAGAGCAGACCGAATTCGACGTTATCCTCGAAGCTGCTGGCGACAAGAAGATCGCAGTGATCAAGGAAGTTCGCGCCCTGACCTCCCTGGGTCTGAAGGAAGCCAAGGACGTTGTCGACAGCGCTCCGAAGGCTGTTCTCGAAGGTGCAACCAAGGAAGCTGCCGAGAAGGCCAAGGAAGCTCTCGAAGCTGCCGGCGCCACCGTCACGGTCAAGTAAGCTTTTCGCAACACCCAAAAGAGCCCCGCACTCAGGTGCGGGGCTCTTTTGTCGGCTCTGGCGGAATGCCGAGGTGCTATTCCGGGTCGCTGATATCCGCGACGGTAGCGTCCAGTGCCTTGATCAGGGCATCCGAATCCACAAAAGCCGAATAGCCGTGCTCCCCGGCGCCCATGGAGATGCGCCGGCCGGCGATCGCGGAATCGGCATAGACCGGCCAGGCCGTGGTGCTGCCCAGCGGCGTGATGGTACCGCGCTGATAGCCGGTGGCCTCGAAGGCGACGTCTGCAGCAGGCATGGACAGCTTGTTCACTCCGAGCAAGGCGCGCAGCTTCGGCCAGGAGATCTGCCGGTCCCCGGGAATCAGCGCGAACAGGAACGTGCCGTCCTTGTGCTTTACCACGAGGGACTTGACGATGTCAGCCGGTGCGATCCCGAGCAGCTGCGCCGCCTCCACCAGGCTCCGAGCCGCCGGACGGGCGATCAATTCCACGTCTAGCCCGCGGTCTCCCGCGTTAGCCAGGAACCTGTCCTTGCCGGCAGCAATGTCAGCCACTGGCTACTCCTCGTCGCGGTACAGCAGCAGCGCCTCGCCCTGGCCTCCGCCGCCGCACAGCGAAACGGCAGCCTTGCCCTGCTTGCGGCGCTTGAGCTCATGGGCCGCATGCAGCGCCAGCCGCGCACCTGAGGCTCCGATCGGGTGCCCCAGTGCGATGGCGCCACCATGGAGATTGCACTTCTCCAGCGGGTAATCCAGGTCCTTCAGCGACTGCACGGCAACGGAACCGAAGGCCTCGTTGATTTCGATGAAGTCAAGGTCCGAGGTGCTCCAGCCGGCGCGCTTCAAAGCCTGGGCAATGGCGTTGGACGGCTGCGAATGCAGGGAGGTGTCCGGTCCGGCCACCTGGCCCGGTTTGCCGACGACGGCGAGCCACTGAAGTCCGTTGTCTTCGGCATAACCGCGGGTCGCCAGGACGACGGCGGCTGCGCCGTCGGAAAGCGGTGACGAGTTGCCTGCCGTGATGGTGCCGTCCTTGTCAAAGGCCGGCCTCAGCGGCGCCAGCGATTCCACCGTGGTCTGCGGGCGGATACCTTCGTCTTTGGTCAGCACCAGGTCATCGCCTTTGCGCTGGGGGACCGCGACCGGGACGATCTCCGCATCGAACACACCGGACTCGGTGGCAGCGGCGGCGCGCTGGTGCGATGCCGCGGCGACCTCGTCCTGGGCGGTGCGGTCGATGGCTAGTTCGGTATTCCGCCGTTCCGTTGAGGCACCCATGGACTCGTGGTCGAAAGCATCGGTCAGTCCGTCATGGGCCACCGAGTCGACGACGTTGATGTTGCCGTAGGTCCAGCCCTGCCGGGAACCGGGAAGGACATGCGGTCCGTTGGTCATGGATTCCTGGCCGCCGGCAACGACTACCTCTGCCTCGCCGGCGCGGATCAAGCGGGCCGCATCGGTGATCGCCGCCAGGCCGGAGAGGCACACCTTGTTGATGGTCACGGTGGGAACGTCCCAGCCGATGCCGGCTCCGATGGCGCTCTGCCGGGCCGGATTCTGCCCGGCGCCGGCCTGGATGACCTGTCCCATGATGACCGAGTCGACGTTCTCCGCCGGTACGCCGGAGCGCTCGAGGGCCGCTGCGATGGCCTTGCTGCCGAGCTCTACGGCGCTGAAAGCCGCCAGCTGTCCGTTGAGCCGGCCCTGCGGAGTGCGTGCGCCGCCGAGAATTACCACGTCGTTTCTATTACCTGACACTGTCCTGTGCTCGCTTTCATCCTTGAAATAGCTGTTCCCGACAGGCTACAGTTAGCTGGCGCGGGAGTTCGATAAGCTTCCAATCAGTGGAACGCGGCAACAGCCGCAGATGTTCCGCAGGATGGCCGCCGCAGGATAAGCAGGGAAGCTGCTGCAGGGGAGCCGCGCGGAAGACAATGCGCTCCGTTGGCAGGGGAGCAGGGCCGGGGCCGGAGATTACGATTCGGCTTCCGCGGCCCGACACGCCGGAGGCAGTTCACCGGCGCAGACAGGCCAGGGGATACTCTGCCTGCTGGACAATTTAGGGGACGTGGCGTAGAGTATAAATCTGCGTCTTCCCTCTTAACCTTCAGCCTTCATATAGCGGTGGGCTTTGCCACGCCTTCCTGTATTTAACAGGAATCCGGGCGGGCCTGGATCATATAGCGGATCCGGTCTGGTTGTGCTTGGCATCTCATGATGCCGGTAGTGCGGAAGCGCGTACAAGCCTGAAGGTCTGTGGAAGGATCCCTCTCTTGGTCGCCTCGAGCACCTCTAATACTGACACCGCTAACAGCCTGCTTGACGCTTCATCGAACGATGGCGCCACCCGCAGGATCTCATTCGCTAAGATTCACGAACCTCTGGACGTTCCCAATCTTCTCGCCCTGCAGACCCACAGCTTCGATTGGCTGGTCGGCAACGAGCGCTGGAAGACCCGCCTTCAGCAGGCGCTGGCCGAAGGCCAGAAGGGCATGGCCACCACATCGGGTCTGGCGGACATCTTCGAAGAGATCTCCCCGATCGAGGACTTCCAGGGCACCATGTCCCTGAGCTTCTCCGAGCCGGAGTTCGCTGATCCGAAGTACACGATGGCGGAGTGCAAGGACCGCGACGCCACCTATTCCGCTCCGCTGTACGTCAAGGCGGAGTTCATGAACAACAACACGGGCGAAATCAAGCAGCAGACCGTGTTCATGGGCGACTTCCCGCTGATGACCGACAAGGGTACCTTCGTCATCAACGGCACCGAGCGTGTTGTCGTCTCCCAGCTGGTCCGTTCCCCGGGCGCTTACTTCGAGCGTTCCGCCGACAAGACCAGTGACAAGGACATCTTCACCGCCAAGATCATCCCGTCGCGCGGTGCCTGGTTCGAGCTGGAGATCGACAAGCGCGACCAGGTCGGCGTACGCCTCGACCGCAAGCGCAAGCAGTCCGTCACCGTCCTGCTGAAGGCCCTCGGCTGGACCGAAGGCCAGATCCTGGAGACCTTCGGCGAGTACGACTCCATCCGTGCCACGCTGGAGAAGGACACAACCGAGACCCAGGAAGACGCACTCCTGGATATCTACCGCAAGCTCCGTCCAGGCGAGCCGCCCACGGTGGAAGCTGCCCAGTCCCTGCTGGACAACCTCTACTTCAACCCGAAGCGCTACGATCTGGCCAAGGTTGGCCGCTACAAGATCAACCGCAAGCTGGGCATCGACAAGCCGCTGGATGATCCGGACGCGTCGGTTCTGAACAATGACGACATTGTCGCCATGATCAAGTTCCTCGTAGCCCTGCACGCCGGCGAGAAGTCCATCTCGGGCAAGCGCGACGGCGAGGACCACGAGATCCGCGTCGAGGTCGACGACATCGACCACTTCGGCAACCGCCGCATCCGCGCCGTCGGCGAACTGATCGAGAACCAGGTCCGCACCGGTCTTTCCCGTATGGAGCGTGTCGTCCGCGAGCGGATGACCACCCAGGACGTGGAGGCCATCACTCCGCAGACCCTGATCAACATCCGTCCCGTTGTGGCAGCCATCAAGGAGTTCTTCGGAACCTCCCAGCTGTCCCAGTTCATGGACCAGAACAACCCGCTGGCCGGCCTGACGCACAAGCGTCGTCTGTCCGCACTGGGCCCGGGTGGTCTGTCCCGTGACCGTGCAGGCATGGAAGTCCGTGACGTTCACCCGTCGCACTACGGACGTATGTGCCCCATCGAAACCCCTGAAGGCCCGAACATCGGCCTGATCGGTTCGCTGGCTTCCTACGGCCGCATCAACGCCTTCGGCTTCATCGAGACCCCGTACCGCAAGGTCGTGGACGGCCTGGTCACCGACCAGATCGACTACCTGACCGCGGATGACGAGATCGAGGCCGTGATCGCCCAGGCCAACGCGCCGCTGGACGAGGACAACCGCTTCTCCGAAGAGCTGGTCCTCTGCCGCGAACGCGGTGGCGGTGGCGAGCCGATCCTGACCGAGCCGACCGAGATCGACTACATGGACGTTTCCCCGCGCCAGATGGTGTCCGTGGCAACCGCCCTGATCCCGTTCCTCGAGCACGACGACGCCAACCGCGCCCTCATGGGTGCGAACATGCAGCGCCAGGCTGTGCCGCTGCTGCGTTCGGAAGCTCCGCTGGTCGGTACCGGCATGGAGCGCTACGCCGCTGTTGACGCCGGTGACTCCGTGGTTGCCGCCAAGGCTGGTGTGGTCACCGAGGTTTCGGCTGACATGGTCACCACCTTGAACGACGACGGCACCGAAACGCACTACCCGATCATGAAGTTCGCGCGCTCCAACCAGGGCAACGCCTACAACCAGCGCGTGCTGGTTGCTGAAGGCCAGCGGGTTGAGGTCAAGAGCATCATCGCCGACGGTCCCTCCACGGACCAGGGCGAACTGGCTCTGGGCAAGAACCTGCTCGTTGCGTTCATGTCCTGGGAAGGCCACAACTACGAGGATGCGATCATCCTGAGCCAGCGCATCGTCTCCGACGACGTGCTGACCTCCATCCACATCGAGGAGCACGAGGTTGACGCCCGCGACACCAAGCTTGGTGCCGAGGAAATCACCCGCGATATCCCCAACGTGAGCGAAGAGGTCCTCTCCCAGCTGGACGAGCGCGGCATCATCCACATCGGTGCCGAGGTCGAAGCAGGAGACATCCTGGTTGGCCGTGTGACCCCGAAGGGTGAAACCGAGCTGACCCCCGAAGAGCGCCTGCTGCGCGCCATCTTCGGTGAGAAGTCGCGCGAAGTCCGCGACACCTCGCTGAAGGTTCCGCACGGCGAGTCCGGTACGGTCATCGGCGTACGCATCTTCGAGCGCGACAACGACGACGAACTGCCCCCGGGCGTGAACCAGCTGGTCCGCGTCTACGTGGCACAGAAGCGTAAGATCACCGACGGCGACAAGCTCGCCGGCCGCCACGGCAACAAGGGCGTCATCTCCAAGATCCTGCCGATCGAGGACATGCCGTTCATGGAAGACGGCACTCCGGTCGACATCGTCCTGAACCCGCTGGGTGTTCCGGGCCGTATGAACGTCGGCCAGGTACTGGAAATCCACCTCGGCTGGGCCGCCAAGCAGGGCTGGACCATCGAAGGGGATCCGGATTGGGTCAAGAACCTGCCGAACCTGCCCCGCGAGAGTGGTTCCACCACCGTTGCCACCCCGGTGTTCGACGGTGCTTCCGAGCATGAGATCACCGGCCTGCTGGACTCGACCAACGTGACCCGCGACGGCGAACGCCTGATCGGTTCCTCCGGCAAGGCGCGTCTGTTTGACGGCCGCTCCGGTGAGCCGTTCCCGGACCCGATCTCCGTGGGCTACATGTACATCCTGAAGCTGCACCACCTTGTCGACGACAAGATCCACGCACGCTCCACCGGTCCGTACTCCATGATCACCCAGCAGCCGCTGGGTGGTAAGGCCCAGTTCGGTGGCCAGCGCTTCGGTGAGATGGAAGTGTGGGCCCTGGAAGCCTACGGTGCCGCGTACACCCTGCAGGAACTCCTGACCATCAAGTCCGATGACATCCACGGCCGCGTCAAGGTCTACGAAGCCATTGTCAAGGGCGAGAACATCCCCGAACCGGGTGTTCCGGAGTCCTTCAAGGTCTTGATCAAGGAAATGCAGTCGCTGTGCCTGAACGTGGAAGTCCTTTCCACCGACGGCACCACGATTGAAATGCGTGACTCGGATGAAGAAGTCTTCCGGGCCGCGGAGGAACTGGGTATCGATCTGTCCCGTGCAGAGCCCAGCTCCGTCGAAGAGGTCTAGATGAGCGGGCTGGCACGGAACCTTCGGAACCCGTGCCGGCTGCCGCCGTCGTACCTCTTTCCGTACCCGACACAAGACATTCAGATTTAGAGAACAAGAGAGAACAGGGACCATATGTCCAGCGAATCCTCCTTCGGCCTCATGCGAATTGGCCTTGCCACCGCGGAAGAAATCCGCGACTGGTCTTACGGCGAGGTCAAGAAGCCGGAAACCATCAACTACCGCACTCTCAAGCCCGAGAAGGACGGACTCTTCTGCGAGAAGATCTTCGGCCCGTCCCGGGACTGGGAATGCTACTGCGGTAAGTACAAGCGCGTGCGCTTCAAGGGCATCATCTGCGAGCGTTGTGGCGTTGAGGTCACCCGCGCCAAGGTCCGCCGTGAGCGCATGGGCCACATCGAACTGGCCGCACCTGTCACGCACATCTGGTACTTCAAGGGCGTGCCCTCCCGTCTGGGCTACCTCCTTGACCTGGCACCGAAGGACCTCGAAAAGGTCATCTACTTCGCCGCCTACATGATCACCAGCGTGGACGAAGAGCGCCGCCACGAAGAACTGCCGAACCTGCAGGCCGAACACGACCTGGAGAAGAAGCAGCTCTCCGACACCCGCGACTCGGACATCGCCGCGATCGCCCGCGACCTGGAAGACGAGCTTGCCCGTCTCGAGGGCGAAGGCGCCAAAGCACCCGAGAAGAAGAAGGCCCGCGACTCCGCCGACCGCCAGATGGCCAACGTCCGCAAGCGCGCGGATGCCGACATCGAGCGCCTCGAGCAGGTCTGGGACCGCTTCAAGAACCTCAAGGTCGCCGACCTCGAAGGTGACGAGGGCCTGTACCGCGAACTGCGTGACCGCTACGGTCTGTACTTCGAGGGCTCCATGGGTGCCGAGTCGATCAAGAAGCGCCTGGAAACCTTCGACATGGTTGCCGAGGCAGAGTCCCTGCGCGACACCATCAAGAACGGCAAGGGCCAGCGCAAGACGCGTGCCCTGAAGCGCCTGAAGGTTGTCAACGCGTTCCTGACCACCACTAACAGCCCGCTGGGCATGGTGTTGGACGCCGTCCCGGTGATCCCGCCGGAACTGCGCCCGATGGTCCAGCTAGACGGTGGCCGTTTCGCTACCTCGGACCTGAACGACCTGTACCGCCGCGTGATCAACCGCAACAACCGCCTGAAGCGCCTGCTGGATCTCGGTGCCCCCGAGATCATCGTGAACAACGAAAAGCGCATGCTTCAGGAAGCTGTTGACTCGCTGTTCGACAACGGCCGCCGCGGCCGTCCGGTCACCGGACCGGGCAACCGTCCGCTGAAGTCGCTGTCCGACATGCTCAAGGGCAAGCAGGGACGTTTCCGTCAGAACCTGCTGGGTAAGCGCGTTGACTACTCCGGCCGTTCGGTCATTGTTGTCGGCCCGCAGCTGAAGCTGCACCAGTGTGGTCTGCCCAAGCAGATGGCGCTGGAGCTCTTCAAGCCGTTCGTGATGAAGCGCCTGGTTGACCTCAACCACGCACAGAACATCAAGAGCGCCAAGCGCATGGTGGAGCGTTACCGTCCGCAGGTTTGGGACGTGCTCGAAGAGATCATCACCGAGCACCCCGTCCTGCTGAACCGTGCACCAACCCTGCACCGCCTGGGCATCCAGGCCTTCGAGCCGCAGCTCGTTGAAGGTAAGGCTCTCCAGCTGCACCCGCTGGTTTGTGGCGCGTTCAACGCCGACTTCGACGGCGACCAGATGGCAGTCCACCTGCCGCTGAGCCCCGAAGCGCAGGCTGAAGCCCGCATCCTGATGCTGTCCTCGAACAACATCCTGAAGCCGTCGGACGGCCGTCCGGTCACCCTGCCCTCGCAGGATATGATCATCGGTCTGCACCACCTGACGACCAAGCGAGAAGGTTCCGCAGGCGAAGGCCGCGTGTTCACCTCGCCGGCCGAAGCCATCATGGCGTTCGACGCCGGGGAACTGCACCTGAACTCCGTGGTCAAGATCCGGATCTCCACCGGGTATGTGCCCAGTCCCGACCAGCCGGCTCCGGAAGGTTGGGAAGAAGGCCAGCCGGTGCTCCTCGAGACATCGCTGGGCCAGGTCATCTTCAACCAGACGCTGCCCGATGACTACCCCTGGGTAGAGAAGGTTGCGGACAAGGGCCAGCTCTCCACGATCGTCAACGATCTGGCCGAGCGCTACCCGAAGGTTGTTACGGCGTCAACGCTGGACAACCTGAAGGATGCCGGTTTCTACTGGGCTACCCGCTCCGGTGTGACCGTGGCTATCTCGGACATCGAGGCACCGGCCGAGAAGCCCGCCATTATGGAGGGCTACGAAGCGCAGGCTGCCAAGGTTGAGTCCCAGTACGGCAAGGGCCTGATTGCGGATGACGAGCGCCGCCAGGAACTGATCGACATCTGGAACAAGGCCACCAACGAGGTTGCCGACGCGATGCGCAAGAACATGACCAAGGAGAACACCATCAACCGCATGGTGTCTTCGGGTGCACGTGGTAACTGGCTGCAGGTCCGCCAGATTGCCGGTATCCGTGGTCTGGTGGCTAACCCGAAGGGTGAAATCATCCCGCGTCCGATCAAGTCCTCCTACCGCGAGGGCCTGTCGGTTCTGGAATACTTCATCGCCACCCACGGTGCCCGTAAGGGTCTTGCCGATACCGCTCTGCGTACCGCCAACTCGGGTTACCTGACCCGTCGTCTGGTGGACGTGTCCCAGGACGTCATCGTCCGCGAAGAGGACTGCGGTACCGAGCGCGGACTGAACACCCCGATTGCAGTAGCGGACGCCAATGGCGAGCTGCACCTGCATGAGGACGTGGAGAACTCGGCTTACGCACGTACCCTCGCCACCGACGTCGTTGACGCCGACGGCAAGGTACTGGCTGCGGGCGGTTCCGACGTGGGCGACGTGCTCATCCGCGAGCTGTTCGAGGCCGGCATCACCGACATCAAGGTCCGCTCCGTACTCACCTGTGAGTCCGCCGTCGGTACCTGTGCACTGTGCTACGGCCGCTCCCTGGCCACGGGCAAGACCGTGGACATCGGCGAGGCCGTCGGCATCATCGCGGCACAGTCCATCGGTGAGCCCGGTACCCAGCTGACCATGCGTACCTTCCACACCGGTGGTGTTGCCTCCGCAGGCGATATCACCCAGGGTCTGCCGCGTATCCAGGAGCTCTTCGAGGCACGTACCCCCAAGGGTGTTGCTCCGATCTCCGAGGTTGCCGGCCGTGTCACCATCGAGGACGGGGAGCGCCAGATGCGCCTCATCGTCACTCCGGATGACGGCTCCGAGGAAATCGCCTACCCGGTGCTGCGCCGTGCGCGTCTGCTGGTCGAAGACGGCCAGCACGTCGAGGTCGGCCAGCAGCTGGTGGTCGGTGCCATCGACCCGAAGCAGGTTCTGCGTATCCTCGGCCCGCGCCAGGCACAGAAGTTCCTGGTAGACGAGGTCCAGCTGGTGTACCGCAGCCAGGGTGTTGGTATCCACGACAAGCACGTCGAGGTTATCGTCCGCCAGATGCTCCGCCGCGTGACCGTCATCGAATCCGGTGAAACGGATCTGCTGCCGGGCGAACTGGCAGAGCGCAGCCGCTTCCAGAAGGAGAACCGCAAGGCGGTATCCGAGGGCAAGACCCCGGCCAACGGCCGTGACGAGCTCATGGGTATCACCAAGGCCTCTCTGGCGACCGAGTCGTGGCTGTCCGCGGCTTCCTTCCAAGAGACCACCCGCGTCCTGACGCAGGCGGCCATGGAAGGCAAGTCGGATCCGCTGCTGGGTCTGAAGGAGAACGTCATCATCGGTAAGCTGATCCCGGCCGGTACCGGCCTGGACCGCTACAACAACGTCACTGTTGAACCGACTGAGGAAGCAAAGGCCAACCTGTTCACCGGCCCGAGCGCGTTCAGCGACTTCGATTACCCCGGTGTCGACGGCGGTCTGACCCCCGAGTTCCACGCCATCCCGCTGGATGACTACGACATGGGGAACGACTACCGCTAGGAACCGGACCCGGGCGTGCCGGCAATGCCGCCACCTTGGGGCCCTCTAGGCACGTAGCAACAGAACACCCCTTGTACCCGGAAACGGGCGCAAGGGGTGTTCTGCGCTTAACCGCGGAGCCGCTTCCAGGTTTTGGGGCCAGGGGCCTCCCAGGCCATGGCCCTTGAACGCGAGATCGTTCCGTGGCTCCGAGATCGTCCCTTGCACCAGAACCGGCAAACCGGCAGGCGTTCCCGCGGGAACCGGCTGTTGTGAGAACCTGTTGCCATGGCCAATTCGCGTTCGGGTGACTCCATGCTGGAGCGGTTTGTTCGCATCCTCAGCGCTTTCGATGCCACCCGGTCCTCCATGAGCGTGGCCACGCTGTCGCGGCGTGCCGAGGTGCCGCTGGCCACCACCTACCGGCTGGTGGACGAAATGGCCCGTCATGAACTGCTGAGCCGGGAGCCGTCCGGGGAGGTTCGGCTCGGCCTGCGCCTGTGGGAGCTGGCCAACCGCAGCTCGCCGGCGGTCGACCTGCGCCAGGCGGCCATGCCTTTTATGGAGGACATCCAGTCCGTGGTCCGCCAGCACACCCAGCTGGCCGTCCTCAAAGACGATGAAGTACTGATCATCGAGCGGCTCTCGAGCAGGGGATCGGTGGTCAACCAGGCCAAGATCGCCGGCCGGATGCCGGTACACCGCACGGCGATGGGCATGGTGCTGCTGGCCTATGCGCCCAACCATATGCAGGAGTCCTACCTCGCCCGGCACCCCGAAGCGGTCGCCGTGGTGGACGCGGTTTCCTTCGACTTCCGCCGGCATCTGGCGGACATCCGCAAGCGGGGTTATGCCGCCTTCGACGGCAGGGTGGACACCGACACTACCGGCCTGGCTGTTCCCGTCCTGGGCAAGCACGGGCAGGCCATCGCCGCGATCGGCGTGGTGCTGCCGCTCGGCCTGGAAAACCTGACCGCGATCGTTCCCGTGCTGATGGCCGGTGCCCGTGGCATCGCCCGCGCGGTGGGGGAACTGCCGGACTAACGGCCCGTCGTAATTCTCATTCAATGCGAACAGGGGCGCGGGAACGCTGTCGCCGCAGTCACACTGGTTCAAGACGTGCCCCACATTCCTCGAGGAGATTCTCTATGGCTGCCAATGCTCAGATCATCAAGACCCAGGTCGGGATTGTCGGCGGCGGCCCGGCCGGCCTGCTGCTCTCGCACCTGCTGGCGAAGAGCGGCGTCGAGAACATTGTGGTTGAATCCCGCGACCACGACACGATCACCCACACCCATCGCGCAGGCATTCTTGAGGCAGGCTCGGTCAAGCTCCTCACCGATACCGGCGTGGACGGCCGCGTGCTGACCGAGGGCGACGAGCATGCCGGCATCGACCTGCGGTTCAACGGCGAATCGCACCCGCTGGACTTCCGCGATCTGGTTGACGCCACCGTCACCCTCTACGCGCAGAACGAAGTTTTCGTCGATCTGGCGGCGGCGCGAAAGCGCGACGGCGGCGACGTACGTTATGAATCCGAGGTCACCGAGGTGTTTGACCTGGAAACCGAGACCCCGAAGTTCCGTTTCTCCGACAAGGACGGTGCCACGTTCGAGGTCCACTGCGACATCCTCGTGGGCGCAGACGGCTCCCGCAGCTTCTGCCGCCGCGCCGTTCCCGGCACCCAGGACTACAAGACCGAATACCCTTTCGCCTGGTTCGGCATCCTCACCGAAGCACCGAAGAGCGCCCCGGAACTGATCTACGCCAACTCCCCGCACGGCTTCGCGCTGATCTCCCAGCGGAGCGAGACCGTCCAGCGCATGTACTTCCAGTGCAGCCCGGACGAGGACGTCAACCAGTGGAGCGATGACCGGATCTGGACCGAGCTGCAGAAGCGCGTGGACGGACCGGACGGGTTCCAGCTGAAGACCGGCCCGATCTTCGACAAGACGGTGCTGGGCTTCCGCTCCTTCGTCCGCGAACCGCTGAGCCACGGACGCATGTTCCTGGTCGGCGACGCCGGCCATACCGTTCCGCCGACGGGTGCCAAGGGCCTGAACCTCGCGCTGGCCGATGTGAAGGTCCTCTTCGAGGCGATCGACTCCTTCTACTCCACCAAGGATGACGCGCTGCTGCAGGGGTACTCGGACCTGGCGCTCAAGCGTGTCTGGAAGGCGCAGAACTTCTCCTACTGGATGACCTCCATGCTGCACACCTCGCCGAACGCGGATCCGTTCTCGCTCAAGCGCGCGCTCGGGGAGCTGGAGACCGTGACCAGTTCGCGCTACGGGCAGCAGTACCTTGCCGAGTCCTACACGGGCTGGCCGCACAGCTAATCACCACCCACAAGCACCTTAAGAGAGGAGCGCGACCATGACAGCAAATACCGACGAGACGTTTGACGAGAGCCACGTGATCGAAAATGACAGCGCCGTGATTGATTCCGACGCAGCCGCTGACAGCCAGGACTTCATCACCAACCAGATCAATAAGATCCACGATGAGTACCAGCAGGGCAAGGTTGAGGGGAAGCCGGAGGAAACGCAGCCGCGGATCGACTTCGCCCCGTACCGCAGCTCCGTGCTGCGCCACCCCACGAAGGACCTGCACCACGCGGATCCGGAGACCATCGAACTGTGGTCGCCCGCCTTCGGCCACCGCGACGTGCACGCGCTGGAGGCGGACCTGACCATCCAGCACAACGGCGAGCCCCTCGGTGAGCGCATTGTGGTCCGCGGCAAGGTGCTCGACGGCGCCGGCCGGCCGGTCCGCAACCAGCTGGTGGAAATCTGGCAGGCCAACGCCGCCGGCCGCTACATCCACAAGCGCGACCAGCATCCGGCCCCGATCGATCCGAACTTCACCGGCGTCGGCCGCTGCCTGACCGGCGACGACGGCTCGTACGAGTTCACCACCATCAAGCCGGCGCCGTACCCGTGGAAGAACCACCACAACGCGTGGCGCCCGGCGCACATCCACTTCTCGCTGTTCGGCACCGACTTCACCCAGCGCATGATCACGCAGATGTACTTCCCGGGCGATCCGCTCTTCTCCCTGGACCCGATCTACCAGTCCATCACGGACCAGAAGGCCCGCGACCGCCTGGTCGCCACCTACGACCACAATGTCACCAGCCACGAGTGGGCCACCGGCTACACCTGGGACATTGTGCTCTCCGGCAGCAACCGCACCTGGATGGAAGACGAGGACGCAGAGTAATGACGCAGAACTCCACACAGCTTGTAGCAACCCCCGGCCAGACCATCGGCCCGTTCTACGGTTATGCGCTGCCGTACGAGAAGGACAGCCAGTTGGTCCACCGCGCGCACCCCGGCTCCATCCGGCTGCACGGCGTGGTCTACGACGGCCAGGGCGCACCCATCCCGGACGCCCTGCTGGAAATCTGGCAGGCCGACGAAAGCGGTGTCATTTCCCGCGAGACCGGCTCGCTGGTACGCGATGACCACACCTTCACCGGCTTCGGCCGCGTGGCGGTGGACAATGAAGGCCACTACACCTTCACCACGGTCAACCCGGGCGCCACCCAGGAGGGCAAAGCCCCGTTCATCTCGCTGGTGGTTTTCGCCCGCGGCCTGCTGAACAAGCTGCACACCCGCATCTACCTGCCCGAAGACACCGAGGCATTGGCCAAGGATCCGCTGCTTTCTTCGCTGCCGGAGGAGCGCCGCAAGACCCTGATCGCCACGCGTGAGGCCAACGGAGACCTGTATTTCGACATCCGCCTGCAGGGTGAAAACGAGACGGTCTTCCTGAGCTACCCGGGAGCATAACTACACATGAATCCAGCGGATAACGCTGATTTCGGGCTGCTGTCCCCGGCTACGGCCGGGACAGCAGCATCCCGTTTAACCAGCGATTACCAATTCATCCAGGCCATGCTCGACGTCGAACTCGAGTGGGTCCGCGTCCTCGCCGATGCGGGCTATATCGACGCCGGACTCATCCACGCGGTCGAAGCGGCCTGCACCGCCGAGCAATACGATGCGGCGTCGCTGGCCGAACGCGCCCAGGGCGGCGGCAACCCCGTCATCCCGCTGCTCGGCGACCTGCGCGCACGGGTGAAGGAGTCCTCGCCTGCGGCCGCGGCGGCGATCCACAAGGGCGCCACCAGCCAGGACATCCTGGACAGCGCCCTGCTGCTGATGGCCAACCGCACCCTCGACGTGATTCTCGCGGACCTGAAGGCCGCCGCTTCGGCGCTGGCGCGGCTGGCCGATACGCACCGCGGCACGGTCACGGTGGCCCGCACACTGACGCAGCACTCGCTGCCGAGCACATTCGGGCTCAAGGCCGCGAACTGGCTCTCCGGCATCGGACAGGCCGGTGTGCAGCTGTCCGAGGTGGCCGGCAGGCTGCCGCTGCAGTGGGGCGGCGCTGCCGGAACCATGGCGGCGCTGACCTCCGTGGCCGCCAAAGGTCCCCAAAACAAAACCGCAAACAACGACGGCGGGGCGCTGGCTTTGGCGGCGCAGCTCGCCGAACGTCTGGGGCTGGCCGATCCGGTGGCGCCGTGGCAGACCAACCGGCTGCCGGTCACCGCGCTGGCCGCAGCCCTGGCCGATGTGCTCGCCGCTTCGGGCAAAGTGGCCAACGACGTGCTGCTGCTCAGCCGCCCCGAATTCGGCGAACTCTCCGAACCTCGGGCGGAAGGGCGCGGGGTTTCCTCGGCCATGCCACAGAAGCAGAACCCGGTGCTCTCCGTCCTGATCCGCAGTGCAGCCCTGGCCGCACCGGGCCACCTGGCCCAGGTCCAGGCCGCCGCGGCGGGAGCCATCGACGAACGGCCGGATGGTTCCTGGCATGTGGAGTGGCAGGCCCTGCGCCAGCTGCTGCGCCTGGCCGGGGGAGCGGCCGCCAAGCTGGCCGAACTCGCGGACGGCCTGGTGGTGCACGCGGACCGGATGCAGGACAACCTGGCCATCACCGGTCCGCTGGTCGTCAGCGAGAAGATCATGGCCACCGTCGCCCCGCTGCTGGACGAGGGCGTGCCCGGATCAGGCAAGCCCAAGGTACAGGCGCTGGTCAACGAGTCCCTCTCCGGCGGAACACCGTTCGTGCAGCTGCTGCGCGGTGCCGTGCCGGAGGACAAGCTGCCGGATGCGGATCTGCAGGCGCTGCTGGACCCGGCCGCCTACCTGGGCCAAAGCGACGAACTGATCACCCGGATCATTGAACATTTTTCAGATTGGAGCCAAGCATGACCATTCCCCAGATCACCCCCACGCTGCTGTCCGAGGGCCGCGGCAAGCCGGTCCTGATCGCCGGCGCCGGCCTGGGCACGGGCACCAAAGCCCTGTGGATCGACGCCGTGCCGTTCCTGGATGACTTCCAGGTAGTCGGCGTGGACCTGCCCGGCCACGGTGCCAGCCCCGCCTCCACCGAAACCTTCACCGTGGCCGAGCTCGCCTCCGGCGTCGTCAATGCGGTGGAGAAGCTGCGCGCGGCCGGCGACATCGCCGCGGACCAGAAGATCTATTACGCCGGCGTCTCGCTGGGCGGCGCCCTGGGGCTGCAGCTCGGCCTGGACTACCCGGAGTTCTTCGCCGGCATCGGCGTCATCTGCTCGGGCGCCAAGATCGGCGAACCGCAGTCCTGGCTGGACCGCGCGGAGACCGTCCGGGCGTCCGGGACGCCGACCATGGTGACCGGATCGGCGCAGCGCTGGTTCGCCCCGGGCTTCATCGAGAAGAACGCGGAGGCCAGCACCCGCCTGCTGCACACCCTGCAGGACGCGGACCGCTTTGCCTACGCGCACTGCTGCGAGGCGCTGGCCGGCTTCGACGTGCGCGGGCAGCTCGGCGAAATCTCCACCCCGGTGCTGGCGATTGCCGGCGGCCAGGACGAGGTCTGCCCGCCGCCCTTCGCCGAAGCCACGGCGGCCGGCGTACGCAACGGACGCGCCGCCGTCGTCGATTCGGCAGCCCACCAGGCGCCGCTGGAGGCGCCGGAGGAAACGGCCAAGCTGCTGCGCGAATTCTTCCTCGCCGGCTAGCACCAAAGCCAAGCCACCTGAAGAGAACTACCACCACCAAGCCAACAAGGAGCACCACCGGTGAGCGAAACAACCCCGACATTCGATCCGGCCCAGACCCAGCAGGACGTGTACGACGGCGGCATGAAGGTACGCCGCGAAGTGCTCGGCGATGCGCACGTGGACCGGGCCAACAGCTCGATCGACGAATTCACACAGGAGTTCCAGGAACTGATCACGCGCTACGCCTGGGGGACCATCTGGACCCGCGAAGGGCTGCCGCGGACCACCCGCAGCGCCATCACGCTGACCGCCATGATCGCCAACGGCTACTGGGAGGAGTTGGCCATGCATGTGCGGGCCGCGCTGACCAACGGCATGACCCGGGACGAGATCAAGGAAGTCATCCTCCAGTCCGCCATTTACTGCGGTGTTCCCGCTGCCAATGTCGCCTTCAAGGTGGCCCAAGGCGTGTTCGCCACCCTTGACGAGGATCACGCGAAGTAGCTATAGTTCATATCACGTACATCTGTTCGTGAAGCGAACACCATTCCGGTGGTCAGCCGGCGGACAGAGGCGAGAACTTTTTCAGCACCTCATCCGGCCCGGCCGCACATCCTGAGCAAGGCTGCGCGGCCGGGGCCGGGACTGAATCCGCGCCCCGAGTGAAGGGCCGCGGTCTAAGGAGCCCGTAGTGAACCAGGCGTACCTCTATGACGCTATCCGCACTCCCTTCGGTAAATTCGGCGGTGGATTGGCAGGCGTCAGGCCTGACGATCTGGCCGCCGAGGTAGTCAAGGCCTCCGTAGCGCGGGCGCCCGGCCTGGACCCGGAGCGCATTGACGAAGTCATCTTCGGCAACGCCAACGGTGCCGGCGAAGAAAACCGCAACGTGGCCCGCATGGCCACCCTGCTGGCGGGCCTGCCCACCTCCATCCCGGGCACCACGGTGAACCGCCTCTGCGGCTCCAGCCTGGACGCAGCCATCATCGCCTCCCGCCAGATCAATGCCGGTGAAGCCGACGTCACGCTCATCGGCGGCGTCGAGTCCATGAGCCGCGCCCCCTGGGTGCTGCCCAAGACCGCCAAGCCTTACCCGGCCGGCGACATGACGCTGGCTTCCACCACGCTCGGCTGGCGCCTGGTGAACAAGAACATGCCCAAGGAGTGGACCGTCTCGCTGGGCGAGGCCACCGAGCAGTTGCGCGAACGCCACGGCATCAGCCGCGAACGCCAGGACGAGTTCGCCGCCGCCTCGCACAGGCTGGCCGACGCCGCCTGGAACGAGGGCAAGTACGGGAACCTCGTGGTCACCGTCCCCGGCACCGACCTCACACGGGACGAGAGCATCCGCCCCACCAGTACATCGGACGTCCTGACCGGCCTGAAGACCGTGTTCCGCCCGGTCGGCGACGGCCCCGAGGGCGGCACCGTGACCGCCGGCAACGCCTCACCGCTTAACGACGGCGCCTCCGCGGCCCTGCTGGGCAGCGAAGCCGGCGCCGAGGTGCTCGGCATGGAACCGCTGGCCCGCATCGCCGGCCGCGGCGCCGCCGCCCTGGAGCCGCAGTTCTTCGGGTTCGCGCCGGTCGAGGCCGCCAACCAGGCCCTCAAGCGCGCCGGCATCAGCTGGGGCGACGTTGCCGCCGTCGAACTCAATGAGGCCTTCGCCGCGCAGTCGCTGGCGTGCATCGACGCCTGGGACATCGACCCGGCGATCGTCAATGCCTGGGGCGGCGCCGTGGCCATCGGCCACCCACTCGGCGCCTCCGGCATCCGCATTCTCGGCACCCTGGCCCGCCGCCTGCAGGCCAGCGGCCAGCGCTGGGGCGTGGCCGCAATCTGCATCGGCGTGGGCCAGGGCCTCGCCGTCGTGCTTGAAAACGTCAACGCCAAGTAAGTAATCAAGAGAGGCTTGAGCATGCTCAACATTGCACAAACAGCCCAGGAAGCGGTGGCGGGCGTTCATGACGGCGCCACCGTGCTGATCGGCGGCTTCGGCAACGCCGGCCAGCCGATGGAGCTGATCGACGCGCTGCTCGAATGCGGCGCGAAGGACCTGACCGTGGTCAACAACAACGCGGGCCAGGCCGACGCCGGCCTGGCGCTGCTGATCAAGGAACGCCGGGTCAAGAAGATCATCTGCTCCTTCCCGCGGCAGTCCGACTCCTGGCACTTTGACGCCGCCTACCGGGCCGGCGAGATCGAACTGGAACTGGTGCCGCAGGGCAACCTGGCCGAGCGCATCCGTGCCGCCGGGGCCGGCATCGGCGGTTTCTTCACACCCACCGGCTACGGCACCATGCTCGCCGAGGGCAAGGAAACCCGCGAGATCGACGGGCGGGGCTACGTCTACGAGACGCCGATCCACGCCGACTTCGCGCTGATCAAGGCCCTGAAGTCGGACAAGACAGGCAACCTGGTCTACCGCAAGACCGCCCGGAACTTCGGCCCGATAATGGCAGCAGCCGCCAAGAAGTCCATTGTGCAGGTTTCCGAGATCGTGGAAACCGGGCAGCTGGATCCCGAGGTGGTTGTCACCCCGGGCATCTACGTGGACACCGTCGTCAAGATTGCGGCGCCTGCAACCGCCGCGGCAGAACAGAAGGTAAGCAAGTGAGCGAGAAAATCGGCCGCGACGAGCTGGCCCAACTTGTAGCCAAGGACATCAAGCCCGGATCCTTTGTGAACCTGGGCATCGGCCAGCCGACGCTGGTTTCGAACTACCTGACCCCGGAGCAGGACATCACCCTGCACACCGAGAATGGCATGCTGGGCATGGGTCCGGTAGCCCAGGGTGACGAGATCGATGAAGACCTGATCAACGCGGGCAAGATTCCGGTCACGGAACTGCCCGGGGCGTCCTACTTCCACCACGCTGACTCGTTCGCCATCATGCGCGGCGGCCACCTGGATGTCTGTGTGCTCGGGGCCTTCCAGGTCTCCGCCACCGGCGACCTGGCCAACTGGCACACTGGCGCCCCGGACGCCATTCCGGCCGTGGGCGGGGCCATGGACCTGGCCACGGGTGCGAAGGACGTCTACGTGATGATGTCCCTGTTCACCAAGGACGGCCAGTCCAAGCTGGTTCCGGAATGCACCTACCCGGTGACGGGCGTGAACTGCGTGACCCGGATATACACTAATGAGGCTGTATTCCTGATTACGAAGGACGGCGTCCGCGTGCGCGAAACCTTCGGAACCACCATCGAGGAACTGCAGGCCAAGATGGAAGTGAAACTGCTTCCGGCTGAATAACCGCAACTGACCTGCGCACCGCGCAGTAGGGAATGATGACCGAGACCAAACTGCCGGGCGACCAGTTCGTCCAGTCGCTCGCCCGCGGCCTTGCCGTGATCCGTGCCTTCGACGCCGATCACATCAGCATGACCCTCAGCGAGGTCTCCAAACGAACGGGACTGACCCGCGCCACGGCCCGCCGTTTCCTGCACACCCTGGTTGACCTGGGGTACGTGCGGACGGACGGGCGGGTGTTCGAGCTGACGGCCCTGGTGCTGCAGCTCGGATACTCCTACCTGGCCGGGCAGTCCCTTCCCCAACTGGTGCAGCCGCTGCTCGAAGAGCTCTCCGAGGAACTGCACGAATCCACCTCGGCTTCGATTCTCGACGGCGATGACATCGTCTACATCGCGCGCATCCACACCCGGCGGATCATGACTGTGGGCATTACGGTGGGCACCCGGTTCCCGGCCTACGCCACGTCGATGGGACGGGTGCTGCTCGCCGGGCTGCCGGCTGACCAGCTGGACGAGTACCTGTCCCGGGCAGAGCTCAAGCCACTCACCCCGCGGACCATCAGCGACCCCGAGAGGCTCCGCACCGAACTGGACAAAGTCCGCGCCCAGGGCTGGGCGCTGGTGGACCAGGAACTCGAAAACGGCCTGCGTTCCGTGGCCGTCCCGATCCTCCAGCCGGACGGCACGGTGGTCGCCGCGCTGAACATGTCCATGCAGGCCTCGCTGGCCGACGGCACGGACCTGGACCAGGCCGTCTTCGAGGCGCTGCCCAAACTCCAGGCAGTCTCCGCCAAGATCACCGACGCCCTGCGCGCTCAGCACTAACTTTCTGCCGCCGGTTTTTTTTACCGGCGGTTTTCTGCCGGCGGCGGAATCCAATGCCTTTCCGCCGGCGATCCGGACCGCGCCAGGCTCCTGCCTGTTATCTTTTTGTTATATTGGCTGTCTATGCCTGAATCGACCAGACAAGCCGCCGAACCCGGGGGAGAGCAGCCCGCTGCCAAGCCGCAGCGGCGCAAATTCCTGCCCGAAGTCCAGGCCTTGCGCGCCCTTGCCGTGCTCCTCGTGGTGATCTACCACCTGCAGCCCGGCTGGCTGCCCGGCGGATTTGTCGGCGTCGATGTCTTCTTCGTCATCTCCGGGTTCCTGATCACCGGGCACATGCTGCGCGAGGTCCGGCGGACGGGCAGACTCTCGCTGTCCGCATTCTGGGCGGCGCGGGCCCGGCGCATCCTGCCCGCGGCCCTGGTGACCATCGCAGCGGTCTGCCTGGCCACCTTCCTGCTGAGCCCGGCGACCCAGTGGGGCAGGATCGGTTCGCAGGCGCTGGCCTCCACGTTCTACACGCAGAACTGGGTGCTCGCCGCCGACTCCACCGACTACATGGCCGCCGGCAACAGCGCCACGCCGCTGCAGCACTTTTGGTCGCTGGCCGTGGAGGAACAGTTCTACCTGTTCTGGCCGCTGCTGATGCTGCTTGCCGTGGCGCTCGGCCGGCGCTGGCGCGGAAAACACGGGCGACAACTGCCTGCCGTGGTGCCGGTCTTCGCCGTGGTGGCGGCGGCGTCGCTGGTCTTCAGTATCTGGTTTACGGCCACGGGCAATCCGGCCGCGTACTTCATCACCCCCACCCGGATCTGGGAGCTCGCCCTCGGCGGGCTGCTCGCGGCGACCTTGACCTACACAGACCGCTGGCTGCGCACCCGCAAGGTCCTGGCGCTGGCCGGAGCGGCCGCCATTCTTACCGCTGCCGTGGCCTTCAGCGGCGCCACCCCCTTCCCCGGTGCTGCCGCGCTGCTGCCCGTGCTCGGGACCATGGCCGTCATCGCCGCCGGCCGCACCACGGGCGCAGCGTCGCTGCACACCGTCATTGACCGCAGGCCCGTGCAGTGGCTGGGAAACGTTTCCTACTCCCTCTACCTCTGGCACTGGCCGCTGGTGGTGTACTACCGCACCCTCGCGGACCGGCCGCCGGGCCCGTGGGAGAGCCTGCTCCTGCTGGCCGCCTCGCTGGGGCTGGCGGCGGCGAGCTACTACTTTATCGAGACCCCGGTCCGCAAGGCCGGCTGGTTGTCGGCGCATCCGTGGCGTCCCATCGGCGCCGGCGTTGTGGCCATGGGCCTGATCGGGACGCTGGCGCTGGCCCCCGGGCAGCAGCGCGAGCAGCTGGTGGCCGAGCGCGCGGTGCAGACGCAGCAATTGCTGGACGCCCCGCCGTCGCAATTCGGTGCGAAGGCGATGGACCCCGGCGCCGACAAGAGCTTCGCCGGCGCAAACGAAGCCATCGTGCCGGATCCGAACAAGGCGGTGGAGGACGAGTTCGACTTCGGCGACTGCGTGGCGCAGCAGCGCGACGCCGAGACCCCGGAGTGCGAATACGACTACCGCAAGAACGACGGCGGACCCACCGTTGCGCTGGTGGGAGACTCCCATGCGGGGCAGTGGGCGCCCGCGCTGGAAGTCCTGGCCCAGGAGCGTGGCTGGAACCTGGTCACCTACATCCACAACTCGTGCCCGTTCACGCCGGAGCGGCGGGTGCTCGAGGCCGAGGGCAAATCCGTCTGCACCGAACCCAACGCGCAGACCCTTCAGCGGCTGGTCGACCGGGGCGATGTGGATGCGGTCATCACGTCCTACTTCTCCTCCTCGGTCTTCGAGGACACGGCTACCGGCCACCGTCCTGGAGTTGCGGGCATAGCCGGATACTGGAACACGCTGGCCGATGCCGGCATCGATGTCTATCCGATCGTGGACACGCCGGCACCGCGGCCGGGAGCGGACCCGCGGGACTGCGTGGACCTGCACTATGGCGAGCCCGAGCGCTGTAGCCAGCCGCGGGCGGAGGGCTTCGACGGCAAGGACATCACCCGCGAGGCAGCCGCCCTGGCGCCACGGGCCCGGGTGGTCGACCTCTCGGACAAGTTCTGCGGCGCGGATTCCTGCCCGATGGTCATCGGTAACGTCATGCTCTACCGGGACTTCAACCACGTCACCCGGACCTACATGCTGACCCTGGTCGACCGGCTGGGGGAGGAGCTCGAGGCCGCCAAGGCGGAGTGAAACTAGCAGAAGTATGCCGCGTTCATGTCGAGTGCACCGTTTGTTTACCTGGGCATGACTGACTTAGCACCCATGGAGACCAAACAGGCGGAAGGAAAAGTACGCAAGTTCCTGCCCGAAATCCAGGCCCTGCGGGCGCTGGCAGTCCTGATGGTGGTGGTCTACCATCTTGAGCCGCGGTGGCTGCCCGGCGGGTTTGTCGGCGTCGACGTTTTCTTCGTCATTTCCGGTTTCCTGATCACCGGACACATGCTGCGCGAGGTGGCCCGGACGGGTACTGTCTCGCTGCGCCACTTCTGGGGCGCACGCATCCGGCGGATCCTGCCCGCGGCGCTGCTCACCGTCGTCGTTGTCCTGGTGGTCACGCTGATGATCGCTCCGATGACGCAGTGGCCGCAGATCGGCATTCAGGCGCTGGCCTCCACCTTCTACGTGCAGAACTGGGCCTTGGCCTCCAACTCGGTGGACTATCTGGCCGCCACGGAATCCGCCACCGCTCTCCAGCACTTCTGGTCGCTTGCGGTGGAGGAGCAGTTCTATGTGTTCTGGCCGCTGCTGGTCCTGCTGGCGGCCTACCTGGTCCGCAGGTCCAACGCCCGACTGCAGGCCGGCGGGCAGTTGCGCCGTGCGAGTTACTCGGTCACCCGCTGCGTGGGCCTGCTTTTCGCGCTGGTCACCGCGGCCTCGCTGGTCTTCGGGATCTGGTACACCGCAGGCGGCAGCCCGGCTGCCTACTTCATTACGCCTACCCGGATCTGGGAGCTCGGGCTTGGCGGGCTGCTGGCACTCACCCTGACCTACACGGACCGCCTGCCGCATCTGCGCAGCGTCCTCGCGGCCGCGGGCCTGGCCATGATCCTTGCAGCGGCCTTCCTGCTGGACGGGTCGACGCCCTTCCCCGGCACCGCCGCGCTGCTCCCGGTCCTGGGCACCATGGCGATCATTGCCGCCGGCCGTACCGGCGGAGAGCTGTCGCTGCACCGGCTGGTGGACCTGAAACCGGTGCAATGGACCGGCAACATCTCCTACTCCCTCTACCTGTGGCACTGGCCGCTGATCGTCTTCTACAAGACGGTGGCCGGCAGCGAGCCCGGGCCGGTGGCCAGCCTGGCGCTCCTGGCGGCGTCCTTCGGCCTCGCCGCGCTGAGCTACTACTATGTGGAAACCCCGGTGCGCCGCTTCGGTTGGCTCAATACCCAGGCCTGGCGCCCGCTGGCCGCGGGAGCCGCGGCCACCGCGCTGGTGGGCACGCTGGCCTTCGTCCCGGGCAACCAGCAGGAGCGGATCCTGGCGGAACGCGCGGTCCAGACATCGGCACTGCTGGCCGCGCCTCCCGAGGACTTCGGCGCCGAGGCAATGTCACCCGCCGCGGACCGCGCGTTCGCCGCTGAGTCCGAGGTGATCGTGCCGGACCCCAGTCTGGCGAAGGAAGATAATTTCGACGTCGGCGACTGCGCCTCGCTGGCATCGGATCCGGAGACGAAGGAATGCGAATTCGGGGACGAGGACGCGGCGAAGACCGTGGCGCTGGTCGGGGACTCGCACGCCGCGCAATGGTTTGCCGCGCTGGAGCCGGTTGCCGAAAAACAGGACTGGCGGCTGGTGACGTACCTGCACAACTCGTGCCCCTTCACCACGGAAATGCGGGTGGCCGAACGGGACGAGGACCTGCAGTGCACCGAGCCAAACCGCGAAACCCTGGACCGGATCATCGACAGGGGAGACGTGGACGCCGTCGTGACCTCCTACTACGCCAACGTGAACTTCGTGGATTCCGGCACCGGACACCGCCCGGGAGCTGCCGGCTTTGCCGAGAACTGGAACGCGCTGGCCGACGCCGGAATCGAGGTCTATCCACTGATGGATACGCCGCGGCCGCGCGAAGGGGCCATCGCTCCGGACTGTGTCGCGCAGTCCTATGAGGAACCGCAGGAGTGCAACCAGCCGCGCAGCGAAGGGTTCGACGGCCAGGACCTCACGCGGGAAGCCGCGGAACTGGCACCCCGGGCGCGGGTGCTGGACCTCTCGGACGCCTTCTGCGGAGAGGATTCCTGCCCGGCCGTGATCGGCAACGTGCTGCTCTACGCGGACAAGAACCATATCACCAGGACCTACATGAAGACGCTGGTGCCCCGGCTCGAGGAAGAGCTGCTGGCAGCCATGGAAGAGGCGCAGTGAACCTGCTGTCAGATGCTTCGTTAATCTCTGATAGACTATTACCCGATTGTTTTGTGTGGCAGTGGATGAAGGCCGTTCCGAAGTTTCCGCAGGTTGGGAATTTGGGGATGGAGCCTGTTTCCGGTCCGCGGGGTTCTTGCGCGGTGAATGCCACACCTTTGCATGCCTACGGTCGTTTCAATCCGCAGTAGGCGTGGAGACGACTGGAAAGTGCCTGGCCTCGCAAAAGTGGCGGGGCAAAGCCTAGATAAACGGAGATCACGTAAGTGCCTACGATTAACCAGCTGGTCCGCAAGGGCCGCTCACCCAAGGTCAATAAGACCAAGGCGCCCGCGCTTAAGGGCAGCCCCATGAAGCGCGGCGTCTGCACCCGCGTTTACACCACCACCCCGAAGAAGCCGAACTCCGCTCTTCGTAAGGTAGCCCGTGTCCGCCTCAACGGTGGCATCGAAGTTACCGCCTACATCCCCGGTGTAGGCCACAACCTGCAGGAACACTCCATCGTGCTCGTTCGCGGCGGCCGTGTTAAGGACCTGCCGGGTGTCCGCTACAAGATCGTCCGTGGTGCACTCGATACCCAGGGCGTGAAGAACCGCAAGCAGGCTCGTAGCCGCTACGGCGCGAAGATGGAGAAGAAGTAATATGCCCCGCAAGGGTCCGGCCCCCAAGCGGCCGCTAGTTGTAGATCCCGTCCACGGTTCCCCCCTGGTCACCCAGCTGATCAACAAGGTTCTGGTCGACGGCAAGAAGTCCACCGCAGAGCGCATCGTTTACGGTGCCCTTGAAGGTGTCCAGACCAAGACCGGCGGCGATCCCGTTGCCGCTCTGAAGAAGGCCATGGACAACGTCCGGCCCACCCTCGAGGTCCGCTCCCGCCGTGTCGGTGGCGCCACGTACCAGGTTCCCGTTGAGGTCAAGCCGGGCCGTGCCACGGCTCTGGCCCTGCGCTGGCTGGTTGGCTACTCCAAGGCCCGCCGCGAGAAGACCATGACCGAGCGTCTCATGAACGAGATTCTGGACGCCTCGAACGGTCTGGGTGCCGCTGTGAAGCGTCGCGAAGACACCCACAAGATGGCCGAGTCCAACAAGGCCTTCGCTCACTACCGCTGGTAAAAAACCGCTACCGACGACGGCGGCTGGCTGGCTCAGCTGCCCACCGCCGTCGTTGGTTGTGGCTCACCTAAAAAGGGAGAAACTGTGGCACTCGACGTGCTTACCGACCTTAATAAGGTCCGCAATATCGGCATCATGGCCCACATCGATGCCGGCAAGACCACCACTACGGAGCGCATCCTGTTCTACACGGGTGTGAGCCACAAGATCGGCGAAACGCACGACGGTGCTTCGACGACCGACTGGATGGAGCAGGAAAAGGAACGCGGCATCACCATCACCTCTGCCGCGGTGACCTGCTTCTGGGACCAGAACCAGATCAACATCATCGACACTCCGGGCCACGTGGACTTCACGGTTGAGGTCGAGCGCTCCCTGCGGGTCCTCGACGGCGCCGTTGCAGTGTTCGACGGCAAGGAAGGCGTCGAGCCGCAGTCCGAGACTGTGTGGCGCCAGGCCGACAAGTACGAAGTTCCGCGTATCTGCTTCGTCAACAAGATGGACAAGCTCGGTGCGGACTTCTACTACACCGTTGACACCATCATCAACCGCCTGGGTGCCAAGCCGCTGGTTATGCAGCTGCCGATCGGCTCCGAGAGCGAGTTCGTCGGTGTTGTGGACCTGCTGACCATGACGGCCCTGACCTGGCCCGGCGATGCCAAGGGTGACGTCACCATGGGTGCCGCCTACGAGACCGGCCCGATTCCGGCGGAGCTGCAGGCCAAGGCCGAGGAATACCGCGCCAAGCTGGTCGAGGATGTTGCAGAATCTTCCGATGAGCTGATGAACAAGTTCCTCGAGGGCGAAGAGCCCACCATCGAGGAGCTGAAGGCCGGCATCCGCAAGATGGTCGTGAACTCGGAGATCTACCCGGTCTTCTGTGGTTCCGCGTTCAAGAACCGCGGTGTGCAGCCGATGCTGGACGCCGTCATCGATTACCTGCCCTCCCCGCTGGACGTTGCGTCGATGATCGGCCACGACCCGCAGAACGAGGAAAAGGAACTGACGCGTAAGCCGAGCGAGGACGAGCCGTTCTCCGCACTTGCGTTCAAGATCGCCGCTCACCCGTTCTTCGGTCAGCTGAACTTCATCCGCGTCTACTCCGGTAAGGCCGTGGCGGGTCAGCAGCTGCTGAACTCCACCAAGGGCAAGAAGGAGCGCCTGGGCAAGCTGTTCCAGATGCACGCCAACAAGGAAATGCCGGTCGACGAGCTGCATGCCGGCCACATCTACGCCGTCATCGGCCTCAAGGACACCACCACCGGCGACACCCTGTGTGCTCCCGATGCCCCGATCGTCCTCGAATCGATGTCCTTCCCGGAGCCGGTGATCTTCGTGGCCATCGAGCCGAAGACGAAGGGTGACCAGGAGAAGCTGTCCACGGCTATCCAGAAGCTCTCCGCTGAGGACCCGACGTTCACCGTCAGCCTGAACGAAGACACCGGCCAGACCGAAATCGGCGGCATGGGCGAGCTCCACCTGGATATCCTGGTGGACCGCATGCGCCGCGAGTTCAAGGTTGAGGCCAACGTCGGTAAGCCGCAGGTGGCGTACCGCGAAACGATCAAGAAGGCCGTCGACAAGGTCGACTACACCCACAAGAAGCAGACGGGTGGATCCGGCCAGTTCGCAAAGGTCCAGGTGGCCTTCGAGCCGTTGGATACTTCCGAAGGCGTCTTCTACGAATTCGAGAACAAGGTCACTGGTGGCCGTATCCCCCGCGAGTACATTCCCTCGGTGGACCAAGGTATCCAGAGTGCCCTGCAGCTCGGTGTGCTGGCCGGCTACCCGCTGGTCGGCGTGAAGGCCACTCTGCTTGACGGCGCCTACCATGACGTCGACTCTTCGGAAATGGCGTTCAAGATCGCCGGTTCCCAGGTGCTGAAGGAAGGCGTCAAGCGCGCCAACCCGGTCCTGCTCGAACCGCTGATGGCCGTTGAAGTACGTACCCCTGAGGAATACATGGGCGACGTCATCGGTGACCTGAACTCCCGCCGTGGCATGATCCAGTCCATGGAAGATGCCTCGGGTGTGAAGGTTGTCCGCGCCAACGTGCCGCTGTCCGAAATGTTCGGCTACATCGGCGACCTGCGTTCCAAGACGCAGGGCCGTGCTGTGTACTCGATGCAGTTCGAGAGCTACTCTGAGGTCCCGAAGGTAGTTGCCGACGAGATCATCCAGAAGACGCGCGGCGAGTAAGTTCCGGTAGCGTCCCGGTTCGCCGGGGCAACACCAAACGCAGTGGGCCGGTCACTCCGGTGGACGGCCCGCTGCACCGCAGGCCGAGGGTAACGGCAAGTTGCCGGTACCTGAAGAAATCTGTAATTTCACCAAATACAAAAGCCCGAAGTAGACTTGTTCAGGTTTCGGTAACGAAAAGCGTTACCGAAGAGCAATTCTTCTCAAAACGTTCTAGGAGGAACCCGTGGCGAAGGCAAAGTTCGAGCGGACTAAGCCGCACGTCAACATTGGCACCATCGGTCACGTTGACCACGGTAAGACCACGTTGACCGCTGCTATTTCCAAGGTGCTTCATGACAAGTACCCCGATCTCAATGAGCAGCGTGACTTCGCAGCTATCGACTCTGCCCCGGAAGAGCGCCAGCGCGGTATCACCATCAACATCTCGCACATCGAATACCAGACCGAGAAGCGCCACTACGCACACGTAGACGCTCCCGGTCACGCTGACTACATCAAGAACATGATCACTGGTGCAGCTCAGATGGACGGCGCAATCCTCGTGGTTGCCGCTACCGATGGCCCGATGGCTCAGACCCGCGAGCACGTTCTGCTGGCCCGCCAGGTTGGTGTTCCCTACCTGCTGGTCGCGCTGAACAAGTCCGACATGGTTGAAGACGAAGAGCTCCTCGACCTCGTCGAAATGGAAGTTCGCGAACTGCTCAGCTCGCAGGAATTCGACGGCGACAACGCTCCGGTAGTCCGCGTTTCGGGCCTGAAGGCTCTGGAAGGCGACCCGCAGTGGGTCAAGTCCGTTGAGGACCTGATGGAAGCCGTCGACGAAAACGTTCCGGACCCGGTCCGCGACAAGGACAAGCCGTTCCTGATGCCGATCGAGGACGTCTTCACCATCACCGGCCGCGGTACCGTTGTTACCGGCCGCGCCGAGCGTGGTACCCTCGCCATCAACTCCGAGGTCGAGATCGTCGGTATCCGTCCGATCCAGAAGACCACGGTTACCGGTATCGAGATGTTCCACAAGCAGCTCGACGAGGCATGGGCCGGCGAGAACTGTGGTCTGCTGCTCCGCGGTATCAAGCGCGAAGACGTAGAGCGTGGCCAGGTTGTTGTGAAGCCGGGTTCCATCACCCCGCACACCGACTTCGAGGCCAACGTCTACATCCTGTCCAAGGATGAAGGCGGCCGCCACAACCCGTTCTACTCGAACTACCGCCCGCAGTTCTACTTCCGTACCACGGACGTAACCGGCGTTATCACCCTGCCGGAAGGCACGGAAATGGTTATGCCCGGCGACAACACTGAGATGACCGTTGAGCTCATCCAGCCGATCGCTATGGAAGAGGGCCTCGGCTTCGCTATCCGTGAGGGTGGCCGCACCGTTGGATCCGGTCGCGTTACCAAGATCATCAAGTAATTACTTGGTTCTTGGGTAATCGGCCCGGTGCAACTGCACCGGAATGAGACCAGGAAAACCCCCGCTGTTCATGCAGCGGGGGTTTTCTGTCTTAACTTTCGTGGCCCGCTCCGGCTGATCCGGAATATTTCCGGCTGGTCGGAGTGGTGCGTGCCGGCAGGACTCCTCTCAGACGGGCTGGTGGAGGCAGAGAACGTTGCCTTCCGGATCCGCAAACCACGCGCAGCGGAGATTGTCGCTGGTTGCGATGTGGTTGATGGTCTTCAGACCCGGCAGGTCGTAGTCTTCGAACTTGATGCCACGGCCCTCGAGATCCTTCATCTCTGCTTCCAGATCGGCTACCTCGAAACTCACGGCAGTGTTCTGCGACGGAGTGGCATCCGGCCGCCGGAGCAGTTCGAGCGCGGTAGCTCCGTCGGTGGAGAAAATGAAGGTGTCGTCATCCATGAGGCCCTGGGGTTCGAGACCTAGGGACTTCTCGTAGAAATCGCGTGCGCGGTCCAGATCTTTCACGGGCAGGACCGCGGTCATTTTGGTAGTGCTGAGCACTGCGTCCAACTCCCTTCGTGCAATCGGCGTGCGGACACCTACAGAATAGTCTTTCCGGCGCTCTTCGGACCGGCCCAACAGCGACAAATTTCAGCATGCACCGGACTGGTTGAAACGGCCCTGCCCGCGGACGTGCTGCTGGATATCCACAGCCATGGAATGCAGCTGCGTTGCCCCGCCATGTGGCTACATATACTGGCGGAACAGTCTCAAAAAAATGAAGAGGTCCGGGGGATATGGAGCTATTTGGGGTCATCGTGCTGGCCGGCGTGGCGTTTGTTGCGGGATGGTTCAGCAGCCTTCGCAATGCCGGTGCCAGAGAAACCCCGGGAAATTGGGCGGCCAAGCTGCCTCCGCCGGCCCAGGTGTATGAGGAGGGCTACCGCCAGGGATTCCTTGATGCACAGGCAGCAATGGAGCCGGCCGGCGTTCCAGCCGCGTCCGTTGGCGAGGCACCGCCGCCACCGGTTCCCACGCAGCTGGCGCCGTCACCGCAGACTACGACGGTGCAGCCCAGTCCCGCTTTTAGCCCGCCTTCGCAGGACATACCGCAGGTGCCTCTCGACGGGCAGCAGCCCGGCGTTCATCGGGGACAACCTCTGCCCGGATATGGTCCCATGCCAGGGCAACACCCCGTGCCGAACGCTTTGGGGCCCGATATCGCTCCGTCCGGAAGATCGGAGCAGACTCACGTGCTTGATCCTGCAGTGGCCGCGCGTCACCGCGAAGAGGAGGAACGAAAGCGGGTGCGGGCTAAGCAGCGGCGGGACCTGCGCAATATCAACATCACCCTCTACTCTGCGAGCCTGCTGCTAGTGGCCGCGGCGGCGCTGTTCATCGGCTCCGCGGTGCCTGCCGGTGCCCGTGCGGTGACGATATTTGCCGTGACCCTGCTGTTTTACACTGCCGGCTTGGGCGTTTATTCGCGAGCACCACGGCTGCGCCCGGCCGGCATGGCCTTCACCGGTACCGGACTGGCACTGCTGCCAGTGGCAGGCCTGGCGCTGTACAACTTCGTCCTCGCCGATGCCGCCAGCAGCTGGCTGATTACGGCACTGGTGGGCACAGCGGCCTACGCCTACGCCGCCGTGCGGATGCAAAGCCGGGTGGTGGCGTACCTGAGCTTGCCATTCTTTATCTCCATCGCTTGGTCAGCTGTAGCCGTGCTGGGCGGTGCGCTGGTCTGGTACTTCACCTTGTCCATTGCCCTGGCGGTCGGGTTCAGCCTCGTCTCCTACTTCCACCCTCGGTGGATGCCTGGCGTGTATTCCGCGGCCCTGGTAGAGGTGCACCGTTACCTCACACCCCTAGCCGTGCTGGCCGCGTTCTTCGTAGGGGACCAGTTGCAGGCGGGAGACTACGCGCTGCTGCTCGCTATGGCGACGGGATACTACGGGACCATGCTGTTCACAGGCGGCGGGCAGGACAAACTGGCCAACACCTACGGACTCCGCATCGCGGTGACTTTGGCTGCCATGTATCTAGTTGTGGCCGCCGGCGGCAGCTGGCCCTGGGCGTTGTTCACTGTGGCCACAGCGCTGGCGCTTCAGGCTGCGGCGATGGCGGTTTTCGGCCCGGTCTGGCTTCGGTTCCTCAAGGACCAACCGTGGGTGCGGCACCGGACGTCGGACGGTTCCGGCCCGGCCGAATCGATCTTCCGTATTGATCTGGGAACGGTCGTCGTCCTCCAGATACTGCTGACCTTGCTCCAGATCCTTGATGGCATCGGCGCGGCAGGCAGGCCGGGGCCGGAGCCGGTGCTCATGCTGCTGGTCCTTGCCGCTTCCGCCTTCACTATCGCGTGGAAATTCCGTGGCTGGACTGAGCCGTTGATAGTGCTGCCTGTCCTTTTAGCCGTGGTCCTGCTGGAGTGGCATAACCCGTGGCGGCAGGAACTGCTACTGGGTTTGGCCCTGGCCTATCTCTTGGCCCGCATCCGGGCATCGACCGGCCAAGACCGGCTTTGGGCCGTGTCTGCGGCGCGTGGCGCGGCGACGCTGCTATTGCCGATCACGGCCCTGACCCATCTGCCCCAGCTGGGCATGGAGCAGGACCTGACAGGACGAGTGGCCTTGCTCGTCCTGGCGCTGGGCTTCGTGGCGAATCAGGTCGCCAGCACCGTGCTGCTGGACCGCGGCGTCGGCAGTGCGGCACCCCGGCTGACCGTGCTCGTCTCCGCGGCACTAGGTTTCGGGCCCACCTGCGGGCTCGTAGCTGCGGAACTCTCCGCAGACCCGGGTCTTCAAGACAGCGGCGTCCAGTTGGGGTATGTGGCGTTCTGGACCTGGACTGCCGCCTGTGTGGCGTCTTCCTTTATGCTGACGCCGCGGGTCCGGCACGATCCCGCCAAATCCGAAAGACGGGCAGAGACCACGCTGGATGCGCCGGTCGGACTGATGGAACCGCTGGCCCCCGTCGTCCTGGCCGCAGGGGCGTTACTTGGAACATCCTTCCTCGGCATCCGGGGATACGAGATCCTGGTCGGCGTTGCCTTGGTTTACGCCGCGGCCATGGCCGCCGTCTTGCGCAACCGTGGGCGTAAGGGCATGTATCTGCTCGCGGCCCAGCTGTCGCTGACCGGACTGGTGGCACTGGTCGGGCAGGATCTGGACGTTAGCATCCATGTGCTCTTCGTCCTCGTCGCGTGTACAACTGCACTCCAGGAAACCGCGCGGCTGCTCATCCGGCGGCGGCTGGGGGAGTACGGGCTGCAAAGGGTTTCTGCGTGGCTGGGGCTTGCCCTGCTCGCGGTTCTGCCATGGGTATATGCCGCGGCAGTTGCTGCGCCGCAACGCGGCGTCGTCGTACTGCAGCTGCTCCTGTTGATCGCCGTTGCCGCCGCCCGGTTCGGGCAGCGGCAGGGCGCCGGATCCAGCGGGTACGTCAGCGGGTACGGCCTGGCTGCGCTCGTTGCCGCGGTCACCGATGCGGCTCCGCTGGCAGACACGGGATGGCTGCCGGCCCTGCTGTCCGCGGAGGGCGGCTCGGTGGCAGCACTGCTGATCGGGACCGTTGCTGCAGTTCTGCGCGTGTTCAGGCCGGGGGAGCGGCTGCGCTATCTGCTCCTTGCCGCCACGGCTGTTTTCACCTTGGAGGCATTGGCGTTGTCGCTGGTGGAAGATGCCTGGATGACGCCGGTGGCCTTGCTCGGGGCAGCGGTGCTGTTCTTCGTACTTTCGCACCGCGAGCAGCTGCCTTGGCTTTACGCCGGTGGTGCCGTTTCAGTCCTCGCAGCCGCGCTTGCATTGATGCAGCGACTGCAGGAATCGGCATTGCTGGACTTTGCCAGCGGGCCTGCACAATGGCTGGCCGCAGCCTGGCTCACGGCTGTGCTGCTATATGGCTTCCGGCTCACGCTGCGTGAACGGGAAGATGCGGATCCGGTGCGGGCGGTCATCCTGACAGGTATGGCTCTTGGTGTGCTCGGCTTGGTTTCATTGCTTGCCATTTTCCCCGGACCCACTGCTATTGCGGCGTCCTTAACCATCATCGTGGCAGCCGCTCTGGTCGTGATTGAAACTCCGGAGCGGGCGCGCGAGGCGGCGGCTGAGGGGGCCTTCTTTGTGTTCGTCCTCGCTATGCAACGTCTCTATGCGGTCGCCGCGGGCTGGATCGATCCGTTTTGGGCGTTGCAATGGTGGGTGGTTGCCGGCGCTCTGGTGGCTGCCTACGAGTTCGTCCGCGGTCGGGATCAACGCGGCACGATTGTGCTGGCCGTCGCAGCCGGCGGGCTGTCGCTGTCCGGCTTCGGAACGATTATTCTGAGCGACGCCGGCAAGCAGGTCTGGGCCTTGCTGGGCCATGGCGGGCTGCTCGTCGCGGGAGTCATGCTGTCGCGCAAACTGTTCACCGTATGGGGAGAGGTGGGTATTGCCCTGGCTCTGCTGTGGTTTATGCGCGGCTTCACCTTCCTGCTGCTGGCCGTCGCCGCGTTGGCCCTGCTGGCCTTCGCCGTCTGGAAATTGATGCGGCACGGTAAGCAGGACGCGGAGCGGCAGTAGGATCGGACCATGGAGTGGATAGTGTTTTGGATCGTAATCGGCATTGTGGTGGCCGTGGCCGGGGCCGCCATGTGGGGCCGCAAGTACTTTCGGCATGAAATCGACCGGGCCAAGCGGATCCGTCGCGCCAACCAGGACGGCGAACGTTAAGCGCGCACGGGCTCAAGGCGCAAGCGCGGGTCGGTGCCGGGCTGGAGGCTGCAGATTGCCGTGCCGGCACCTCAGCGCCGGAGGCTGCTGGTGTCAGCTGCCCGTAGCGACGTTATTTCCTGGAGCCAGTTATAGGAGGATTTCGGGATGCGCTGCTGGGTTTCGAAGTCCACATAAACCAAGCCGAAACGCTGGCTGTAACCGGCGGCCCATTCGAAGTTGTCCATCAGCGTCCAGATGTAATAGCCGCGCAGGTCGATCGATTCGGCGGGGCCGCCGGGTGCGGTGGCATTCAAGGCAGCCGCCAAATGGTCACCGAGGTAATTGATCCGGTTTACATCGGCAACGTGCGGCTCCGATGTCAGTGCATCCTGGACCACCACATCGGGGAAGCTTGCGCCGCCCTCAGTGATGAAGACGGGGGGCAACCCTGGATACCTGTTGGCCATTTCCGTCAGGGCCACTGCTAGGTACTCCGGTGCGATCGGCCAGCCGAAGGCCGTGCGGTCGTACTGAGGCCAACCGGTGATGTGGAAGGGAAGGTCCGGACTGTCCTCGAGCATATGCTCCGGAACTCCCTCCGGGATGGCATGCGGGCCGGTGTTAGGCCCCGGGCCGGGCGCGATTCGGGTCGGGAAGTAGTAATTGAGGCCATAGAAGTCCAAGGGCTGGCTCATGATCGCCAGGTCTTCCGCGGAAACATCCGTGAGGTAGTGCAGGAACGGCGTCAGCAGCGGATTGAAGTCCGAGTACCGGCCGAGCAGCACTGGGTCCGAGAACATCGCGTTGTGCAGGATATCGAAGAGTTCCACCATCAGGTCGTTGGCAAAGCCGCCGCGGGCGGAGACAACGGGCGAGTACACATTGGTAATGCCTACCTCGCCCGGGACGTTGGCGCTGCGCAGTGCCTGGACGCTTAGCCCGTGGGCCAGGATCATATGGTGCGCTGCGGGCAAGGCTTCGAACAGGCCCGGATAACCCGGGGCATGAATGCCCAGGGCATAGCCGTTGAGGGTTACGGTGGTGGGTTCATTGATAGTGACCCAGCGGTGGACCCGGTCACCGAAGGCCTCCGCGGCGAGCCCGGCGAAGTCAGCCAGCCGATATGCGGTCTCGCGGTTGAGCCATCCACCGGCCTGCTCGAGCGGCAGTGGGGTGTCCCAGTGGTAGAGCGTGCACATGGGTGAAATTCCGCGCTCGAGCAGCTGGTCGAGGAGCCGGTCATAGAAATCGATGCCTGCCTGGTTGACCTGACCGCGGCCGTCGGGCTGGATACGCGGCCAGGAAAGAGAGAAACGGTACGAGTCGACGCCGAGCGCGTGCAGCAGCTCGACGTCTTCGGGCATCCGGTGATAGTGGTCGCAGGCGACGTCGGCCCGGTCACCGTTGACGATGTGGCCTTCCTGCTGGGAGAAGGCGTCCCAACCCGAGGGCCCGCGGCCGTCTTCGGCCACGGCACCTTCAATCTGAAAGGCGGCCGTGGCAACTCCCAGCGTGAAGTCGGGCGGGATCAGTGCTGCCAGGCTCTGCGGTGTCATGCCCATGATCAAGTCCTTAGATCAAGCCGCCGGCGGCCGGAAGAGCCGTCGATAATCAGAAGCATCTCACTTCAAGACGGCTGCGTCACGGCAATTTGTGGCGTCCGCAGCCAAATGGCTATGGTTGGGAAGGAACACCTAGGTTGTTCCAGTCGGGCCGGAGTGTATACCCGGCCGGTGCAGATGCCCGGCAATCCGGCGCAGATTGGCGTTTCATGCCGATATCTGCCACACTAGATGAGTTGTTCAAGCGCTTCCTTATGTCGTCGTGCGAAACCGCGTCCCGCCCGGGATAATGCCCGGGGCCAGGGTCAGGTTCCACTAGGCGGAGAAGCCCAAATATAACCCGCCCCAATTTTGCATGGGTTCGTGCGCAGAATATTCGCGACACGCCCGAGCGCGGGGGTCGGAGCCTCGGCAGGGTGAGGAACCCGGAAATATCCGGATTCAGTCTGTTGGAGGAGCGCCAGGTGCGGACTTGATCCGGCCGGAGGGGCGCAGACCGGAAATTAACAGAGCAGCACTGAGAAAGAGAGCGGAGACGCCATGGCGGGACAGAAAATCCGCATCCGTCTGAAGTCATATGACCATGAGGTCATTGATGTTTCAGCACGGAAGATCGTTGAGACGGTCACGCGTGCAGGCGCAACGGTAGTCGGCCCCGTGCCGCTGCCCACCGAGAAGAACGTGTACTGCGTTATTCGTTCGCCGCACAAGTACAAGGACAGCCGTGAGCACTTTGAAATGCGTACTCACAAGCGTCTGATCGACATTATTGACCCCACGCCGAAGGCCGTTGACTCGCTCATGCGTCTTGACCTGCCTGCTGACGTGAACATCGAAATCAAGCTGTAGGGGAGTGCGGATAAATATGTCTACCACTACACGCCAGGTAAAGGGACTGCTGGGCACCAAGCTCGGCATGACCCAGGTCTGGGACGAGAACAACCGCCTTGTGCCGGTAACTGTCGTCCAGGCTGACTCCAACGTCATCACTCAGCTGCGCAATGCAGATGTTGATGGTTACACCGCCGTTCAGATCGGCTTCGGCCAGATCGACCCCCGCAAGGTGTCCAAGCCGCTGGCTGGCCACTTTGAGAAGGCCGGTGTCACCCCCCGCCGCCACGTAGTTGAACTGCGCACCTCAGATGCAGACACCTACGAGCTGGGCCAGGAGCTCTCCGTGGAGACCTTCGAAGCCGGCCAGAAGGTCGACGTCGTCGGAACCTCCAAGGGTAAGGGCTTCGCCGGTGTTATGAAGCGTCACGGCTTCCATGGTGTTGGTGCCTCCCACGGTGCCCACAAGAACCACCGTAAGCCCGGTTCCATCGGTGGCGCGTCCACCCCGGGCCGCGTCTTCAAGGGCCTCAAAATGGCCGGCCGCATGGGCGCCGTCCGCCACACCACGCTGAACCTGACCGTTCACGCTGTGGACACTGAGAAGTCGCTGCTCTTGATCAAGGGCGCCGTTCCCGGTGCCCGCGGCTCGGTCGTTCTCGTCCGTTCCGCTGTGAAGGGAGCCTAGTTCAATGGCTAACACTGTAAATGTCGATCTGCCTGCAGAGATCTTCGACGTACAGACCAACGTGCCGCTGCTGCACCAGGTTGTCGTCGCGCAGCTCGCTGCCGCCCGCCAGGGCACGCATAAGACCAAGACCCGCGCCGAGGTTTCGGGTGCAGGCCGCAAGCCGTTCAAGCAGAAGGGCACCGGCCGCGCCCGTCAGGGTTCCATCCGTGCACCTCACATGACCGGCGGTGGCGTTGTCCACGGTCCGACCCCGCGCGATTACAGCCAGCGCACCCCCAAGAAGATGAAGGCTGCTGCCCTGCGCGGCGCCCTGTCCGACCGGGCACGCAACGGCCGCATCCACGTTCTCGAGTCTCTGGTTGCCGGCGAGAAGCCGAACACCAAGGGTGCCCTCGAGTCCCTGCGGTCCGTCTCTGACCGTAAGAACCTGCTCGTTGTTATCGAGCGCGCCAACGATGTTGCGGCCCTGAGCCTGCGCAACATCACGGAAGTTCACACGATCTACGTAGATCAGCTGAACACCTACGACGTGCTGGTTTCCGACGACGTGGTCTTCACCAAGGCAGCCTACGAGGCTTTCGTCAACAAGGAGGACGCCAAGTGAGCGCGACCACCGTAAAGGACCCCCGCGACGTCGTCATTGCACCCGTCGTTTCGGAGAAGAGCTACGGCCTGATCGACGAAGGTAAGTACACCTTCCTGGTCGACCCGCGCTCGAACAAGACCGAGATCAAGCTGGCCGTGGAGAAAATCTTCTCCGTGAAGGTCGACTCGATCAACACCATCAACCGTGCCGGGAAGCGCAAGCGCACCCGTTTCGGATGGGGACAGCGCAAGAATACCAAGCGCGCAATTGTCACCCTGAAGGAAGGCACAATCGACATCTTCGGCGGTCCGCTTTCTTAAGCGGAGACCACTTTAACGAGGAAATAAACTATGGGAATCCGTAAACACAAGCCGACTACGCCGGGCCGCCGAGGCTCTAGCGTTGCCGACTTCGCTGAAATCACGCGATCGACGCCGGAAAAGTCGTTGGTTCGTCCCCTGACCAAGTCGGGCGGCCGTAACAACTCCGGTAAGATCACTACCCGCCATAAGGGTGGTGGCCACAAGCGCGCCTACCGTCTGATCGACTTCCGTCGTCATGACAAGGACGGCGTGCCGGCCAAGGTTGCCGAGATCGAATATGATCCGAACCGCACCGCCCGTATCGCGCTGCTGCACTACGTTGATGGCACCAAGCGTTACATCCTTGCTCCGGCCAAGCTGAAGCAGGGCGACGTTGTTGAGGCCGGCGCCAGCGCCGACATCAAGCCCGGCAACAACCTGCCGCTGCGCAACATCCCCGTGGGTACTGTTATCCACGCCGTTGAACTGCGTCCCGGCGGCGGTGCCAAGATGGCCCGCTCCGCCGGTGCCTCGGTACAGCTCGTTGCCAAGGAAGGCAAGTACGGCCAGGTCCGTCTGCCCTCCGGCGAAATCCGCAACGTTGACGTGCGCTGCCGCGCATCCATCGGTGAGGTCGGCAACGCCGAGCAGTCCAACATCAACTGGGGCAAGGCCGGCCGCATGCGCTGGAAGGGCGTTCGCCCGACCGTCCGCGGTGTGGCCATGAACCCGGTCGACCACCCGCACGGTGGTGGTGAAGGTAAGACCTCCGGTGGACGCCACCCGGTCAACCCGAACGGTAAGCCTGAGGGCCGCACCCGCCGTCCCAACAAGGAAAGCGACAAGCTCATTGTGCGTCGCCGTCGTACTGGCAAGAACAAGCGATAGGAGCCTGGAGACATGCCACGCAGCCTGAAGAAAGGCCCCTTCGTCGATCAGCACCTCTTTGTCAAGGTAGCTGCAGAGAACGAAAAGGGCACCAAGAACGTCATTAAGACGTGGTCCCGCCGTTCGATGATCGTCCCCGACATGCTCGGGCACACGATCGCCGTACACGACGGACGCAAGCACATTCCGGTGTTTGTCACCGAGTCGATGGTCGGGCACAAGCTCGGCGAATTCGCCCCGACGCGGACCTTCCGCGGCCATGTGAAGGACGACCGTAAGGGCAAGCGCCGCTAGGCGCTCGCTCGTACGGCAGAAGACGAGAGAAGGAAAGCAATGGAAGCCAAGGCTATTGCGCGCCATATTCGCGTGACGCCTATGAAGGCCCGGCGCGTCGTCAACCTTGTTCGTGGCAAGCAGGCGAATGAGGCTCTGGCAATTCTGAAGTTTGCCCCGCAGGCAGCTTCGGAGCCGGTCAGCAAGGTACTCGCATCGGCAGTCGCCAACGCCCGCGTTCTCGCGGACCGTGACGGCGTCGCCTTTGACGAGAGCGACCTGTACATCAGTGAAGCATTTGTCGATGAAGGCCCGACCATGAAGCGGTTCCAGCCGCGTGCCCAGGGCCGCGCTTACCGCATCAACAAGCGGACCAGCCACATCACACTTGTTGTCGCTACCCCGGAGAAAGAGGAGGACCAGTAAGTGGGACAGAAAGTAAACCCGCACGGATTCCGACTCGGTATCACCACCGACCACGTTTCCCACTGGTTCGCTGACAGCAACAAGGCCGGCCAGCGTTACAAGGACTTCGTTCGCGAAGACGTCAAGATCCGCCAGCTTATGTCCACGGGCATGGAGCGGGCAGGTATTGCCAAGGTTGAGATCGAGCGCACCCGTGACCGTGTCCGCGTGGACATCCACACCGCACGGCCCGGTATTGTTATCGGCCGCCGTGGTGCAGAAGCTGACCGCATCCGCGGCGAGCTCGAAAAGCTGACCGGCAAGCAGGTTCAGCTGAACATCCTTGAGGTCAAGAACCCCGAGATCGAAGCACAGCTCGTTGCCCAGGGCATCGCCGAGCAGCTGACTTCCCGCGTGGCTTTCCGCCGCGCGATGAAGAAGGCCATGCAGTCCGCACAGCGGGCCGGCGCCAAGGGTATCCGCGTTCAGTGCTCCGGCCGCCTGGGTGGCGCCGAAATGAGCCGTTCGGAGTTCTACCGCGAAGGCCGTGTGCCCCTGCACACCCTCCGCGCGAACATCGACTACGGCTTCTTCGAAGCCAAGACCACCTTCGGCCGCATCGGCGTGAAGGTCTGGATCTACAAGGGCGACGTTACTGCCAAGGAACTGGCTGCGCAGCAGGCTGCAGCTCCGTCCCGTGGCCGTGGCGGAGACCGTCCGGGCCGCGGCCCGGCAGACCGCGGTGGCGAACGCCGTCGTCGTAATGACCGTCCTGCACAGGCTTCGGCCGATGCAGCTCCCAAGGCCGAGGCTCCGGCTGCTGAAGCAGCTGCCGCTCCGGCTGCCGAAGGAGGACAGGCTTAAATGCTTATCCCACGTCGAGTCAAGCACCGTAAGCAGCACCACCCGGGTCGTTCCGGCGCTGCAACGGGCGGCACCCAGGTCAGCTTCGGCGAGTGGGGTATTCAGGCGCTCACGCCTGCATACGTCACCAACCGGCAGATCGAAGCAGCCCGTATCGCTATGACCCGCCACATCAAGCGTGGCGGTAAGGTCTGGATCAACATTTATCCGGACCGCCCCCTGACGAAGAAGCCGGCCGAAACCCGTATGGGTTCCGGTAAGGGTTCGCCGGAGTGGTGGGTTGCCAACGTCAAGCCGGGCCGGGTTCTGTTCGAACTCTCCGGTGTCAGTGAAGAGGTAGCTCGCGAGGCACTGCGCCTGGCGATCCACAAGCTCCCGTTGAAGGCACGCATTGTGCGTCGCGAAGGTGGTGAATAGAAATGGCAATTGGTTCAAAAGAATTGGCAACTGACCAGCTCGAGACTTTCGATAAGGACCGTCTCGTAGAAGAGCTGCGCAAGGCCAAGGAGGAACTGTTCAACCTCCGTTTCCAGTCCGCCACCGGTCAGCTGGAGAACCACGGGCGCCTCAAGGCAGTCAAGCGCGACATCGCCCGCATCTACACGGTGCTGCGTGAGCGCGAGCTGGGCATCCGCCCCGAGGTCGTAGCTCCCGTTGAGGAAGCTAAGACCGAGAAGAAGGCAAAGAAGTCCACGAAGGCTGAGTCTGCAGAAGAAGCAGAGGCTCCGGCCGCCGAGGATGATGCCAAATGAGTGAGAAGGAAGCATCTGTGACTGAAGCAGCACAGGCTCGTGGCAATCGGAAGACCGCCCGCGGCTACGTTGTCTCGGACAAGATGGATAAGACCATCGTCGTCGAGATCGAAGACCGCAAGAAGCACGCCCTTTACGGGAAGGTTCTTCGTCGGAATTCCAAGATCAAGGCCCATGACGAGCAGAACACCGCCGGCATCGGCGACCTGGTCGTCGTCGCCGAGACTCGCCCGCTGTCCGCTACCAAGCGGTGGCGTCTGGTCGAGATCGTCGAAAAGGCCAAGTAGACCCTAGGGTTTACGGTTGGGCCCGTCCGTTTCGGCGGGCGGGCCCAACCCCTTAGATTTCCCGCCCCATAGCTGGTTTCCGGCAGTTGCCGCAAACCGGTCGGGACCGGGTTTGAAGGGGAGCGATCCTCTTGAAAAATACGAGCCCCTGGCCGCTTAGTTCTCGGGAAAATCCGGTGAATTTCGCGTCTGGGGTGTCTTAGTAATAAACTAGTAATCTTGCCTGTGCCGTTTGGAAAGACTATCCACCTTTCCGTATGGACAGAATAGGCAAATTCCCACTTCCGCCTTCGGTCCGCGCTTGCGCGCGGGCAGGGGGAGCTCGGGGTGGGGGTATCCCATATCCGTTCCGCAAGGCTCACATGATGAGAACCAGCGCGACGACAGGAGTAATAAGTGATTCAGCAGGAGTCGCGGCTTAAGGTCGCCGACAACACGGGTGCCAAGGAAATCTTGACCATCCGCGTTCTCGGTGGATCTGGACGTCGCTACGCAGGCATTGGCGACGTCATCGTTGCCACCGTTAAGGATGCAATTCCCGGCGGCAACGTCAAGAAGGGTGACATCGTCAAAGCTGTCATCGTTCGTACCAAGAAGGAACGCCGCCGTGTGGACGGTTCCTACATCAAGTTCGATGAAAACGCTGCAGTGATCCTGAAGAACGACGGTGACCCCCGCGGTACCCGTATCTTCGGCCCGGTTGGCCGTGAGCTTCGCGATAAGAAGTTCATGAAGATCATCTCGCTTGCTCCGGAGGTGCTGTAGTTCATGGCTGCAAAGTTCAAGATCAAGAAGGGTGACCTGGTTCAGGTCATCACCGGTGCCAAGCAGGAACGCGGCGGCGACCGCGGCAAGCAGGGCAAGGTCCTCAAGGTTTTCCCGGAGACCAACCGCGTATTGGTTGAAGGCGTCAACACCGTCACCAAGCACACCAAGGTCGGTCAGTCGCAGCGCGGCACGAAGACCGGTGGCATCGAGACCGTAGAGGCCCCGCTGCACATCTCCAACGTTGCCGTTGTTGACCCCGAGACCAAAAAGCCGACCCGTGTTGGCTACCGCACCGAGACCGTCGAGCGTGATGGCCGTGAGCGCACTGTGCGTATCCGCGTTGCCAAGAGCTCCGGGAAGGATCTCTAATGACTGAGACCGTCACCAAGATCGTCCCCCGTCTGAAGACCCGTTACGCAGAAGAGATCAAGCAGACTCTGCGCGACGAGTTCAATTACGTCAACGTCAACCAGGTTCCCCGCCTTGTCAAGGTTGTTGTGAACATGGGTGTTGGAGATGCCGCCAAGGACTCCAAGCTCATCGACGGTGCTGTGCGCGATCTGACCCAGATCACCGGTCAGAAGCCCCAGGTCACCAAGGCCCGCAAGTCCATCGCACAGTTCAAGCTGCGCGAAGGCATGCCGATCGGCGCGCACGCAACACTGCGTGGCGACCGCATGTGGGAATTCGTTGACCGCCTGGTCAGCCTGGCTCTGCCCCGTATCCGCGACTTCCGCGGCCTCAACGGCAAGCAGTTCGACGGCAATGGTAACTACACCTTCGGTCTGACCGAACAGGCGATGTTCCACGAAATCGATCAGGACAAGATCGATCGCGTCCGCGGTATGGATATCACTGTAGTGACTACCGCAAAGACCGACGACGAGGGTCGTGCGCTGCTCAAGGCGCTTGGCTTCCCGTTCAAGACCGAAGATTAATTCAACTACGTAAAAGGTCCCGTTCCGCTGGTTGAGCCTGCCGGAACAAGGAAACCGTTACGAGGAAGGGCAAGAGCCCACAATGACTATGACAGATCCTGTCGCAGACATGCTGACTCGTCTGCGCAATGCAAACTCGGCTTACCACGAATCCGTGTCCATGCCGTACAGCAAACTCAAGGCACGCGTTGCCGACATCCTGAAGGAGCAAGGCTACATCGCCGGCTGGAAGGAAGAGGAAGCTGAGGTTGGCAAGAAGCTGACCATCGAACTGAAGTTCGGCCCGAGCCGCGAGCGTTCTATCGCCGGTATCCGCCGCATTTCCAAGCCCGGTCTCCGTGTTTACGCGAAGTCCACCAACCTGCCGCACGTGCTGGGTGGCCTGGGTATCGCAATCCTGTCCACCTCTTCCGGGCTGATGACTGATCGTCAGGCCGGCAAGAAGGGCGTGGGCGGCGAAGTCCTCGCTTACGTCTGGTAACGGAAAGGAAGAGATAAAATGTCACGTATTGGACGTCTCCCCATCACCGTTCCCGCCGGCGTAGAGGTTAAGGTCGACGGCAACGTTGTCTCCGTCAAGGGCACCAAGGGAGAACTGACCCACGCGGTTGCTTCCCCGATTCAGGTGGCCCTGGACGAGAGCACGCTGACCGTGTCCCGCCCGAACGACGAGCGCGAATCCCGGTCCCTCCACGGCCTGACCCGCACCCTGATCAACAACATGATCATCGGTGTGACCGAAGGCTACAAGAAGAACCTCGAGATCGTTGGAACCGGTTACCGCGTACAGGCCAAGGGCTCGGACCTCGAGTTCGCCCTGGGCTACAGCCACCCGGTTGCCATCAAGGCCCCCGAAGGCATCACCTTTGCAGTAGAGGGTCCGACCAAGCTCTCTGTATCGGGAATCAACAAGCAGCAGGTCGGCGAGGTTGCTGCCAACATCCGCAAGCTGCGGAAGCCGGACCCCTACAAGGGCAAGGGCATCCGTTACGTAGGCGAGCAGATCCGCCGCAAGGTCGGAAAGGCTGGTAAGTAACCATGGCTCTCGGAATTAAGGGTAAGAGCAAGTCCGCTGCACGCGGCCGCCGCCACCTGCGCGTCCGTAAGCGCATCACCGGCAGCGCGGTCCGTCCGCGTCTGGTAGTCAACCGCTCCGCACGCCACGTATTCGTCCAGGTTGTCGATGACAGCAAGGGCATCACCGTGGCTTCGGCTTCCACCATGGAAGCCGATCTGCGCGGATTCGAAGGTGACAAGACCGCAAAGTCCAAGCGCGTTGGCGAGCTCGTAGCAGAGCGCGCCAAGGCTGCCGGCATCGAGGCCGTTGTCTTCGACCGTGGTGGTAACAAGTACCACGGCCGTGTCGCAGCTGTTGCCGAAGGCGCACGTGAAGGTGGGCTGGCACTGTGACCGCAGAGAATAACGAAAAGGATACTCAGGTGACTGAAGCAACTGAGACCACCGCAACCGCGGGTACCGCCGATAAAGCTGCTTCTTCCCAGGATGACCGCCGCGGCGGCCGTCGTGGAGAGCGTGGCGACCGCGGTGGCCGTGGCGAGCGTGGTGGCCGTGGTGGCCGCGACAACGCACGCGACGCCGAGAAGGACAAGTACCTCGAGCGCGTCGTCACTATCAACCGTGTTTCCAAGGTCGTCAAGGGCGGTCGTCGCTTCAGCTTCACCGCTCTGGTAGTTGTCGGCGACGGCAACGGCCTGGTCGGCGTTGGTTACGGCAAGGCGAAGGAAGTTCCCGCAGCTATCGCCAAGGGTGTTGAAGAAGCCAAGAAGTCCTTCTTCCGCGTCCCGATCATCGGCGGCACGGTGCCTCACCGTGTCCAGGGTGAGGCCGCTGCAGGCGTCGTCATGCTCCGTCCGGCCGCCGCCGGTACCGGTGTTATCGCCGGTGGCCCGGTCCGCGCCGTACTAGAGTGCGCCGGCGTCCACGATGTGCTCTCGAAGTCGCTCGGCTCTGCCAACGCGATCAACATTGTGCACGCAACGGTGGACGCACTGCGCCGTCTCGAAGAGCCTCAGGCAGTAGCAGCCCGTCGTGGCCTGCCGCTGGATGAGGTTGTTCCTCCGATCCTGCTCCGCGCAATGCAGCAGCAGAAGGCAGGTGCGTAATGATCCAGACGACTCGTAACAACTTGGTTGCGTCTGATGCACAGTTGGAAATCACCCAGATTAAGTCCGTCATTGGCGGCAAGCAGAATCAGCGCGACACGCTGCGTTCATTGGGCCTGAAGCGTATCGGACACACCGTTGTCCGTAACGCCGATGCCGTGACCGTGGGCATGCTCAACACTGTTTCTCACCTGGTAAAGGTTGAGGAGGCGAAGTAGAGATGGCAGAAGAGAACAACACTCTGAAGGTCCACCACCTGCGTCCTGCCCCCGGCGCCAAGACCGCCAAGACCCGTGTTGGTCGTGGTGAAGGCTCCAAGGGTAAGACTGCAGGCCGTGGTACCAAGGGTACAAAGGCGCGCTACCAGGTCAAGGCAGGATTTGCGGGCGGCCAGTTGCCCCTGCACATGCGCCTGCCGAAGCTGCGTGGCTTCAAGAACCCGAACAAGGTGGAATTCCAGGTTGTGAACCTGGATAAGCTCAACGAGCTGTTCCCCGAGGGTGGCGAGGTCACCGTGGATAACCTGGTCGAAAAGGGCGCGGTTCGCAAGAACCAGCTCGTCAAGGTTCTGGGCACCGGCGACATCACCGTCAAGGTTGATGTGAAGGCTCATGCCTTCTCCGCCAGTGCTGCTGAGAAGATTGCCGCCGCCGGCGGTTCCATCACGGAGCTGTAGCCAAACGGCTTCGGTAGTGATCTCTCACAACCAATGACTAAACTCTTGGTGGTCGGTGTATTCCGGCCACCAAGAGTTTCATTGGGTTAAAGGCAGCTCACTTTTTGTCCGCGAGTTATTCCGGACGCGGCCGAGCAGATAGACTCGGTTCTTGTGCATCGCCGCTCGGCGGCATCAAAAGACTTTTCAGGAGGACGCTTGCTCAGCGCAATTGGCCGGGTTTTCCGGACGCCGGACCTGCGGCGCAAGTTGTTGTTCACCCTCGGCATCATCACCATCTACCGCCTGGGTGCCTTCATCCCTGCCCCCGGTGTTGATTACGGAAACGTTCAGCAATGCTTGGCGCTCGGCAACACCAGTGGCGGGCTGTACCAGTTCGTCAACCTCTTCAGCGGCGGCGCCCTGCTGCAGGTGTCCATCTTCGCCCTCGGCATCATGCCGTACATTACGGCGAGCATCATCGTGCAGTTGCTGCGGGTGGTCATTCCCCGCTTCCAGGAGCTGCATCAGGAAGGCGCGCAGGGCCAGTCGAAGCTGACCCAGTACACCCGCTACCTGACCATTGCCCTCGGCCTGCTGAACGGCACCACGCTCGTCTCGCTGGCCCGCTCCGGTGCCCTGCTGGGCGACTGCCCGGTGCCGATCATCCCGGACGACAGCCTGATCGTGATCGTGCTGCTCATCCTGACGCTGACGGCCGGTACAGGCCTGATCATGTGGATGGGTGAACTGGTCACGGAAAAGGGCGTCGGCAACGGCATGTCCCTGCTGATCTTCGTTTCCATCGCCGCGGGCTTCCCGAGCTCGCTGGGTGAAATCCTGCGCGCTCAGGGCGTCAACATCTTCATCGGCGTGATCATCATCGGCCTCTTCACGGTGGCCGCGGTCATCTTCGTGGAGCAGTCCCAGCGCCGGATCCCGGTCCAGTACGCCAAGCGTATGATCGGCCGCCGCACGCTCGGCGGCACCAGCACCTACATTCCGATCAAGGTGAACATGGCCGGTGTTATCCCGGTCATCTTCGCTTCGTCGATGCTCTACCTACCCTCGCTGGTAGCCCAGTTCAACACTCCGACGGACGGCACCACCCCGCCGCCGGAATGGGTCAACTGGATCAACACCTTCCTGGTCAGCGGCGACCACCCGGTCTACATGGCCGTGTACTTCGGCCTGATCGTCTTCTTCACCTACTTCTATGTGGCCATCACCTTCAACCCCGAAGAGGTGGCGGACAACATGAAGAAGTACGGCGGTTTCATCCCGGGGATCCGGGCCGGCCGCCCCACCGAGGAATACCTCTCCTACGTGCTGTCCCGGATTACCCTTCCGGGCGCGCTCTACCTCGGCGTGATTTCTCTGATTCCGCTGATCGCCCTGGTGCTGATCAACGCGAACCAGAACTTCCCGTTTGGCGGCGTCTCGATCCTCATCATGGTTGGTGTTGGTCTGGAAACCGTGAAACAGATTAATGCCCAGCTACAGCAACGTCACTATGAAGGACTACTGCGATGACAAAGATGCTCATTATTGGCCCGCCCGGATCCGGCAAAGGAACCCAGGCTTCACGTATCTCCGAACGGCTGGGCATCGTCGCCATATCCACCGGTGATATCTTCCGCGCCAACGTCAAGGAAGAGACCCCGCTGGGCCTCGAGGCGAAGAAGTACATCGACAACGGGGACTTCGTACCGGACAGCGTCACCAACAACATGGTGCGCGACCGCCTTTCCAAGGACGACGTCGAACCGGGTTTCCTCCTCGATGGCTACCCGCGCACCACAGCGCAGGTGGATGAGCTGGACAGCATCCTGGCCGAGAGCGAGGATCAGCTGGACGTAGTCCTGCAGCTGACCGCCGACGACGAGGAACTGGTCAAGCGCCTGCTGGGCCGCGCAAAGCAGGAAGGCCGCGCCGATGACAACGAAACCGTCATCCGGCACCGCCTGGACCTGTACCACGAGCAGACCGAGGCAGTCGTCTCCCGCTACCAGGAACGCGGCATCGTGACCAAGGTGGACGGGCTGGGCGCCATCGACGACGTCACCAACCGCATCATGGATGCGCTCAAGAGCGTCACCGCTTAGCAACAGGAGCTGCCGCTCCAACCTGAGCCCAGGCCCTGATCCTTCGGAATCGTTGGACAGGGCCTGCGGCATTTCGCAGAACAGAAGGAATACAGAAACCATGGCATTCGGCCAGCCCAGCATCGAGTACAAGACCAAGGACCAGATCCGCAAAATGCGCAAAGCGGGTCTGGTGGTCAGCCGCGCGCTCGACGCTGCGGTGGCCGCCGCCGTCGTCGGTGCCACCACCAGCGACGTGGACGCTGCCTTCGAAGCGGTGCTCAACGAGGCGGGCGCCAAGAGCAACTTCAAGGGCTACCACGGCTTCCCGGCCACCGTCTGCGTTTCGGTGAACGAGGAAGTTGTCCATGGCATCCCCGGCCCCAAGGTGCTCCAGGACGGGGATATCCTCTCCATCGACGGCGGCTGCAGCATCGACGGCTGGCACGGCGACTCCGCACGGGGAGTCATTGTGGGCACGGCCGATCCTGAAGACCAGCGGCTCTCCGACGTGACCGAGGAAGCCATGTGGCGGGGGATCGCTGCGCTGGCCAACGGCACGCGCGTCGGCGACATCGGCAACGCCATCGATGACTATGTCAGCAGCGTTGAGGGCAAGCCGCTGGGCATCCTAGAGGACTACGTGGGCCACGGCATCGGCACCGCCATGCACCAGGCGCCGGACGTGCTGAACTACCGCACCAGCCACCGCGGGCCGAAGATCCGTCCGGGCCTATGCCTGGCCATTGAGCCCATGCTTGTCCGCGGAGACATCGAGACCAAAACCCTGGACGATGACTGGACCGTCGTCACCACCGATGCCTCGCGCTCGTGCCAGTGGGAACACACGGTTGCCGTGCACGACAAGGGCATCTGGGTCCTCACCGCCGAAGATGGCGGAGTTGCCAAGCTGGCGCCGCTGGGCGTCACCCCGGTTCCGCTGGACTGACCGGCCCTTAATTTCAAGCGAACGACGGCGGCTCTTGGCTTGGCCTTTGACGTTGCGTTCCGCGGGTCTCGCCCGGGATGAAAAAACTTTCATTCCAGGCGAGACCTTTTGCGCTCCCGGCACATTTACTAAGTAGATGGCCCGCAAGGGACCTGAATCCGGCTGAGGAACGAACGGCTTCGGCCCGTCAGGATGCATTGCATGGAGAGAGGGTCATCGAGGGTATGGCCGCGGGGCGGTGGGAGCGAACGGCTCACCGCTCCGTTGGCCGGCCACACCTTTCCTTCCAATCCACAGGGCTTTAGGAGCCCGGGAAGGGGCTCTTATATGGTAGAAACATGGGCCGCAAAGTACTGAAACAGCGCAAGCATGCCGTCTTCGCGGCAGTGATCACGGCAGGACTGATCGGAATAGGCGCCGTTCCAGCGGTCGCCGCCGCCAGCCCAGCTCCCTTCGCAACCTCGGAGACAACCTCGACTAAGCAGTCCACCGGCGCGGAACATTGCTGGTTCAACGCCGTTACCTCGGCGTCCGAATGCTATGGAACTGAAGCCGCCTTGGACACGGCACTTGAGCAGCTGGGTGTGGACCAGCCGGTGGGCACTGTTGAGCAGACCGTAACCGACCAGTTGGCTGAACCCGCCGCAACCACCCATACGATAGAACCGGCCTTGACAACCCCGGCGGCTGAGCCGGCAGCGGCCACGCAGCAAACCGTCGAACCGGCCATGGCAACATCGGCAACAGCGGAGCCCGCGATGGCGACCCAGCCAACAGCTGAGCCGGCACCCGTGACCGAGGAGGCGCCGCCGTCGTCGTTGGTTACAGCGGGAATTGTGTATGCGAACGCCGGGTACTCCGGGGCCTCGTACCGGATCCTGAATTACGGGGGCTGCTCCGCGGGAGGCTCGGCCTTCATCAACCTGGCCGACGTCGGCTGGAATGACCGGGTCACGTCCTTCCGCGGCTACAACGGCTGCAACGTGCGGCTGCACGAAAACCGCGACGGCGAAGGGGCAACTTATGGTGACTACCAGTTCTCAAGCTGGATCGGTGACTTCAACGACCGGGCTTCATCAGCCAGTTTCTTCGGCTAGATGGCAGTGGATGACGAGCCGGCGGCCCCTCCGCCGCCGGATGAGTCCGCGCTGCTCCGGCGCTGCGGAAGCAGGGACGAAGACGCGTTCGGCGTGCTCTACGAGCGCCATGCCGACGGCGTGCTGCGGTACCTGGGCAGGATCACCGGCGATGTCGGGGCCGCGGAGGAGCTTGCCCAGGAAACCTTCTTCCTCATGTGGGAGAAGGCGAAGCGGATCAAGTGCGTCAACGGCTCCGTGTTCCCCTGGCTCTACACCACAGCCAAGTATCTGGCGGCAAACCATCTGCGCAAAAAGGGCAACCAGCACATGCTGGACATCGACCAGATGGACGTCGGGCGGGTCCTCGCCGAGGTCTCGACCGAAGAGAAGGTCATCGCGCAGGACACCCTCAACCGGGTCCACCGCGCGGTGTCGGCCATGCCCGAAGCAGACCAGCGGATCTTCCTGGTCCACTTCGTCGGCGGCCGCCCGCACGGCGACATTGCCAAGGAACTCGGCCTGACCAAGGCCGCCGTCAAGAACCGGGTGCTGCGCCTGCGCAACCGGCTGAAGAACCAGTTTTCGGACGTGCTCACAGCGGAAGAAGGTGAATAGGAATGGACGAACTCCAGCTCAGTAAAGCGCGCGTGCGTTCGGCGCTGAACGCGCGGATTACGCAGGACATCGCCCGCCACAAACGACGACGGCGGGTGGTCACCGCTGCTGTCGCCGTGCCGGTGCTGGCCGGTTCCGCCACCGCGGGCTTTGCCATTCTGAACCTCACCGACGACCAGAAGCGCTTCACCGCAATCTGCTACATGGGCTCCACGCCCGACGCCCCGCAGCAGGAGGCGGGCTTCGCCAGCGGCGGCGAGATCGTCGGCACCAATCCGGACGGCAGCGTCATGGTGGACCTGTCCGGCGTACCGCAGCGGATTGACCCGCAGGAACTCTGCGGCGCACTCTGGCAGGAGGCGCCGTTGCCGGAACCTGGGCAGCCTTCGCCGGAGGAAGCGGCACCGGGGGAGGGCCGGTCCCAGGAAGGACAGGACCAGCAGACCCCGGGAAGCGAACCTCCGGCGATGGTGACCTGCATCCGGGACGACTGGCGCTACGCCGTCTTCGCCACGCCGGATGGGCTGCCCGCGAATGTTGAGCAGTTCTGCGAAGCCGTCGACATGAAGCCCGGAACCATCGACGTCACCAAGCTCTGAGGATCCAATGAACGACGACGGCGGGCAACAGTTGGGCGAGGGCGGCTGGACCGAGGTGGTCAGAATGGGGGACACGGTCCGCCGTCCGGTCCGCCCGTTCACCGCCACCGTCCAGCAGTACCTGGCGCACCTGCACGCCCAGGGCTTCGATGCCGCTCCGGTCCCGCTCGGCTACGACGACGCCGGACGGGAAGTCCTCTCCTACGTCCCGGGCGACATTCCGGCGGAGCCGCTGCCCGCAGAGGCAACGGGTCCGGAGGTTCTGACCGCGCTGGCCCGGCTCATCCGCCGGCTGCATGACGCCGCGCAGGGATGGGCGCCGCCGGAAGGCGCGGTGTTCGGCAGCCTTCCCGGTATCCGTCCGCCAGGTGTCATGCCCCTGTTCGCCACGCCCGAACTGGTATCCCACCAGGACTACTGCCCGGGCAATGTCGTCTTCCGCAACGGCGTGCCGACGGCCCTGATCGACTTCGACCTCGCCAGGCCAACCACCCGCGTCGCCGACATCGTCAACGCGCTCTACTGGTGGGCGCCGCTCCTGCACCCGGCAGACCGGGCTCCGGCCTTGGTCGAAGCTGACATTCCGGCACGGGTGCGGCTGTTCTCCGATGCCTACGGCATGAACGCCGAGCAAAGGCGCACGCTGGTTGATGTCGCCATCCAGCGCGGCCGCAACGCCTCGCTCACCGCCAAAGCTGCCGCCGACGCCGACCCGGTCTTCCGGCGCTGGTGGAACGAAGGGGTAAAGGACCGGATGCCCAGGGCCGAAGCCTGGCTCAGCGACAACGCAGATCTGATCAGGGCAGCCCTCTAGAGTGAAGGCATGACTTCCTCCATCACCGATGTTCCCGGAATCAAGGTCGGCCAGGTCCAGCGGATCGGCGAGGGCTGGCTGTCCGGCGTGACCGTGGTGCTGCCGCCGCCGGGAACCATCGGTTCCGTGCACGTGGGCGGGGGAGGGCCGGCCACCCATGAAACCGATGCGCTCGATCCGACCACGCTGGTTCCCACAGTGGACGCGGTGGTCCTCACCGGCGGCAGCGCATTCGGGCTGATCACTGCCCACGGCGCACAGCGATGGCTCGAGGAGCAGGACAGAGGCTTCCGGACAGATGCCGGTGTGGTGCCGATCGTGCCCGCGGCAGCGATCTTCGACCTCGGCCGCGGCGGCGATGCCAAGGCCCGCCCAACCGAACAGATGGGGTACGACGCCGCCGCTGCAGCAGGTGCCTCTCCAGACTTTGCGTCCGTGCAGCGGGGCAACGCCGGTGCCGGCACCGGAGCGGCGTTGGACTATCAGCGCTATAAAGGGGGAGTGGGCAGCGCTTCGCTGCGGATGAGCGGCGGCAACTCCGACGTGGTCATCGGTGCGATCGCGGTGGTCAACGCGGCCGGCGCACCCGTTGGGCTCGGAACCGAACAGGTCTCGCGTGCTGCCCCCGCGCTGCCGCCGCTGCCTACCCAGGCCCCGCCTCCCACCCAGGCCCCGCTGAACACTACGCTTTGCGTCGTCGCCACCAACGCCGTGCTGGATCCCGCGCAGGTCAAACGCACCGCTTCGGCCTCGCACGCGGGACTGGCCCGCGCGCTCAATCCGTCCCACACGCTGGGCGACGGGGACGTGGTCTTCGGCCTGGCCACCGGCGAGAAGCCGCTGGTACAAGAGGGCCCGGTCACCCCGGTCCTGGAATTACAGATTTTGGCGGCGGAAGCCGTCCGCCTTGCCATCCTTGACGCGGTGGCGAGTGCCGAGACTGTGGAGACTCCCGCCGTCGTACTTGCAAAGCACCCCGATTTAACTTAAAGCGGCGCGCGGAGTACAGTTATCTGTTGGTTGTCTCTACTTTCGTGCCCGTTCCCGGGCCGGGGGCCGCTCAACGAGCGCATTCCACCGGAAGTCTAGTGGCAAGCAACACCCAAAAACTAGCCCCACGCAAGTGGTGGTTACTGACGTTAGCGGAGGATATGGCTAAGAAAGACGGTGTCATAGAGATTGAAGGCACTGTGCAGGAAGCTCTGCCCAACGCGATGTTCCGCGTTGAGCTGACTAACGGACACGTTGTGCTTGCTCACATCTCGGGAAAGATGCGTCAGCACTACATCAGGATCCTCCCAGAGGATCGTGTTGTAGTGGAACTCAGCCCGTACGACCTCTCACGGGGCCGTATCGTCTACCGCTACAAGTAAAGACTTAGCTCCGCGGGCCACCGCGGTAATAGGTAGTTACGCAAGCGACAACTGCAAACGCAAAGGATAACCATGAAGGTCCAGCCGAGCGTCAAGCGGATCTGTGATAAGTGCCAGGTGATTCGTCGCAAGGGCAACGTCATTGTGATCTGCGAGAACCCGCGCCACAAGCAGCGCCAGGGCTAAGCTTCCTGCTTCGAAGCAGGAACTACCCACGCGTAGTAATTCAATAGGCAGTGCAGCAGGATTTCCTGCACACCCCCGGGCTCGGAGGCCGGGGACCTGGTAACAGGGATGCATTGCTTCAGACCTCCGGATACAACAAGGAGAACCGCCATATGGCTCGTCTCGCTGGCGTAGATATTCCCCGCGAAAAGCGGGTAATCATCGCCCTGACTTACATCTACGGCGTGGGTAAGACCCGTGCAGAGCAGATCGTCGCGGAGACCGGCATCAGCCCGGACACCCGCGTCAAGGACCTCACCGATGCAGAGCTCGTGCAGCTGCGTGACTACATCGAGGGCAACTACAAGGTGGAAGGTGACCTCCGCCGTGAGGTTGCCGCCGACATCCGCCGCAAGGTTGAGATCGGTAGCTACGAAGGTATTCGCCACCGTCGTGGCCTGCCCGTTCGCGGTCAGCGCACCAAGACCAACGCTCGCACCCGTAAGGGCCCGAAGCGCACCGTCGCCGGTAAGAAGAAGACCCGCTAAACAGCCGGTCTGCTAGCTACCAACCAACTTTGTAGGAGAAATATATGCCCCCCAAGACTCGTGGAGCGGTACGTAAGCCGCGTCGCAAGGACAAAAAGAATATTGCGCTCGGACAGGCGCACATCAAGAGCACCTTCAACAACACCATCGTGTCCATCACGGACCCGAACGGTGCTGTCATCTCGTGGGCTTCGGCCGGCGAGGTTGGCTTCAAGGGTTCGCGTAAGTCCACCCCGTTCGCAGCGCAGATGGCTGCTGAGTCCGCTGCAAAGCGTGCCCAGGAGCATGGCCTGAAGAAGGTCGACGTTTTCGTGAAGGGTCCGGGTTCCGGACGCGAGACTGCAATCCGTTCGCTGCAGGCCGCTGGCCTCGAGGTTGGCTCCATCTCGGATGTCACCCCCAGCGCCCACAACGGTTGCCGTCCCCCGAAGCGCCGCCGCGTCTAACCAGCCGCCTTTGGTTCCTTCGGCCGCCGTCGGTCCCCATGTAATGGGAATTACGACGGCGGCTGAAGGTTCCGCTCCCGGCTGTCTAGCCGTTCTTTTCCACCAATTCGTGCTGCGTCATATAGCGGACGCTCGCTGAAAGGAAATCTAAGTGCTCATTGCACAGCGCCCCACCCTTACCGAAGAAGTAGTGGCCGACAACCGCTCACGGTTCGTTATCGAACCGCTTGAGCCGGGCTTTGGCTACACCCTGGGAAACTCTCTTCGCCGCACCCTGCTGTCCTCGATCCCCGGTGCTGCTGTTACCAGCATCCGGATCGACGGTGTGCTGCATGAGTTCACCACCGTTCAGGGTGTGAAGGAAGATGTCACCGAGATCATCCTGAACATCAAGAACCTGGCTGTCTCCTCCGAGCATGACGAGCCCGTGGTCGCCTACCTGCGCAAGCAGGGACCCGGTGTTGTCACCGCTGCGGATATTGCACCGCCGGCCGGCGTGGAATTCCACAACCCGGATCTGCACATCGCCACGCTGAACGAGAAGGGCAAGTTCGAGCTCGAACTGACCATCGAACGCGGCCGTGGCTACGTTTCGGCGAGCCAGAACAAGTCCGGCGACTCGGAGATCGGCCGCATTCCGGTTGACTCCATCTACTCGCCGGTCCTGAAGGTTACCTTCAAGGTTGAGGCAACCCGTGTTGAGCAGCGCACCGACTTCGACCGCCTGATTGTCGACGTCGAAACCAAGGATTCCATTGCACCGCGCGACGCCGTCGCCTCTGCCGGAACCACCCTGGTTGAGCTGTTCGGCCTGGCACGCGAGCTGAACACCCAAGCTGAAGGTATCGAAATCGGCCCGAGCCCCACAGATGCCGCGCTGGCAGCTGACATGGCTCTGCCGATCGAGGACCTTGAGCTGACCGTGCGGTCCTACAACTGCCTCAAGCGTGAGGGCATCCACACCGTGGGTGAGCTCGTTGCCCGCTCCGAGGCTGACCTCATGGACATCCGCAACTTCGGTGCGAAGTCCATCGATGAGGTCAAGGCAAAGCTTGTTGAGCTTGGTCTGTCCCTGAAGGATTCCCCTCCAGGATTCGACCTTGCCGCACGTGCCGCAGCCATCGAAGAGGACGAAGAAGCCTTCGGCGAGGACGAACTCTAAATCGCAAGAATTCTGCCGTCATGGTGCTCTGTAGCGCCAAGAGCGGCACCATTTGAGGAGAAAACATAATGCCTACCCCCCCTAAGGGTCCGCGCCTCGGAGGCGGTCCGGCGCACGAGCGACTGATGCTCGCTAACCTGGCCGCTGCTCTGTTCGAGCACAAGCGCATCACCACCACCGTTACCAAGGCAAAGCGTCTGCGTCCGTACGCCGAGCGCCTGGTCACCTTCGCCAAGCGCGGAGACCTGGCCTCGCGTCGTCGCGTGCTGTCCCTGATCAGCAACAAGGGCGTCGTCCACGAGCTGTTCACCGACATCGCTACCGCCGTCGAGAACCGTGATGGTGGCTACACCCGCATCACCAAGATCGGCAACCGCAAGGGCGACAACGCTCCCATGGCTGTCATCGAACTGGTCCTGGATCCGGTTTCCCCGAAGCAGGCCGTCGTGGCCGAAGCTGAGAAGGCTGCCGCCAAGTCCGCTCCCGCTCTGGTTGAGGAAGAGGCCGTTTCGGCCGAATCCGCATCCTCCGCTTCGGCTGAGTCCGCTGACTCACCGGCTTCCGCTCCCTCGGCTCCTTCCGCCGAAGAAGCTGCTGAGGCTCCGGAAGCTGACGAGAAGAAGTAATTCTTCGAGTCTGAATCCGGCTAGCATTTAGAGCATGCATTCCCAGAAGCCCGCTGTCCCGCAACCGGACAGCGGGCTTCTGCGTGTCCGGATGAATTTGGCGTACGACGGCGGTCCGTTCAGTGGGTGGGCAATTCAACCCGGACTGCTGACCGTCCAGGGGGCGCTGGAAGAAGCGCTGGCCACGCTGCTGCGCCGGCCCATCCGGCTGACCGTGGCCGGTCGCACCGACGCCGGTGTCCACGCCCGCGGCCAGGTGGTGCACTTCGATCTGGAACCGGGGGAGTGGGAGTCGCTGGCCCGCGGCAGAATGATCGACCCGTCGGCTTCCCTGCTGCGCCGGCTGCGCGGCGTCATCACCAAGGTTCTCGGCGGCCGGGTCGGCGCGCCGGTGCCATACCGCGATCTCGCCGGCGCCATTGAAGTCCACACCGCTGAGTTGGCTCCGGTCGGTTTCGACGCGCGGTTCTCCGCCCTCTGGCGCCGGTACAGCTACCGCATCGCGGACCGTGCCGAGTCGTGGGATCCGCTGACGCGCAACATCACCCTCTGGCACAGGCACGCCCTCGACGTCGACGCCCTGAACTCCGCGGCGGAACGCATCCTGGGCGTGAACGACTACCTGTCCTTCTGCAAGCCGCGCCAGTTCTCCACCACCATCCGTGAACTGCAGGACTTCAGTTTCACCCGCAATAACGACGGCGTCGTGGTCGCTACCGTACGGGCGGACGCCTTCTGCCACAACATGGTCCGTGCGTTGATCGGCGCCTCGCTGACGGTCGGCGCGGGGGAGGAAAAGCCGGAGTGGCTGCACGAACGGCTCGTCGCCAGGGTCCGGGACTCCAAAACCATACTGGCCCCGCCGCATCCGCTGGTCCTCGAAGAAGTGAAATACCCGGACGACGCCGCCCTATCCGGCCGCGCCGAGCAGACCCGCGCCCTGCGCACCTCCGAAGACTGACTTCAGCGACTTCCCTTGCCAGCCCTCTCGCTCGATGGCAGACTCTGGTGAACCGGGGATGATGCCCGTTGTGCTGGCGTCGTTCCAATCCCGACGCATCAGGTAACGGCACCAGGAGGCTGCAATGAAGATGCTGCATCAGGTAGTGGACAATCTGGAAGGCCTTGAATTCCTGGACAAGATTGCTGAACCATATGCAGCCATCGTTCATCGGGTATTCAAACCGAAAATGCTGCGCAATGTGCTTAGCGGTACCTACGTGGGGCACGCGATGCATCCGCTGCTGACCGACGTCCCCATCGGCGCGTGGAGTATGGCCACCCTCCTTGATGGTGTCGGCGGAGAGTCTTCCGAACCGGCAGCTGATCTGTTGGTTCTGGCTGGGATTATCACAGCGGTTCCGACGGCTGCATCTGGTTCTAACGACTGGTCCGATACACAGGGCAAGGAGCGCCGGATCGGACTGGTGCACGCACTGTCGAACTCGACAGCGGTGAGTCTTTACACGGCATCGCTCATCGCCCGCAAGAAGGGCAACCGCAGAGCAGGCAAGATTCTCGGATTAGCCGGCTTCGGCGTCCTGATGGCCGGAGGCTACCTCGGCGGCCACCTGTCGTACTCCAAGGGTGTCAACGTCAACCGCACGGCGTGGCGTGAAGGGCCAACCGAATGGCAGGCCGTGCTTTCGGAGACAGAGCTGAGCGAGGGCAATCTGCGAAAGGCGGATCTAGACGGGGTGTCCGTGGTGCTCTACCGGGATGGCGGCCAGATCCACGCGCTGGACAGCGTGTGCAGCCACATGGGCGGCCCGCTGGAAGAAGGAACTGTCAGCGAAGGCTGTGTGACGTGCCCCTGGCATGGCAGCACCTTTCGGTTGTCCGATGGCGGCATAGTCCGCGGCCCGGCCAGCAATCCGCAGCCAGTCTATGAAGCTCGTGTCACCGACGGCGGGATAGAAGTCCGCCGCTCATCCGACTCGTGAGAACAGCGGTACTAGAAGGGTCGCCGCGATCATGGACGGGCCAAAGGGGATCTCGGACTTCCTGTTCAAAACGCGTCCCATCATGAGGACCAGTATGACCACGGCATTCAAGACGAACCCTCCGGCCAGAACCAGCAGCCATGCGTGGAGTCCAAGGTAGCCAGCATAAAGCCCGACGACGGCTGCCAACTTCACATCGCCCATGCCTATCCCACCCGGTTTGATCAGTGCTATGACCAGGTAGACGGCGAACATCCCCGCCCCGCCTAGCACTCCTCCGAGCAGTTGCAGCCAATCGCCGTTTATCTGGCTGGCAAAACCGAGGAGGCCGACAGCACCGAGCAGGAACGGCAGAACCAGCCTGTTGGGCAGCAGCTTATGCCGGGCATCGATCGCGCCGAGCACCACCCCCATCACCGCGAAGTAGAGGAACGCAGGCAGAGCGGAGGCAACGCCGAACATCCATGCCAGCAGTCCGCAGAGCAGCCCAACCAGCACCGCTAGCGGCACACGCCAGGTCCCCGACAGCGATGTGCGCTCCTCGCGTTGCGCGAAGGGAAAGAGCAGCCAGGTGGCGATAGTTCCGGCAAGGACACATGCAAGATAAAGGACGATGGTCACGGTCTGAGCCTGACAGCTGCTGTCACCGGCCGCTGAAGGTGTTGAGGGTGTTGATGGCGGCAGGTCCTAGAATCGCGATGAAGAGGACCGGGAAAATGAAGAAAAGCAGTGGAAAGAGAACCTTGACGGGCAGCTTCATGGCCTTCTCTTCGGCGCGTTGGCGCCGCTTGACCCGCATGACCTTGGCTTGGGTACGGAGCACACCGCTGAGGGCGATGCCGTAGGCGTCAGCCTGCACGATCGCCTTTACGAAGCTCTTGAGCTCGGGAATGCTTGTCCGTTCCGCCAGGGCTAGGTACGATTCTCTCCGGCTCCGGCCGACCTGCATATCCTGTAGTGTCCGAACCAGTTCTTCTGCCAAAGGCCCCTTTCCGTTGGCGCCCGCTCGAGCCATGGCCGCTTCGAAGCCAAGACCAGCTTCTACAGAGATCAGCATCTGGTCAAGGGTGTTGGCCAATTCTAATTGCATAGCCTGCTGGCGCTCCTGTCCTTTGCTGTATAGCAGCAGATCCGGAATGAAGTACCCCAGTGTAGTGACGAAGACTCCCAGCAAGAGCATTGTCGACGTCGGGTTGGCCCTGATGATCACGAACGCAAGAAGCAGGCCCAGCAGAGCCAGCGCGGGCTTTCCCGCCAGCAACCGGTTCAACGGCATCGTTGCCGGTCTACCGGCCAACGCCAACAAGCGGTCGAGCTTCTTTACATAACCTTCAGGAGTGAGCCTTTTGCCAATCTGATACAGAGCTCCCAGATCACTACGGCTTTGGACGCCACTCGATTCAACGCCCCGCATCAGATTAGCTCTGACCGCTTTCAATCCCTTCTTGTCATGCGCAAGTAGAGTCCAGACGACAAACCCCGTCGAGCCGCAGATCAGAATGGCTCCGATGATCACTAGTAGGTTCATTTTTGAGCCACCATCAGAATTTAAGATCGATTATTTTGCGCAGCCACAGCCCGCCAATGACCATGAGGACGACTGATACGCCGATCATTACCCAACCAAGAGGCTCAGTGTATAAAACGCCAATATAATCTGGATTCACCACGCTAAGCATAACGACAATACCAAAGGGCAATGCCATCAGAATATAAGCGGAAAACTTGCCTTCCGCGGCCAGAGCCTTGATGTGTCCCTTGATCTCTGTCCGCTCTCGAATAGTGCCACTCACCTGGTCCAGTACCTCTGCGAGATCTCCGCCGACTTCCCTATTGATCTGGATGGCTTGGGCGATCCACATGAAGTCCTCGCTAGCCATGCGGTCCGAGGTGTCATTTAGAGACTGCTGGAGATCTTTGCCGAGGCTTGTCTCCGTGATAATTCGGCGCATTTCCTCTGCTGTAGGGCTGTCAGCTTCAACAGCAGCTGCATCGATGGCCCGGAGTATGCTGTGGCCAGCGCGCAGGCCTCCGGTCAGTAGTTGCAGGGTATCGCCCAGCTGGGAATCGAACTTGGTGCGCCGTCGCATGGTAAGTACCACCAGAACAAAGTGCCCGGCGAACGGGGCAATCAGGAAAAACAGTAGCGCGAGGCCGATGCCGCTCAGGATGAGCCCAATCAAGCCGCCCACGACGGTCCCAGACACAACGAGGATTATGTAGTCCGCTTGGCTGAGCTTGAGGCCAGCCATCTCAAGAAGCTCTCGACGGTAGAGCTTGGTCGGCCGACGTGCCAACTGTTCTTCGATAAAGCGGACGGCAGATCCTGCGAAGCGGGAAAGCTGGGAGGTGGAATCTTCTTCGAATGGGCGTCGCCGGTCCCGCGGAATGCTCGCCTTCTGCGGCTGGAGAGCAAAAAGGCCCAGGACGAAGCCCCCGAACAGCAGCACGGTTCCGACAAATAATAGTGCACTCATGATCAGTCCTTGCCAGATGCACTCATAGCGCTTCCAAAGACTGCTGGCGATACCTTAATGCCCATGTCCTCAAAACGTTCGATGAAGCGTGGACGAATGCCCGTTGGAACAGGCTTGCCAAGGAAACGGCCGTGAGCGTCAACGCCAGCAGAATAGTCAAAGACAAAAGCGTCTTGGAGAGTGACTATGTCACCCTCCATCCCTTGAACCTCCGTGACATGGGTGATTCGTCGTGTTCCATCGCGCAGGCGCGCAATCTGTATGATCAAGTCCACAGCGGAGGCGATTTGTTCACGAATGGCACGCAGAGGCAGGTCCATCCCCGCCATCAGCACTAGTGTTTCCAGCCGGGCCACCGCGTCACGGGGCGAGTTTGAATGCACTGTGGAGAGCGAACCGTCGTGACCGGTGTTCATGGCCTGGAGCATGTCAAGGGATTCTCCGCCGCGGACCTCCCCGACCACGATGCGGTCCGGACGCATTCGCAGTGAGTTTCGTAGCAGATCACGGATGGTCACCGCGCCTTTTCCTTCGGTGTTAGGCGGCCGGCTCTCCAAACGGACCACGTGCTGCTGCTGAATCTGCAACTCAACAGCGTCTTCAATAGTGACGATCCGGTCAGTAGCAGGCAAGAACGAGGAGAGAACGTTCAGCAAAGTAGTCTTACCGGTTCCGGTACCGCCGGAGACGATAATGTTTAGCTTTGCTTTGACACAGGCATCCAATAGCTCGGCCATCTCCGGCGTCATCGTTCCGAAATCGATTAGGTTTTGGACGGTCAGCGGAACCTTGCTGAACTTACGAATAGTCAGGGATGACCCGTTGACTGCCAGTGGCGGGATGACAGCATTCACACGTGAGCCATCTTCGAGACGCGCATCCACAAGTGGTGAGGACTCGTCGATTCTGCGTCCTACTTTCGACACAATACGCTCAATGACTTTCCGCAGGTGCTCCTCCGAGCTGAACCGGCCGTCTGTCAAGGTCACGAGCCCTTTGCGTTCCACGTAAATCTGATCCATGCGGTTCACCATGATTTCGGTGACGCTTGGATCATCCAGGAAGCGTTGCAACGGGCCGTAGCCCATGACATCGTCAGCGACATCTCTGATCAGGCGACGTCGTTCGTCGGCAGAGAGCGGGACTTGTTCCTCGTCAATAATCTGACCGAGCTCTTCGCGCGCAGCAGCACGCAGATCCTCTTCGCTCAGCGTCGAATCATTGAACCGGGCACCCATTCGGTCAAACAGAGAATTCGCGGCCCGGCGTTTGAGCCCTGCCAGCGCATCAATTGGCACCGCGGTAACTTCAATCGCTGTGGGGGCAGCGGCTGCAGACTTGACGGCTTCTTCAACCAGAGCTGCAGGTACCGCTGTTTTCGTCGATTCCCCGGACGACTCTTGGACGAGTTGTTGCTGCTTGAGCGCAGAATTCATGCGGTCGGCGAGCTTCATTGGACAACCGCCCTTCGATGCAGCTTGCGCCGCTTCTCCTTGGTTTTCGGGTCAAATCGCTGCACAAGAGCTTTCAGACTTTTCGTAGCAGGATCTTTCGCATCGTCCTGTAATACTGGAATGCCACGATTTGTCGAGTAGGAAAGAGCTTTGGAACGTGGGATTGCAATATCGATCGGAGCAGCGAGACTCGCTTCGATGTCTTGAACGCTCAAACCGGACTTCGCATCTGCGAAGTTAAGTACCACGTGTCGGCTTTCTGGCGTAAGCTCAAGCTTCCTGAGGACATCAAGTCCAGTACGAAGGCTTCTCACACTGGAAACGTCCATTCCCGCAACCCAGACTGCGTCCGTGCACTGCTCAAGAGCAGCCAGTGTATGCTCGGTCAGCCCAGGTCCGGTATCGACGATCACATATTTGAACTGTGCTGTCAGTTGCTGTAACACGTGCGTTATTTGATCGGCCGTTATCAGATCGGCAGATACTGGATCACGCGGCGCACACAATGCGTAGATGTTTGCCGGGTGAACTGTCAGGAATGCTTTGAGGACCATGGAATCCTGGCTCGCAGAATTCGAGACGGCGTCTGTCATAGTGTGCTCAGGGTTCAGATAGAGGCCCGAAGCGACATCGCCGAACTGCAGATCCAAATCCACGATAACGACATTCATTGGCGCTACTTTGCCGAGCCCGACGGCGAGGTTAGTGGCTATAGTCGTTTTGCCGACGCCGCCCTTTGGCGAAAACACACCAATCACGAGCCCCAGTTCGTTGGGCGGCATCGTCCCCTGAGACCCTGATCGGTATCTACTGGCGAAAACTTGACCTGCCCGCTCCAACCATATCCGGATCGACGGTATGTCGGCTAGTGGACTCATGACGTCCCGGATGCCGGAACGCATGGCTTGGAGAACGAGTTCAGGGGTCGTTTCAGCAACCAGAACGACACTCAGTCCAGGGAGCTGAACGTCCAGGACCATCGCGAGCCGCAATGCGTCCTCTGTCACGAGATCGGGGCCAAGGATAATCACTTCGGGTCGGGTATCCGTCACCAGAGATAGCAGCTCTTGTGTCTCCATCATGGCGGTGCTCGAGTTGACTGTTGCCACTTCACCCGGCAGCCCGCCGGCCACAGCGAGTCTTAGCTTCTCCTCGAAGGAGGCATCTGAGCCGATGAAAAGGAAGCGGCTCATCGGTATACCTTCGTCCTTTGCACTACTTCCGATTTACTTTCCTTGGCATGGCTCGGTTCCTTGCTCAACCAAAGTTTCGCAAACTCAGCGGCGAAAACGATCTTCTGCGCCTGAAGGTCATCGACAGCGACAGTCAGAAGGAGGGAGCCCTGAGGGAGGGCCTGAGCCGCTTCCTCGGCATTCTCCGAAACAACTTCTGGAGCGCGCTGGACAGCCGTCACCAGGACCTTGCGAAGTACCAACTGCGTCGTTTGTTCTTCAGGGGAGTCCTCTGACGCACCGCTGTCGGAGGAAATGAATATCCCCACGCGGTCTCCTGGAACAAGGCGTCCACCTACAACTTTCTGAGGTTCTAGTTGGAAGGACACCTCCTGCAACCCCTTCGGAACTTCTACAGTGCCGCCCATCTTTAAGTCTTCGGGAGCGACCATACGCTCAGCAAGCAACTGTTCGCCAGGCACCAGATCGACGGCGGTAACTTTGCCCTCGAACCCTGATAAATCTTTGACTGCAGAAGCAGCAATGGCTGTGCTGGGAAGGGACGTAGTCTGGACGAATTCTCCCAGGGCTTCGACGGCAGTTCCGGCAGGAACCGGTGAACCAACCACAAGGACATTTGCCGGTTCCATGCCCGCCATGGCCCTGTCATTTGCATTTCCCGCGTATGCGAAGACGAGCAACCCTCCGACTAGGGCGAGCACGACGGCAAGGAAGCCAGCCAGCAAACGAGATTTCATGATTATTCCCCCCCAACTTATGAATCACTCTGTGAGCGATACGATCTTGGCGCCGTATTTCGTACTTCCGCCGAATTCCATGCTGTCGTCGATTTCGACATATTCGACGAACTTACCGATGAATCCAGTCTCGCTGTAACCCGATAGGGGCATGTAGGGCTCAGCTTCAGGAAGAGCGAACTTGCCGGTGCCGTTGTAGAAATTCCAGCCCCGAACATCAAAGGCCACAAATGCCTCGATCCGATACTGTCCGTCGACTATGTTGTCGAATACAGGGAAGAACGCTATAACAGGTTGGCCCTTTTCAAGTTGTTCCTTCCAGTAGGCAAGAACAGCCTCACAGCCGGTTTTGAAGTTACTGCCCGGATCTCCAGTCTCCATTGGGCTCGACAGCGTGATGCTGACACTGCATGACAGTTCTGGTTCTTGAACCAACCACCCGAAACCCCCAGGAAGTTCTTGACCAGAAGATGTTGATGTACAGGCCTTGTCATTGGAACCAACGCCATGGGCCCGTAGGAACTGTAAAGAACCATCAACAGACGGTCCTGAATCGATCTCGCATTGTGAGAAGGCAATGGCGAAAGGAGCCGAACCTGCGGAAGGTCCTCCCCAACGTGCTACGGCAGAGGCATTGACCGAAACGGAGTCGATTCCGAGTGCAGGTGCGAACAGCATCGGAATATCGTTTGGTGCGCGGCCTAGCTCATGAGCGTCAGTTCTAACTGTGACTGAACCAACCGATTTTTCCACAACGAGCTCTTGAAGTTCACTAAGACCATCGTTCGCGTTGGCGCTTGTGAGCATTTTGCCGACGCTGGACATAGTCTCACATCTTGTATCGGCTGAATTTGCCGCGCATATTTGAGCTACGCCAAGTGCGGCGGCATCAGCTCCGTTCTGCAACTGTGCCTTCTCTGCGTATAGTCGTCCAACATCCAAAGCTAGCGCGGCAAAGCCGAGCAGAGCTACTAACAGGAGTGCTACTACCACTCCAACTGCACCGCGCTGATTCTCTGATGGCTCACCTACCCGCCGCATCTCATTGTTCCGATTCCTCTTAATCCATAAGCACTGAAGAATCCCGTGATGGAAGCCAAATCGTATTCGATCTCAACGGTTGCCGCATATTCAGGCTTGCAGTCATCCACGATCACTGCTCCTGACGGGTTGTTCGGGTCATGTGACGAAATGCTGATGGTCATTAATGCGGGATCAAGTAACCCTGCTGAGCTAGTTGCGGCACTTCGGGCAGCGGTCGCGTCGTCAGTTATCGCCATGATTCGGACGCTTTCTCGAGCACTTTGTGACAGCGCAATTTGAGCGCTGTATGCGCGCCCGAACTCCACAATTCCTAAGAGGAGAAGTAGGAGGACGGGAAGTAGGATTGCAAATTCAACGGCCACGGCCCCACGCTCTGATGTATCGCGCATCGGGCAGCCTTTCGATTGGTGCCGGTGCTGTGGGACGAGCGGGAGCCCGCCCCACACGGCACCAGGCAACTTGTCGCGCTGTCTCGGACCTCGAGTTAGGCGGAGCAGGCTGCGACCGCGGTTGCGTCGGCGGCAAGCTTTTCACAGACAGCAACGAACGCGTCACCCAAGCTGCCGCCGATGAGACTGACTGCAACGATGATGACAACTGCAATTAGCGCGACCATGATGCCGTATTCGACGGCAGTGGCGCCCTTTTCAGCGCTCTTTTCTTCGCGGGAAAGGCGATCGGAAACGAAATTGAGCGTGTTGAAGTAAAGACCGAGCATGAGATTCAACTCCTGAAAAGCAAATGACCATAAAGGCCATTGGACGGATATAGACCAATGGCAGGAGGTTTTGCAGAAATTGCCCCCAACTGTTTCGAGAGGGAAGTCTCGAAAGGAGTTGTTTGATGCCCCCAACCAAGAAAAGTGTAAGGGGTAATTGTAAGGTTTCACCACCCTTTTTGAGGCCGTTATGAAACCGTTATGGAAATGTCGTCACCTTTTGGGGTTCGAGCGGCTACAGGACGAGACAGCGCCTCCTGGCGCAGGGCCTGGACAGCCAGAAGCGGAACATCGTCATGATCGATTCGCCCCTCGAACGCGTCCGCCGCCTCCGTTGCGGATGCTTACTCGTCGTCGAGGTCTGTTTCCAGCAAGGCCATCAAGGAATCCGGAGCTGCTGGGACGCCGTCACCCTCGGCTCTGAGCACGACGGAGTCTCCCTGTGCGGCACCGAGGGTCATGAGCGCATGAGCGAGAGGATGCTGCCGGCGTCGAGGGCTTCACCGGCATGCTTCCCGGCCCTGGCGATACTTGCCTCAACGGTCGAATCACCTGCAGCCTCGCCAAGAGGGCGGCGGGGCGGACGTGGAGGCCGAAGCGGCTGGCGATGGTTGCGGTGCGTTAGAGGCCGAGTTCTTCGAGGATGGGCAGCTTGGCGCGGACCCAGGACTTGGCATCGAGTGCGTCCGGGGCGGTCAGAGCCAGGCGGGTGAGTTCCTGCGCCTGCTCCAGCGTGACCGATTTCAGCACGGTTCCGACAGCGGCCAGGGAGCGGGAAGTCATCGAGAGTGTTGAAACGCCTAGGCCAACCAGTACAACGGCGAGGGCCGGGTCGGCGGCTGCCTCGCCGCAGAGACCTACGGGCTTGCCGTTGCCCTCCTCGGCCGCGCCTGCCACGGTCAGCTGGATGAGGCGCAGTACGGCCGGATGCCACGGGGAATTGAGCTGGGCCAAGGGACCGAGTTGCCGGTCCGCGGCCATGGCGTACTGGGTCAGGTCGTTGGTGCCGATGGAAGCGAAGCCCACCTGGCCAAGCACCGAGGCCGCGGTCAGTGCGGCGGATGGGACTTCCACCATGATACCGGGCGTCTGGAGTCCGGCAGCGGTGCACAGCGAGGCGAACCGTGCAGCCTCGGCCGCCATCGAAATCATCGGGGCCATGACCCACACGCCTGCCGAAGATGCGGAGGCTGCCAGGGCAATTGCTTCGAGTTGGCGCTCCAGAATGCCAGGGTTGGTGAAGTCGGTGCGGTAGCCGCGGACGCGGAGTGCCGGATTGGGCTCCGTGGCGTCCGTGAGGAAGGGCAGGGGCTTGTCGGCGCCGGCGTCGAGGGTCCGGAGCACCACCTTCTTGCCCGGTAAGGCATCGAACACGCCTTGGTGGGCGGCGGCCTGTTCCTCGACGCTCGGTTCGGTGTCGCGTTCAAGGAAGCAGTATTCTGTACGGAAGAGGCCCACGCCCTGGGCTCCCAGCGCTGCGGCGGCCACGGCGTCCTTGGCTCCGCCCAGGTTGGCGAGGAGCGGGATCAAGTGGCCGTCCGCCGTCGTGCCGTTGCCGTCAAAGACCGCAAGGGCGGCGGCATTTTCGGCCCAGGCCATTGCGACGGCGCCGTTCCTTCGACAAGTTAACCGTAATGCTGCCGACCGCGCCGTCCACAAAGGCTTCCGCACCGTCCGGTAGTTCGTCCACACCGGGAGCGGCGACGACGGCGGGCAGCCCGAGTGAGCGGGCGATGATGGCCGTGTGGGACTGCGGCTCGCCGCCCGAGGTCACCAGGGCGAGCACGACGTTTGGGTCCAGTGTCGCAGCGTCGGCCGGGGCAAGATTCTCGGCTACAAGGATGAACGGCGTGTCCGAAGCGGGAATGCCCGGAGCAGGAACGCCGGGCAGCTGGGCGACGATCCACGCGCGGACGTCGTCCAGAAGGTCGGTTGCGCGTTCGGCACATGTAGCCGTCCAAATTTTGCAGCATCTCGGCGACGGAGGCCGCTGCTTCCCAAATAGCGCGTTCCGGCGATGTGCCTGGGTTGATGAGCTTGGCAGTCGATTTCGGCAGCATCGTGTCCCTGGCCATCAATGCCGTGGCTTCCAGAACAGCTTTGCCGTCTCCGCTGGCTTTATCCGCCCGGGCCTTGAGCTCGTCGTGCACCTCTTGGGCTGCCGTTTTGAGGTCAGCGACGACGTCCTGACGCTGCTCAAGGCGTCGAGGCGCTCGCCGGAAGGCAGCTTGGCTGACTGGCTTGGGCATCCGGTGGACGGTGCCGATGATGTGGCCGGGGAGTTGTCCCAACCCCTGGCAATTTCTGCGCACCGGCATGTCGAGGCCTAAAAAAGTCTTGTGATTCACTTCATATAGCGATGCTATAGGTGCTAGGGTAGCGGCTATGAGTGTCGATGACCAGCTTCCGGCTAAGACCCGGTTGCTTCGGGCGGCTGCCGAGCTTTTGGCAAGCTCGCACGGCTCCGCGGTCTCAACCCGCCAGATCACCAAGCTGGCCGGCGTCACGGCGCCTACGCTCTATCACCACTTCGGCACCAAGGAAGGCCTGTTTGACGCCGTCGTTGCCGGCGGTTTCGAGGAGTATGTGGCGCGGGAGCGGAAATTTGCCCCGACGGGGGATTCCCTGGAGGACATCAAGAGGATGTGGGACAACCACGTCCAGTTCGGCCTGAACCAGCCGCACCTCTACCTGGTGATGTTCGGCAATATCCGCCCCGAGAGCCGTCCGGCACTCGTGGCCGATGCCGAGGCACTCATGGAGGAGATGCTCAACAAGGCGGCAATCGCGGGCAAGCTCAACGTGCCGCCTCGTGAGGCAGCCCGGAGCATCCTCGCGGCCAACGTGGGCGTCACCCTCATGCTCATTTCGGAACCTGCCGGGGAGCGGAATCTGGAGCTGTCCACGATGACCCGCGACTCCATGATCTCCGCTATTTCGGCAGATCAGGCCAATGCGGCTGCAGCGGAAGACTCGGGCAAATCGTCCGTCGTCGTTGCAGCCATCGCCCTGAATGCGGCCCTCCAGGCCTCGCATTCGGACCAACTATCCGGCCCGGAATTGAGGCTCTTCCTCGAATGGCTCCACAGAATATCGAGCAGCTCGTCATGAGCTCACTCCTTCGACAGGTATCGGCTGACCCCGCATCGCTGCGGGACTCACGTTAGGAATTCACATGGCAACAGAGACCGCTGCGAAGCCCAAGACAAGCTTGCGCGTGGGTGTCCAAAAGTTCGGCACCTTCCTCTCCGGCATGATTATGCCCAACATCGGGGCCTTTATCGCCTGGGGCATCATCACGGCCCTCTTCATCCCGGACGGGTTCCTGCCCAACGAAACCCTGGCCGCACTGGTCGGGCCGATGATCTCCTACCTGCTGCCCCTGCTCATCGGCTACACCGGCGGCCGCATGGTCCACGGCATCCGTGGCGGCGTGGTAGGTGCCGCGGCCACCATGGGTGTCATTGTTGGAACCGATATCCCGATGTTCATCGGCGCCATGATCATGGGGCCGCTGACGGCCTGGATCATGAAGAAGCTGGACAAGATCTGGGAAGGCCGGGTCAAGCCGGGCTTCGAGATGCTGATCGACAACTTCTCCGCCGGCATTCTGGCCTCCATCATGGCGATGGTGGGCATGCTGGTGATTGGCCCAGTGGTGACGGTCTTCAGCAACGCTGCTGCCGCCGTCGTCGAATTCCTGGTCAATAACGGCCTCCTGCCGCTGACCAGCCTCCTGATTGAACCCGCCAAGGTATTGTTCCTCAACAACGCCATCAACCACGGAATCCTGACCCCGCTTGCTACCGAACAGGCGCTCGCCGACGGCAAGTCCATCCTGTTCCTGCTCGAGGCCAACCCCGGCCCGGGCGTGGGCATCCTGCTCGCCTACATGGTCTTCGGCAAGGGCCTGGCCCGCGCGTCGGCACCCGGCGCCGCGCTGATCCAGTTTGTCGGCGGTATCCACGAAATTTATTTCCCGTACGTCCTGATGAAGCCGATCATTATCCTCGCTGCCATCGGCGGCGGCATGACGGGCATCTTCACCCTGGTGCTCACCGGTGCAGGGCTGCGTTCGCCCGCGGCCCCCGGCAGCATTATCGCGGTCTTTGCGGCGACGGCAAGCGACAGCTACTTCGGCGTCGCCCTGTCAGTGCTGCTCGCGGCGGCCGTTTCCTTCCTGATTGCCTCCGTCATCCTCAAGTCCAGCAAGACCACCGACGTGGACGGCCTCGGCGAGGCAACGTCGAAGATGGAAGGGCTCAAGGGCAAGAAGAGCTCGGTGGCGTCCGCCCTGGGCGGCGGAACCGGGGACACAGCCGTCCTGGCCGGACCCGTCCGGAACATTGTGTTCGCTTGCGACGCCGGTATGGGCTCCAGCGCCATGGGTGCCTCTGTGCTCCGCAACAAGATCAAGGCGGCCGGCTTCCCGGACGTGAAGGTCACCAACTCGGCCATCGCCAACCTGAGCGACACGTACGACGTCGTTGTAACGCACCAGGACCTGACCGAGCGTGCCCGCCCGGTCACCTCGAGTGCGGTCCACGTCTCCGTTGACAACTTCATGAACAGTCCGCGGTACGACGAGATCGTGGAACTGGTCAAGGGCAGCGCCGAAGGTTCAGCCGCCGAAGGTTCCAGCGGGGTACCCGCGGCCGAGGCTGCTGCCGAAGAGCTGACCGCAGATGGGGTTGCCGCAGCCGGCTCGGATCCTGCCGCTGTGGCCGCAGCTCCAGCCGCCGAGGTTGGTTCGGGGGCACATGCCGCGGAGCCAGCCGTAGGCAGGGGAGTCCTGTTGGAGGAGAGCATTGTTCTAACGGGAACCGCCACGGACCGCGACTCGGCGATCGACGAGGCAGGCCAACTCCTGCTGGACCGCGGCGCCGTCGATATGAGCTACGTGCACTCGATGCATGAGCGCGAGGAATCCGTCTCCACCTACATGGGCAGCTTCCTGGCCATCCCGCACGGCACCAACGCCGCCAAGGACCACATCATGCACTCCGCGGTATCGCTGGTCCGGTATCCCGAGGGCATCGACTGGAACGGCAAGCAGGTCAAGTTTGTGGTCGGCATCGCCGGCGTTAACAACGAGCATCTCCAGATCCTGGCCTCCATCGCCAAGATCTTCACGAACAAGGCGCAGGTGGCCCAGCTCGAGCAGGCCACGACGGTGGAGGAAGTCATGGAACTCTTCGGAAAGGTGAACGCATAGTGAAGGCAGTGCACTTTGGAGCCGGCAATATCGGCCGCGGCTTCGTGGGGCTGCTGCTCCACGAAGCCGGATATGAAGTGGTGTTCGCTGACGTGGCGGACGCCCTGATCGACCAGCTCTCCGCGACGTCCTCGTACGACGTCCACCAGGTGGGGGAAGACCCTTCGGTCAAGACCGTGGACAACTTCCGTGCGCTGAACTCCGGTAAACAGGAAGCGGACGTCGTCGCGGAAATAACGACGGCGGACGTGGTAACCACTGCTGTGGGCCCGCACATCCTCAAGTTCGTGGCGCCGGTCATCGCGCGCGGACTGGCCGGACGCGGACCGGAACTGCCGCCGCTGCAGGTCATGGCCTGCGAGAACGCGATCAACGCCACCGACATCTTGCGCCGGGAGATCGAGTCCGTCTGGGACGCCTCGGCGGGGGAGCTGTCCGCCGTGGCGGTGTTCGCCAACACCGCGGTGGACCGGATTGTGCCCAACCAGGCGGAGGGCCAGGGCCTGGACGTGACTGTGGAGACGTTCTTCGAGTGGGTCATCGAGCGCGCACCCTTCAGTGCGGCTGCTCCGGAAGTCCCGGGCGCGACGTTCGTGGACGAGCTGGGACCGTATATCGAGCGCAAGCTGTTCACAGTCAACACTGGCCACGCCTCCGCCGCCTACTTCGGCTACGCCGCGGGAATCGAGAAGATTTCCGACGCTATGGCCGATGCAACCGTGGCGGCGAAGGTACGTGCGGTACTGGATGAGACCAAGCAACTGCTGGTGGCCAAGCATAATTTCGCCGAAACCGAGCAGGAAGCCTACGTGCAGAAGATCCTCTCCCGCTTCACCAATCCGTACCTCCCTGACACCGTGAACCGGGTGGGCCGGGCGCCGCTGCGCAAGCTGAGCCGGCACGAACGCTTCGTCGGCCCGGCGGCCGAACTCGCCGAGCGCGGCATCGTGCCCGTGGCGCTGCTCGAGGCGATGTCCGCTGCCCTGCGATTCGACGACGCCGCGGACGCGGAAGCCAAGGAGCTGGCCCGGATCCTGGCCGACTCCGAACCGGCCGAGGCCGCGGAACTGATCACGGGCCTGAAGGCCGAGCACCCGCTGTTCCCGCAGGTGCAGAAGTTGATCGAAGCCCGCCAGACCGAGATGTAGCCGGCAGCCAAGTAGTTCCGGCCAACGATAGCCGCGCTCACAGGCACGGAGATTGTGCACGAGTGCACTGTTTTCGTGCCGCTAGAATGGACAGGCCGCTTCCACCGGACGCGGCCCCAATCGCAGTGTTTGTCAAAGGAGAACCGTGGCAGAGAACCCCATCAGGGTCGCGATCGTTGGCGTTGGTAACTGTGCGGCCTCGCTGGTGCAGGGCGTCCAGTACTACCGGGACGCGGATCCGGATTCGACCATTCCCGGCCTGATGCATGTGCAGTTCGGCAAGTACCACGTGAACGACGTCGAGTTCGTTGCCGCGTTTGATGTGGACAGCAAGAAGGTCGGGCTGGACCTCGCGGACGCCATCGGCGCCAGCGAGAACAACACGATCAAGATCGCCGATGTCCCGGCCACGGGCGTGACGGTGCAGCGCGGCCACACCCTGGACGGCCTGGGCAAGTACTACCGCGAAACCATCGTCGAGGCCCCGGACGAGCCCGTGGACATCGTGGCCGAGCTGCGCGCCGCGAAAGTCGATGTGATGGTCTGCTACCTGCCGGTCGGCTCCGAAGCCGCGGCGAAGTTCTACGCCCAGTGCGCGATCGACGCCGGCGTGGCCTTCGTCAACGCGCTGCCGGTGTTCATTGCGGGCACCAAGGAGTGGGCGGATAAGTTCACCGCCGCCGGTGTCCCGATTGTCGGCGATGACATCAAGAGCCAGATCGGCGCCACGATCACGCACCGGGTGATGGCGAAGCTGTTCGAGGACCGCGGCGTGACCCTGGACCGGACGTACCAGCTGAACGTCGGCGGCAACATGGACTTCAAGAACATGCTCGAGCGGGACCGGCTGGAGTCGAAGAAGATCTCCAAGACCCAGGCCGTGACCTCCAACGTCGAAGCGAAGCTGCATGCCGACGACGTGCACATCGGCCCGTCCGACTACGTGGCCTGGCTTGATGACCGCAAGTGGGCGTTCGTCCGGCTCGAGGGCCGCAACTTCGGCGACGCCCCGGTGTCGCTGGAATACAAGCTCGAGGTCTGGGACTCGCCGAACTCCGCCGGCGTGATCATCGACGCCGTGCGCGCGGCGAAAATCGCCCTGGACCGCGGGGTCGGCGGACCGATCCTGTCGGCGTCGAGCTACTTCATGAAGTCCCCGCCCGAGCAGTACAACGACGACATCGCCCGCGACAAGGTCGAAGCCTTCATCCGCGGCGACGTCGAACGCTAAAATCCACGCACTCAGTACCCAAAGCGTCCGCAGTTTTGGTTCGAATACGGCCGGTTCCGGCCCCATTCCGACCATAACTGCGGACGCGTTTGTGTTCCCCCGACGGCTGTATCCAGGGACCCAGTGGAACAACACGCAGGTCCTTTTGACCTGATCCACCCAACACGGTAACCTTGGTAGTCGTTGTGCGTGTCCAACCTCGATACGTCTATGTCCGTGAGACGGCTCAGTTGCAGAGTCACCTGGTCCATGGAAATAGCCGAGATTCTCTGGACCACTGGTTACATTTCAGTCCTCACCTGAAGTTCCGGTAGCGCATAGATGAACTTGCGTGCGTGTCCGTTACGGATGCGCCGCTACCCTGAGAACAACAAACGAAGGCAAAAACCGTGCGTACGTACACCCCGAAGCCCGGCGATATCAACCGCCAGTGGCACGTCATTGACGCCACCGACGTTGTCCTGGGTCGTCTTGCCAGCCAGACCGCAACACTGCTGCGCGGAAAGCACAAGCCGACCTTTGCTCCGCATATGGACATGGGCGATTTCGTCATCATCATCAACGCTGAGAAGGTTGCCCTGACCGGCGCCAAGCTCGAACAGAAGCGTGCCTACCGCCACTCCGGTTACCCGGGTGGCCTGTCCTCCGTCAACTACGCCGAACTGCTGGAGAAGAACCCGGTTCGCGCAGTCGAGAAGGCAATCCGCGGCATGCTGCCCAAGAACTCCCTGGCTGCCCAGCAGTTGGGCAAGTTGAAGGTCTACGCAGGTGCCGAGCACCCGCACGCTGCCCAGCAGCCGAAGACCTTCGAAATCACCCAGGTCGCCCAGTAGTCCTGGCCACCAAACTAAAGAATTTATTCAAGGAGAATCGTGGCTCAGAATACTGAAGAGCTGAACACCGCTGGCGAGAACCTCACCAGCTACACCTCGGAAAGCGGCACTGAAGCAACGCAGGCCGTTGCCAAGGAGCGCCCGGCCCTGACCGTCCCCGGTTCCGCCGTTGGCCGCCGCAAGGAAGCTGTTGCCCGCGTGCGCATCGTTCCGGGTTCCGGCAAGTGGACCATCAACGGCCGCGAACTGGCCAACTACTTCCCGAACAAGCTGCACCAGCAGGAAGTCAATGATCCGTTCAAGCTGCTTGAACTGGATGACGCTTACGACGTTTTCGCACGCATCAACGGCGGCGGCCCTTCCGGCCAGGCCGGTGCGCTTCGCCTGGGCATCGCCCGCGCGCTGAACGAGATCGACCGCGAGAACAACCGTCCGGCCCTGAAGAAGGCCGGCTTCCTGACCCGCGACGCCCGTATCATCGAGCGTAAGAAGGCTGGTCTGAAGAAGGCCCGTAAGGCACCGCAGTACTCGAAGCGCTAAATCTGCGCTTTCCGGAACCAGCGCTACAGGCGTTACCCGGACTGCTTCAGGACCCCGCCCAGTGCAATCCACTGGGCGGGGTTCTGGCGTTAACATGGGCTTTGGGAGCAACATGTCATGCTGCTCTGTTTCCCTCCCGTAAAATGGTCTCCTGTGTCTAGATTATTTGGTACCGACGGTGTCCGCGGATTGGCCAACGGACTGATCACTGCAGAACTGGCGATGGAAGTTTCCCAGGCCGCTGCAGTAGTCCTTGGCCACCGGCAGGTTCAAGACGGAAAGCGGCCCACCGCCGTCGTCGCACGGGATCCCCGTGCCAGCGGCGAGTTCATCAGCGCTGCCGTCTCCGCAGGGCTCGCCAGTGCCGGCGTGGATGTGTACGACGCCGGCGTGCTGCCCACACCCGCGGCCGCCTACCTGGTCGCGGACCTGGGCGCGGACTTCGGCGTGATGATCTCCGCCTCCCACAACCCGGCGCCTGATAACGGCATCAAGTTCTTCGCCCGCGGCGGCCACAAGCTGCCGGACGAGGTCGAAGACGCCATCGAGACCGAGATGAAGAACCCCCGGCACCGTCCCACGGGCGCCCAGGTGGGGCGTATCTCACGTTTCGCCGACGCCGAGGACCGCTACATCGTCCACCTGCTGCAGACCCTCCCGGCCCGCCTGGACGGCCTGAAAGTCGTTCTGGACTGCGCGCACGGTGCGGCCAGCGGCTGCTCCCCGCAGGTCTTCTCCGACGCCGGTGCCGAGATTGTCGTCATCGGTGCCGAGCCCGACGGCCTGAACATTAACGACGGCGTGGGCTCCACCCATTTGGAGGAGCTGCAGAAGGCCGTGGTGGCCCATGGCGCGAACCTCGGCATCGCGCACGACGGCGACGCGGACCGCTGCCTGGCGGTGGACGAGAATGGCACCGTGATCGACGGTGACCAGATCATGACCATCCTGGCCCTCGCCATGAAGGATGCCGGCAGGCTCAAGGACAACGTCCTCGTTGCCACGGTGATGAGCAACCTGGGCATGAAGCTGGCCCTGCAGGAAGCCGGCGTCCGAATTGAAGAGACCGCGGTGGGGGACCGCTACGTGCTCGAAAGCATGCGCGCCCACGGTTACTCCCTCGGCGGTGAGCAGTCCGGGCACGTGATCTTCTCCGACTACGCCACCACCGGTGACGGGGTCCTCACCGGCCTGCAGGTCGCGGCCCAGGTCGCCAAGACCGGGAAACCGCTCTCGGAACTGGCCAAGGCCATGAACCACCTGCCGCAGGTGCTGATCAACGTCAAGGACGTGGACAAGGCCGCGGTGAAGAGCAACGCCGATCTGCAGGCCGCAATCGCCGCCGCCAGTGCGGTATTGGGCGAAACCGGCCGGGTGCTGCTGCGCCCCTCGGGCACCGAACCCGTGGTCCGCGTGATGGTCGAGGCAGCAGACATGGCCACTGCCCAGAGCACGGCAGACCAGCTCGCAGCGGCGGTCAAGCAGCATCTCGGACTGCAGCAGCCGGTCGCCGCGGACTAGCGGCGGAGCAGCAGGGGATCAGTCTTCGCCGAAGGCGTCTACTATAACCACCTCATAAGTGTCGGCCGTCGGCGGGAGGCCGGTGTCGAACTTGGCGTTGACCACGGCGAGATCATCCCCGATGAGTGCCGCCGTCGTCGGTGTTTGGAAGAGTTCGTCGGTGATGACTTCCTTTACTTCACCGCGGCGCAGGTCATCGGAGACTTTGATCCGGCTCACCTGGTTGATCATGTTCTGAACGGCCCACACATTGCGGCCGTCGATGACGATGCCGTCCACATGGGGCAGGTCCAGATTGCTTATGAGCCGGCTTTCCCCGCTCCGGGCGTTCACCGTAAAGAGCGATGCCTTGGCCGAATGGGCGACCACCAGCGTGCGGCCGTCGTCGGCTACGGCAATCCCGTTGAGATTGAAGTCTCCGGGCGTCTCGCTGGCCGGCCCTTTCAAGTCCAGTGTTCTGGCTTTCCCAAGGTCGCCGTCGTGGCGGTCGATGGGTACGAAGTACAGCTCGCCCTGAAGCGAGTTGGTGAACCACGCACCGCGTCGGGTCAGCGTGACGTCATTGATGAACGCTGTGCCCGCCTTGGCCAGCTGGTACTTGGCCACGGTTTCGCCCGTGTCCGTGTCGTAGAAGTAGGCCTGGCCGGTATCGCCGCCGGCAACGGCGAGCAGATCATGCCGTTTGCTGTAGTCCATGCCCACTGCCTTGCGGCCGTCCGGAGCGTCGATGATCTCCTCGGCGGTTCCGCTGCGCAGGCTGCCGCGGTAGATGTCTCCCTCGAAGAGGTCACCCGCATAGAAGGAGCTGCCCCTTCCGGCGGTGATGCCCTCGGCCGAGGAGGCGTCGGGAAGTTCGATGCTGTCCGGCGGATTGTCCGGACGATCATGATAGTCGGGGTGGGCCGAGACGGGGCCGGCCGAGGCGATCAAGGCGGCTATGCCGAGAAGTCCTGCGGCGGTCTTGCCGAGCCGTGCGCGCCGGGAGGTAATCGGGGCTGGGTTGTTGTGCATGGGTGTCTCCGTGCGGAAAGAAGTCCGGGAGTCACCGGAGCGGGCTCCCAGTGTCTTCTCCAATGCTACGCGGGAACGAATGCTTTGGACCCTTGAAGCTGGCCCTTTTCTATGGTGCTGGAACATGGCCGGTGGGACAGTTATTACATCTGCAGGACCAGCGGTGACAAAGGAGAAAGCCGCAGCCACGGTGGGCAATATCATCCAGCCGGGAGCCGGACTGGACATCGGCGCTACCGAGTTCGAAGCGGGTGGCGAGGAAGAGACCGGCGGGACAGTGGATTTTCTGCTGAGCATCATTCCAACCACGCTGTTCTCCGCGCTTACTTTCGGCAGCATCCTGCAGACGCTGTTCGTCGCGCTGCTGGTGGGCTTTGCCCTGCAGGAAATGGGTCCCAGCGGTGTGCCGATCCTGCGGGGGATCGGCTACCTGCAGACCCTTGTCTTCCGTATCCTCGTCATGATCATGTGGCTTGCCCCGATCGGCGCCTTCGGTGCCATTGCCGCCGTCGTCGGTGAAACAGGGCTGGACGCGATCATCAGCCTGGGCACCCTGATGATCGCCTTCTACATCACCTGCGCTCTCTTCATCGTCGTTATTCTCGGCGGCCTGCTGAAGCTGGTGACGGGAATCAATATCTTCAAACTCATGCGGTACCTGGCACGGGAGTACCTGCTGATCGTGTCCACCTCGTCCTCCGAGGTTGCCCTGCCGCGGCTGATCGCGAAGATGGAACATCTGGGCGTGGCCAAACCGGTGGTCGGTGTCACCGTGCCCACCGGATACTCCTTCAACCTGGACGGGACGGCGATCTACCTGACCATGGCTGCCCTGTTTGTCGCCGAGGCGTTGGGTACGCCCCTCCAGCTGGGGGAGCAGATCTCGCTGCTGGTCTTTATGATCATTGCCTCGAAGGGGGCCGCGGGTGTCACCGGCGCCGGGCTCGCAACCTTGGCCGGCGGCCTGCAGTCCCACCGGCCGGACTTGGTGGAGGGCGTAGGCCTGATTGTGGGCATCGACAGGTTCATGTCGGAGGCACGCGCCTTGACCAACTTCACCGGAAACGCGGTGGCCACCGTCCTGATCGGCAAATGGACCCAGAAAATGGACCCGGAGCAGGTGGACAGGGTGCTGGCCGGTGACGATCCCTTCGATGAAACCACTATGGACGAGGACCACGGGTACACCGGGACGGAACCGGTTGGTACACCGGGACATCCTTACAAGGCACATGCCCACTGAGACCGCCGGCTGGATCGGCAACAACCCCGCTAAGACCGCAAACGGAAGCGCCCCCAACCGAGAGGATGGGGACGCTTCGCTGGATCCGCCGGCAGGATTATCTTGGTTGAGCCGGACGGTGGGCGGATAAGAAGATTCCTACTGGCGGGCGCGCAGGGAATCGCGGATTTCGGTCAGTAGCACGACCTGCGGATCCGCTTCTTCCTCTGCCGGGGTGATGCCGAGGCGGCGGTTGCGGCGTTCAATCATGTGGTTCATGGGAACAACGACGACGAAGTAGATGGCGGCGGCGACGAGCAGGAAGTTGATGACTACGGTCAGGAAGGCGCCGAACTTGACCGCGCCGAAGACCAGGAAGTTGCTGAAGTCGGGGGTTCCGACCAGCATCGAGATCAGCGGCATGAGGACATCTCCGACGAGGGAGTTGACGACAGCGGCAAAAGCGGTGCCGATGACCACTGCGACGGCAAGGTCAATGACGTTGCCCTTCATGATGAATTCCTTGAATCCTTGTAACATGCGCCCCAATGTACCGCTTGTCGTACTGAATGCAATGGATACTTGGCGGCTTGTAGGGAAACAGCTCAAAGATAATCGGGTGCTGCGGGCAATCCGTAGTAGGTCTCCAAGGCCTTCACACCGCTGTTGTACATGTCGGCCGCGTCGGATTTGCCGATGAAACGCAGGTGCCATGGCTCGGGCGAATATCCCGTAACGTCTTCCTGTCCCGGCTGGTAGCGGACCACAAAACCGAAGCGGTGGGCGTTCTGCGCGGCCCAGCTGCCGGCGGCGGTGTCCGCGAAGCAGGCGCTGAGGTTGCAGGCGCCGCTGCTGTCACCGATGTCCAAGGCGAGGCCGGTCTGGTGTTCCGAGTAGCCCGGGCGCGCCGAGACCTCGTCGGCCCCGGCCTTGCCGTTGACGTTGACCCAGTGCTGGTAAGTGGAGACCTGCGTGTCGTAGGAACGGAAGCCGCTCACGATGGTCATGCCGACGCCCTGCACAGCGGCAGCGGCGAACATTTCCTCGGCGGCAGTGGCCGCGGCCGCGCGTAACTGCGCGCCGGCGCCGCCCGGGCCGGTGGTTACGTTGGGGGAGCGGAGGTCTGCCGGGTAGTAATCCATCGGTTCCAGCGGCCGGGCTTTATTAACAACGACGTCGATGCTCGCCGGATCGTCGTGGCCTTCCGCGCCGGGCTGGTCGGCTTGCTGGTCCGGCTCCTCCGGCTGTTCGGGCCGGCTGGTCTCCTCCGGCTCTGCAGGGGCCCGGGGCTCGTCCGTCTCGGGCACGTTGGTTTCTCCCGGTTCCGGGGCTGCCGTTCCCTCGTCGCGCGCCCCCGAAGGTGAGGGTGACGACGTAACTGCGGATGACGCCGTCGTACCTTGGTTGGAACGTTCAGGGGAGGGCCCGGCGCAGCCTGCAAGCACGGCCACCACCGCGGCGATGGCCATTGTCCTGATGACAGTCCTGCTGTTCATCTCAGGTCTTCCGCAGCAGCATCCGGCGGACCGAGTGGTCCGCGTCCTTGGTGAGCACCAGCTGTGCCCGGCCCCGGGTGGGAAGCACGTTCTGCTCCAGATTCGGCTCGTTGATGCGGTGCCAGATGCTCAGCGCCGTTTCCACGGCTTCCTCGTCCGTCAGCGAGGCGTAGCGGTGGAAGTACGATTCCGGATTGGCGAACGCGGAGGTGCGCAGCTTCTGGAACCGGTTGACATACCACTGTTCAATATACGAGGTCTTGGCGTCCACATAAATGGAAAAGTCGAAGAAATCGCTCAGCGCCAGGCCAGAGCGGCCGTCCGCGCGGGGCCGGGCCGGCTGCAGCACGTTCAGCCCCTCGACGATCAGCACGTCGGGACGGCGGACCACAATTTCCTTGCCCGGGACAATGTTGTAGGTCAGGTGCGAGTACCAGGGGGCCCGGACTTCCTCGGCGCCGGACTTGACCTCGCTGACAAAGCGCAACAAGGCGCGGCGGTTGTAGGACTCAGGGAAGCCCTTGCGGTCCATCAGGCCGCGGCGCTCCAGCTCCTCGTTGGGGTAGAGGAAACCGTCCGTGGTGATCAACTCGACGTTCGGCGTGCCCTCCCAGCGCCGGAGCATCTCGCGCAGCACTCGGGCGGTGGTGGATTTACCGACGGCGACCGAACCGGCGACGCCGATGACGAAGGGAGTGCGGCGGGTCTGTTCGCCCAGGAAGGTGGTGGTGGCTTTATGGAGCTCGCCGGCTGCTCCCACGTAGAGGTTCAGCAGCCGGGACAGCGGGAGGTAGACCTCGCGGACCTCGTCCATGTTCAGTTGTTCGCCCAGACCGCGCAGCCGCTCGATGTCTTCCTGATTGAGGGGCTGTTCAATCTCGTTGGAAAGCCGGGACCATGTTTGCCGGTCCAGCTCGACAAAAGGTGTGACGTTACTCTCACCATTGGACGACGCCGTCTTCGGTGTCTCTTCACTCACTTAACGAATTGTGCCTGTTGGGCGGCACATTACCCAAAATCAAGACGACGTATACCCCGCGGCCGGAATATGGTGCTAGCTGGTGGTGCCGCGTTTCATGCCCGCCCGGTGCGACTCTCCGGCGGTGGGGCAGGTACGCTTTATGGCATGTGTGGAATCGTAGGTTATGTAGGCCGCCGCGACTTGCCGGCCGGAAGCAGCAATGCTGATCTTGCTCCTGGAATTGACAGCCACAGTGCCCTCGACGTGGTGCTGGAAGGACTGCGGCGCCTGGAGTACCGCGGGTATGACTCTGCCGGCGTTGCCGTTATTGCCGACGGCGGGATTGAGTCCCGCAAGAAGTCCGGCAAGCTGAGCAACCTGGTCACCGAACTGGAGGAGCGTCCGCTGCCTGTGTCGCTGACCGGCATTGGCCACACCCGCTGGGCAACGCACGGCGGGCCGACCGACCAGAACGCCCACCCGCACCTGGCCGACGACGGCAAGCTCGCCGTCATCCACAACGGCATCATCGAAAACTTCGCCGAAGTCAAGGGATCGCTGCTGGCCAAGGGCCACACCTTCCTGTCCGAAACCGACACCGAGGTAGCCGCCGTATTGCTCGGCGACATCTACCGTTCGCTGGTCAAGGCCAGCGGCGGCCAGGCCGTCCTGGCCGAGGCCATGCAGCAGGCCTGCCAGAAGCTCGAAGGCGCGTTCACGCTGCTGGCCATCCACGCGGATGAGCCCGACGTCGTCGTCGCCGCCCGCCGCAACTCGCCGCTGGTAGTCGGCCTGGGCGAGAACGAGAACTTCCTCGGCTCCGACGTGTCCGGCTTCATCGACTTCACCCGCCGTGCGGTGGAGCTGGGCCAGGACCAGATTGTCACCATCACCCCGGACAGCTTCGAGATCACCGACTTCTTCGGCAAGCCGGCCGAAGGCACCGAGTTCCACGTGGACTGGGACGCTGCCGCCGCGGAAAAGGGCGGCTTCCCCTCCTTCATGGAGAAGGAAATCAACGACCAGCCCGAGGCTGTGGGCCAGACCCTGCTGGGCCGCTCCGACGCCGATGGCCGGCTCACGCTGGATGAGGTCCGGATCGACCCGGCGGAACTGAAGAACGTCAACAAGATCATCGTGCTCGCCTGCGGTACCTCCGCGTACGCCGGGCAGGTGGCCAAGTACGCCATCGAGCACTGGGTCCGGATCCCCACCGAGGTGGAGCTCAGCCACGAGTTCCGCTACCGCGACCCGATTGTGGACGAGCGCACCCTGATCGTCTCGATGTCCCAGTCCGGCGAGACCATGGACACCCTGATGGCCGTGCGCTACGCCAAGGAACAGGGCGCCAAGACCCTGGCGATCTGCAACACCAACGGCTCCACTATCCCGCGTGAATCCGACGCCGTGCTCTACACGCACGCCGGCCCGGAGATCGCCGTCGCCTCCACCAAGGCGTTCCTCGCACAGATCACCGCCGCTTACCTGCTGGGCCTGTACCTGGCGCAGCTGCGCGGCATCAAGTTCCAGGGCGAGATCAAGGACATCCTCTCCGACCTGGCCGCCATCCCGGCGAAGATCCAGTCCGTCCTGGACAACGCGGACCAGATCAAGAAGCTGGCCCGCGAAATGTCCGAGACCCGCTCCGTGCTGTTCCTGGGCCGCCACGTCGGCTTCCCGGTCGCCATGGAAGGGGCGCTGAAGCTCAAGGAACTGGCCTACATCCACGCCGAAGGCTTCGCTGCCGGCGAGCTCAAGCACGGCCCGATCGCGCTGATTGAGGAAGGCCAGCCGGTCTTCGTCGTCGTGCCCTCGCCGCGCGGACGCCACTCGCTGCACTCCAAGGTTGTCTCCAACATCCAGGAGATCCGCGCCCGCGGAGCCAAGACCATCGTCATCGCCGAAGAGGGCGACGAAGCGGTCAAGGCCTACGCCGAGCACGTCTTCTACATCCCGGAGACCCCGACCCTGCTCGCACCGCTGCTGGCCACCGTGCCGCTGCAGATCTTCGCGTGCGAACTGGCCAACGCCAAGGGCTACGACGTGGACCAGCCGCGCAACCTGGCCAAGAGCGTCACCGTCGAGTAGAGGCTTTAGGCCATAACTGACGTAGACAGTAGCTGTCCGATGGGATCTCCCAACGGGCAGCTATTGTTCATTCAAGGCCTGAGCGGCCGCTGTGTGGATAGGTATGAAACATGATCGTGGGAATCGGCGTTGATGTTGTGGAGGTGTCGCGCTTCCGGAAACAGCTGGAGCGGACGCCAGGACTGGTGGACCGGCTGTTCACGCCCGCCGAGCGGGTCCTGAATACTCGCTCTCTGGCAGCGCGCTTCGCCGCCAAGGAAGCGATTGCCAAAGCCCTCGGGGCACCCGCAGGGATGAACTGGCAGGACTGCACTATATGCATTGACGGCGGCGGAGACCCGTATCCGGAGTTTACCGGCACCGTTGCGGCTGCATCCGAGGCGAAGGGCGTGAAGTTCTGGCATCTGTCTATGAGCCACGACGGCGATTTGGCCACTGCGATGGTCGTCGCCGAGAGGTAGCTGAGCTTCGCACCTGCTCGGCCCTCCTGGAAGGTGCGGTGGTTGCCGGAATCATTGAACTCTGAATTTGCGTGGGAAGATCGGGCGTCTGGAGGGGCAACTCGACCAGCGCCTTATGAATCGTCCGTGTCTTTCTCACTCTGCCGGTCTCACAAGGAGAGTCATTGAGGGGTCGACATCATCCGCCCAAACGAGAGTCGGCAGATCTGCACCTGCTAGCCCCGCAAGCTGAAGGGCCGCCTGACCCGAGAGATGAGCGGAGCTGACTGACTGACCGTTAGCCACTGCCGCGTAGAACTGCGCCGCATAGGTGATGGCGTCTCCATCTTCGATCTCGTCAGCCATGCCGATTGCGAATGGAGCAACGTTTTCCACAAGGTCGTCAATCTGAACGGCTGAGTTGCAGGAGTTCAGGAGCACGAGTAGCGGTGGATCATCCGTGGCCTTGACGGCAGAGGCGAATGCCCGAGCTGTAACAATGACGCCTTCGTGTTGCCCGTCGAGTTCATCTTCAAACACGATCAAGTCGTCATTGCTGTGGCCAGAGAAATGCACGACGTGCGGACGAAACCTCGTTATGCCGTCGAGCAGGTCGGCCGTTGTCGCCGCCGGGCGTACATCCAACTCCACGAGATCCCGGTGGAGGGCACTTTCGACGGCTGCACGAATACGTTTCTGCTCTCGCCCTACTCTAAGGTCGCCTTCAGACGCCGCCCCAAGGATCAGGATTCTTAATCTTTCCGGTTTTGGCGCCCGTAGCTCCCGTACCGCTCCACTTACCACCAATTCCGTTCGCTCTAACCGCCGTTGGATGGCGGCGGAAGCAGCCGCGGTATGTCGATTCACCTGAATCTGTTCACGTTTGCGGCGACGTTCCGCGGCATCGGCCTCGGATTTCTCCGCCTTGACGATCTTGGCTTGCAAGCTAAGCTCTTCTTTTGCGTAACCGTTTGCCCGGTCCTGCAATCGATTTGCTTCTTGGCCTGCTCGTGACGCTTCGTTCTCATGTCGCTCGGCTTCGCGCCGCTTGTTTTGAGCAGCGGAGGCGCTCGTAGCTTTGTCTGCAGCGGCGCGTGCTTTGGATGCCGCAGTGCGCTTTGTGGTCTCCTTGTTCCGGTAGCCACCAGCTTTGTTTGCAGCTTCCGCACGTTGCTTGCTCTTGCGCTCCAACTGTCCGCGGTACTGGCTTAGACTCATTTGTTATCTCCTTTGTCACGCCGGCCGTGCTTTATATCGGCGCCTACGAATGAGCCTACAATCGAGCACTGACGTTCACTGATCAGAACGAGACGAGATCGTCCACAGGGAGGTGGGGTTCCGATACGTTCAGAACTCGCCCGTTAGGTTTGGCCGGACCCCGGCGAGACCAGGCCTGTTTCGTAGGCCAGGACGACCAGTTGGGCGCGGTCGCGGGCATGTAGTTTCGCGAGCAGGCGGCTCACATAGGTCCGGGCGGTGGCGGGGCTGATGAAGAGCTGCTGCGCAAGCTCGTCGTTGGACAGGCCGCGGCCAATCTGGGTGAGGACTTCGCGCTCGCGGTCCGTCAGGTTCTGCAAGGGCCGGTGGTCGACCTTCAGTGCAGCACCGCTGGCCAGGGACTGCATAACCTTGCGGGTGATCGACGGCGAGAGCAGCGACTCGCCCTCGGCGACCACCCGGATGGCGTGGCGGAGCTCGGTGGGTGAAATGTCCTTGAGCAGGTAGCCGGCGGCGCCGATCCGGATGGCCTCGAAGACGTTCTCGTCCTCGTCGAACGTGGTCAGGATCAGGACACGGACGCCGGCCAGGGCCTCATCGGCGATGATCTTCGACGTCGCTTCCAGGCCGTCCATGACCGGCATCCGGATGTCCATCAGGACCACGTCGGGCTTGTGCCGTCGGACTGCGTCCAGCCCGGTCCTGCCATTGCCCGCCTCCGCCACAGCCTCGATATCGCCATCATGCTCGGCGAGGGTGCGCAGTCCTGTGCGTACCAGTTCCTGGTCATCGACCAGCACTATCCGAATCATGGTTCCAGTTTCGCTGGTAACTGAGCGCGGACCACAAATCCGGCCGGAGTCTTCTCTGCGCTGAGGTAGCCGCCGAGCTGGGTGGCCCGCTCCCGCATACCGATCAGTCCGTGGCCGGAGGAGGCAGCTGCCTCGGATCCAGAACCGTCGTCTGCTATTTCGAGCCGCAGCACACCGTCCTCCACGCCGGCCGTTACCCTCACGCTGGAGGCATGGGCGTGCCGGATCACGTTGGTCAGCGACTCCTGGACGATCCGGTAGGCCGCCGCATCGATCGTGCCGGACAGCTCATCGGGAGCCACCGTGACGGAGGCATCCACCTCAAGCCCTGTTTCTCGCGCCGAGCCGAAGAGTTGCTCCACGCCGTCGAGGCCCACCGCGGTGCGGCCGTTGCCGGACTCCGGGGAGCGCAGCAGCTTGACGGTGGAGCGCAGCTCTTTCATCGTCTCCGAAGTAGCCGTGCGGATCTGTTCGATGGCGCGAGTGGCGGCGCCGTCGTCGTTCCCTATTGCTTCTGCGGCTACGTTGCTGTGGACCGAGATGACAGACATGGTGTGGCCGATGACGTCATGCAGGTCCCGGGCCATGCGCATGCGCTCGTCGTGGATGCGCTGCTCGGCTTCGCGCGCGTGCTGGGCGGCGGTGAGCAGGTTCAGACGCTCTTGCTGGGCGCGCGACTCGTGGCGCATCCGTACCGTCACGCCGAGGGCGATCGCCGCTGCAATGAGGGCGATGTTGGTGATGAGTTCGTAGCTGACCAGGTACGCCGTGGGCTGGCCTTCCTTGATGCGGAAGTAGGCGGAGACGGCGATCAGGACTGCGCCGGCGCCGGCGGCCCAGCGCGTGTGGTTTGCCTCGGCGGCGGAATAGGCGGCGGCCACGGCAGGCAGCGAGATGCCGATGGGCGGGTAACCCAGCGCGTAATAGGCGAAGATGCCGAGAATGGTCACCGCCAGGACCGTCCGCGGGAAGTGCCGCCGGGCCATCATCAATAGGCCGAAGCAGAGCGCGAACAGATACGCCGCCGGCTGGGCCCGGCCGGTGCCTTCCAGATCCGCGGCGATGACCACGGAGACTGCCAGCGCCATGCCGACCGCCAGCAGGGCATCGACCAGCCGGGGATGGGCCTCTTCGGTCCTGGCAGGTTTGTCCATGCTTGCCATCGTAGGAGCCTTGCCGCCGGGGCGCGTCCACCTGCGGCTGTATTCCATTGTCGCTTTTCAACGACACCCCGGCACACAAGTGACTACCGCAAGTGACGGCAGCGGGCCGATGTGGCCGGCCCGCCCGCTTCCTAGCGTTGAAGCCATGGAACAAACACGTAATTCTTCGCTGCACTGGCCGCTGATTCTGGGGCTGGGCGCCCTGGGCCTCATCCATCCCCTCACCCACCTGACCGGTGTCGCCGAGGCCATTGGGGCGGAGACCGTGGTCCCGGTCCTGATTCTCGCGATCGCGCTGGCCTGGATCCTGATTGTCGGACTGGGCAACGTCGGCCGCCCGGTGCTAACCCTCGTGCTGGCTGGCGTGACGTACGCGGTCTACCTGGTGGCCATCAGCGCGCTCCTGACGCCGATCCTGGCCGGCGAGCTGCAGGGCCCGCTGGCGATGCCGTTCGTTCTCCTCCCGCTGGTACTGACCAACGCGTTCTACGGGCTGGTTGCCGGCCTGCTGGCGTGGGGCGTGCAGGGTCTGCGGCGCGTGCAGGCTGGACAGGCTGGGGAGGCGCGATGAATCGGCGTTCTCCCAGACTCCTGGCGCTCGGCACCGCGGTAATGCTGGCGCTCGCCGGCTGCGGGTCAATTTCGGAAGTGACAATGCCGGCGGACTTCGACCAGCCGCTGCACATCCCGCCGTTGGCCGAATCCAGGATTGACGACGACGGCACCCGGGTTTTCGACCTGACGGCCCGGTCCGGCACTACCGACTTCTCCACTGGAGCTTCCCCCATCGCTTCCGCCACCGAAACCATGGGATTCAACGGCAGCTTCCTCGGCCCCACCCTCCGGGCCAAGCGCGGCGAGAAGGTCGCCGTGAACTTCAAGAACGAGCTGGAGCGGACCACCAGCGTCCACTGGCACGGCATTCACCTGCCCGCGGCGGTGGACGGCGGCCCGCATCAGGAGGTGGAACCGGGAGGTACCTGGCGCCCCGCATGGCGGATCGACCAGCCGGGCGCCACCCTCTGGTACCACCCGCATCCCCATGGCGAGACCGAGGACCAGGTGTACCGCGGCCTCGCCGGAATGTTCATCCTCGACGACGACGACACCGCCGCTTCCGGCCTGCCTTCCGAGTACGGGGCGGACGACATCCCGGTGATCGTGCAGGACAAGCAGTTCACCGAGGACGGCCAGCTGACCCTGCAGAATGATGGCAACGAGATCGGCTTGCTAGGCAGCACGGTCATGGTCAACGGGACCATCGGCGCGCACCACACCGTGACCACCGAGAAGGTCCGGCTCCGGCTGCTCAACGGCTCCACCGCGCGGATCTACAACTTCGGTTTCGAGGACGCCCGGCCGTTCCAGCTGGTGGCTACCGACGGCGGGCTGCTGCGCTCGCCGCTGGAGCAGCGCAACATCCAGCTCTCGCCGGGGGAGCGCGCCGAGATTGTGGTGGATATGAAACCGGGAAGCACGGCGATGCTGCGCTCCTCGGAGCCTGACCTTGGTGCCGTGGCCGCGTCGTTCGCCTTCGGTGCCAACGATTCCTTCGACGTCCTGGAGTTGCGCGCCGCCGGCGAGTTGGCGCCGTCGTCCGCTGTTTCCCCGACCCTGAGCGAATTCGGGATCGACGAATTCGATGCCTCCGTGACCCGCACTTTCGAACTCAAGGGACGCAAGATCAACGGCCGGACCATGGACATGGGCCGGATCGACGAGACCGTCACCGTCGGCGCCACCGAGGTGTGGGAGGTGCGCAACAAGAACCTGTTCCCGCACAATTTCCACATCCACGACGTGCAGTTCCAGATCCTGAGCATCGACGGCGACGCCCCGCCCGCCCGCCTGGCCGGCCGGAAGGACACGGTGTACCTGTCGCCGCAGAAGACCTACCGGCTGATCATGACCTTCGAGGACTACGCGGATCCGCAGGTGCCGTACATGTTCCACTGCCACCTGCTGCTGCATGAAGACGAGGGCATGATGGGCCAGTTCGTCGTGGTCGAGCCGGGCGACTCCGCCGGTTCAGTTCCAACCAACGACGGCGGTGCTCACCACGCGCACTAGCCCCGCCACTGCGGCAGCGGAGGCTACCGGCTAGGATCTGGTCATGGGAGACGAGGATGTTTTCGAGGGACCCGCGGTAGAACTGCCTGAACCGATGCAGCGCTCGCGGGCGCTCTACCGGCCGGAGTCCGAAGTCCAGCCGCCGGTCCGGCACGCGCGTGGGTACGCGCCGTTCCTCGCCTTCTGCAGGGAACAGGACGTGGACCCAGGGCAGCTGGCATCCGATCCGGCCCGGCTCGTGGAGTTCCTGCACTCGTCCGATGCCCGGATCGCCAATGACAGCGCGCTCGAAGCCGCGGCGGGAGTGTTCGCCGGTAACGTGCTGGCCAGCCTGAGGCCGGACGCCCAGTGGCGGACTTTCGAGGGCAGTTCACCGACTGTCGGAAACGATGACCTGCAGTTCGAGATCGAGGGCCTGCCCGCCCGGATCCGCGATGCCGATGCCGAGTGGCTGCAGGGCTTCATCTCCGTCATCCAGGAGTGGGAAAGCGAAGAGGCAGAAAACCTGCCCGCCATGCAGCTGCGGCCGGCGCAGCCGGCGCCAGGCCAACCTCCGTATATCCGGCCGGCGCTGCCTGTGCAGGAGTTCAGCTCGCCGGACGGGCAGCCCATTCCGTACGGCAGCAGGTGGGGCGAGGACGGCCCGCCGCCGGAGGCCTACAGCCTGGACAGCAATACCGAGCGCTTCGCCGGACTGCACACCGTGGCCCGCGCCCTGATCGAGCACCTTGGCGAGGTATACGACGTCGATGTGGATCCTAACCCTGAGCACGTGCCGGATCTGCTGGTGCACTCCTATGAGGTGCGGGAAGCGGTCCGTCTTCGTCCCCGCGACCCTGGCGCCGCGGTCCTGACTATCGGGTTTACCAGTTACCCCGGCGTGGTGGTGCACGCCGGGCTGCTGCACGAGTTCATTTTCCCGTCCTGCGGCTGCGACGCCTGCGACGAAACTGCCGAATCGGAAGCCGACCGGCTGGAGCGGCTGGTGCTTGCGGTCGCCGCCGGCGGCTACGGCGAGCGGTATCCGGTGGGCCGGCGCGGGTGGAGCGAATATGCGTTGACGGCGGCGGACGGTTCCTGGGAGGAAGGCGGCAGGGGAGACCCCGATGCTGCCGCAGGGATCCGGCTCCGCGAGGCTGAGCTGAAGTTGCAGGAGGTTCCGGAGGGCTGGCGTCCCTGGCCGCTGCGGATGGGTTGATGGGCAGGGCCGTCCAAGCGGCGCCTGGCGCGTCCGGCCCTCTCAGGCGCGGATAAAGATTGCCGAAGCGGCGACGGATTCGACCATCAGGTCGCTCAAGCCGACGACGACGTACCAGTACGTGCGTCCCCGCACCGCTCCGGTATCCACGAACTTCTCGGGGTTGCCGCGGCGGCGGTGGACGCGGCGCAGGGCCCCGGCCTGCGAGGGGATGAAGGCGCTGGAATCCGCTTTGGCTTCCCAGCGGTAGATGGCGTAATGCCGCGGCAGGGTCCCACTGTTGGAGCCGCGCCAAATAAGCTCGACGCCGGAGCCGTTCCAGCGCGCACTGCTGATCACAGGGGTGTAGGGACGCTGGGCGCCCAGATGGGACATGACCGGCGTCATGGCCACCCGCTTGTAGTACTTGTCCTTCACCAGGGTGATGCTGCCCAGCTTGTTGGCCCGCACGGACTTGGCCGAGAAATACACCTGGCCGCTGACCCGCGCCGTCGCCCGGCACTTGGCGGTGTGGTTGTACAACTCCCGCCGGTCCTGCCAGTCGGCGCCCTGGGCAGGATCGCCGACCTTGTAGGCAGCCTCGCCGATGTAGAGCTTGCAGCTGGTGCCGCTGACCTGGGCCGACCACCAATTGACCAGCGTGTTGTAGTCCGCAGCCGGATTGCCTTGGTGCCAGTAGAGCTGCGGCACCACATAGTCCAGCCAGCCCTGCTTCACCCAGAGCCGCGAATCGGCGAAGATGCCGTCGTAGCTCTGGAACCCGGAGGTCGCGGAGCCGCGGCTGTCCGTCGACTGGTTGCGCCAGATGCCGAACGGGCTGATGCCGAACAGCATCCGCGGCTTGGTGGCGGCGATCCTGGCGCTCAGGTCGCGGACAAAAACGTTGACGCTGCGCCGCCGGAAGTTCGCCAGGCTCTCACCGGGCAGCCGGTAGGCGTTGTAGGCGGCCGAGTCCGGAATGCTTTGACCGGTCACCGGATAGGGATAGAAGTAGTCGTCCAGATGCACGCCGTCGACGTCGTACTTCGCCACGACCTCGGCAATCACCTTGATGATGAAGCTGCGCACGGCGGGGATGCCGGGGTTGTAGTAGCGGCGGCCGCCGTAGGCGAAGGTCCAGCTGGGGTTCTTCCGCGCCGGGTGCCAGGAGATCAGGTCGGCCAGGTTCGCCGTCATGCCGGCTCGGAACGGGTTGAACCAGGCGTGCAGGTGCAGGTTCCGGGCGTGGGCCTGGCTGACCGCGTAGGCCAGCGGATCGTAGCCGGGGTTCCTGCCCTGGGTTCCGGTCAGGTAGCGGGACCACGGTTCGCCAACTTTGGACGGCCAGAAGACATCGCCGGCCGGGCGGACCTGCAGCAGCACGGCATTCAGGTTCCGGCTCCGGCCCAGGTCCAGCCAGCCGCGGAGCTCGGCCTGCTGGACGGCCGCGGTCAGACCGGAACGCGACGGCCAATCGATATTGACCACGCTCGAGAGCCAGAACCCGCGGAACTCGTGCTTCGGCGCGTCCGTGACCCGCGCGCGCTCCCGCGCGGTGATGCGGTAGACCCTGTTGAGGACCGCCGCGGCGAGGCTGACCTCAAGCGGCCGGGGACCTGCCGCCGTCACCGCCCTGGACAGGCGGCCGCCGAGCAGGCCTGCGGCGCCGAGCACGGTCAACGCCGCCGCAGTATTGAACTGCCGCCGCGAGAATGTAGACCCCAAATCGCTGCCAGTCATGGCCAGCTCACCTCGATAAAGAATGCTGCTAGCTCAACGATACGCTTGCGATCATCACCGCAACAGGGGAGTGTTGAAGACGTGTTCGAAGGAGAATGAGCCATGACAGCACCGAATGAATACGTCAGTGTCCGGTACCTCGTCGACGACGTTCAGGCCGCCGTCGACTTCTACACCGCGCACCTCGGCTTCACCGTCAACATGCAAGCACCGGCCTTTGCGGACGTGCTCCGTGGCCCGCTGCGGCTGCTGCTCTCCGGACCCGCGAGCTCCGGTGCCCGCGCCACCCCGCCGGACTACGCAGCTCCCGGAGCCAACCGCATTCACCTGATTTTTGAGGACCTCGACGCCGAGATCGAGCGGCTGCGCAGCGCCGGCTTGTCTTTCCACACCGAGGTGGTGACCGGGCCCGGCGGGCGCCAAATCCTGCTCGCCGACCCGCGGGAAACCTGATCGAACTGTTCGAATCCGGCCAGCGGCCCTGACCTGAGCAAACGACTATCGAAAGGCACGCCTCATGACGACCAAGATTTCCAAGGGCATCGCCACCCTGGTGGCGCTGTGCGCACTGCTCCTGACCGGTTGTGACAACCCGAACGAGGACGAGGGAAACAACCAGGACATCCAGCAGGAACAGAACGAGAACAATGGCGAGGAGCAAGAGAACGACGGCGGCGGTGAAGAAGGCGGCAACGAACAGGGCGGCCAAGAAGGCGGCCAAGAAGGCGGCGAAGCCGACGACTAGCCGATAGCTTCCCGAACGTCACTCGGGCCCGAGGCTTTTCACATAGGCATACGCTTCATCGACAGCGCGGGACCAGCACTGCTCGGTTTCCTGCGGATCTTCCCAGACTGCAGGGTAGGCCACCCATTCCTTCATGGTCCGCGTCCCCATGGTGACCGGCTCTGCTTCCCCGGCCGCAACGGCCGCCTCCGCCCGGTGCCGCGGGATCTTCACGATCAGCCGGTCGGCGCCGCCCAGGAAGGCGAAGACCTTTTCGCCCACTTTCATGCCGGGGCTGCGGAACATAGTGCCGCGTTCGACCAGAGGGTCCTCGGAAAACCGCAGCGCGAGTTTATCCAGGAGCGCAAGCGAGGCCTCGTTGCCGGACCGGTGCTGGTCCGTCATGATCCGGCGCTCCTTTCTGCATCTTTCCAGTATCGGCGAGCATCGAGCGATAGCCGCTTCCCGCCGTCGTAATTCGTCCGATGTTCCCGAATCATCATCAAACTGTCTTTCGCATACTGTATGAAAGATACAAGAGCGTCTAGCGTCAGGAGCAGTACATGGAAGTTTGGCCCGGAGAAGCCTATCCGCTGGGTGCCACCTATGACGGCAATGGAACGAACTTTGCCTTGTTCAGTGAAGCAGGCGAGCGGGTTTACCTCTGCCTGTTTGACGACGATGGCGAGGAAACCAGGCTTGAACTTAAGGATGTGGACGGCTACGTCTGGCATTGCTACCTTCCGCATGTTTTGCCAGGCCAGAAGTACGGTTTCCGTGTTGACGGACCGTATGATCCGGCGAACGGGCAGCGCTGCAACGTCAACAAGCTGCTGCTGGACCCGTACGCCAAGGCCGTGCACGGGGAGATCGACTGGGACCAGTCGCTGTTCGGCTACAACTTCGGCGACGAGAACTCGCGCAACGACGAGGACTCCGCCGAGCACATGATGATGGGCGTGGTGGTCAGCCCGTTCTTCGACTGGGACGGGGACCGCAAGCCGCGCATTCCTTACCACCGTTCGGTCATTTACGAGGCGCATGTGAAGGGCCTGACGCAGCTGCACCCGGACATCCCCGAGGAGCAGCGCGGGACCTATGCCGCCATTGCGCATCCGTCGGTGATCGCGCACCTGCAGAAGCTGGGCGTCACCGCGATCGAGCTGATGCCGGTGCATCAGTTCGTCAACGACAGCACGCTGCAGGAGAAGGGGCTGTCCAACTACTGGGGCTACAACACCATCGGCTTCTTCGCCCCGCAGAACACGTACTGCTCCACCGGGGACGCCGGGCAGCAGGTCCAGGAGTTCAAGGCCATGGTGCGCGAGCTGCATCTGGCCGGCATCGAGGTCATCCTGGACGTGGTCTACAACCACACCGCCGAGGGCAACCACATGGGCCCCACGCTGTCCTTCCGGGGCATCGACAACTCCGCGTACTACCGCCTCATGGAAGATGAGAAGCAGTACTACATGGACTACACCGGCACCGGCAACTCGCTCAACGTGCGCCACCCGCACTCGCTGCAGCTGCTGATGGACTCGTTGCGGTACTGGGCCACCGAGATGCACGTGGACGGTTTCCGGTTCGACCTGGCCTCCACCCTGGCGCGCGAGTTCTACGACGTGGACCGGCTGTCCACCTTCTTCGAACTCTGCCAGCAGGACCCGGTGGTTTCGCAGAGCAAGCTCATTGCGGAGCCGTGGGACGTTGGCCCCGGCGGCTACCAGGTGGGCAACTTCCCGCCGCTGTGGACGGAGTGGAACGGGCTCTACCGGGACACTGTCCGGGACTTCTGGCGCGGCGAGCCCTCCACCCTGGGTGAATTCGCCTCCCGCATCACCGGCTCGGCGGATCTGTACGAGAGTTCCGGCCGCCGCCCCGTCGCGTCGATCAACTTCGTCACCGCCCATGACGGCTTCACGTTGCGGGACCTGGTCTCCTACAACGAGAAGCACAATGAGGCCAACGGCGAAGACAATAACGACGGCGAATCCCACAACCGCTCGTGGAACTGCGGTGTAGAGGGGGACACAGACGATGCGAAGGTGCAGGGCCTGCGCGCCCGGCAGCAGCGGAACTTCCTGGCCACCCTGCTGCTGAGCCAGGGTGTGCCGATGATTGCGCATGGCGACGAGCTGGGCCGCACCCAGCGGGGCAATAACAACGTGTACTGCCAGGACTCCGAACTGTCCTGGGTGGACTGGGACAAGGTGGACCAGCCGCTGCTCGAGTTCGTCGCCGCGGTGAACAAGCTGCGCACCGAGCATCCTACGTTCCGCCGTCGCCGTTTCTTTGACGGGCGGCCCGTGCGCCGGGGCGAGGGCGAGGCGCTGCCGGACATTGTCTGGCTGACCGCGGACGGAACGCTGATGGAGCCCGAGGACTGGGACGCGGCGCTGGGCCGGTGCATCGGCGTCTTCCTTAACGGCCAGGGGATCCAAGGCCGCGACGAGCGCGGGCAGCGGATCACGGACGAGAACTTCCTGATCTACTTCAACGCGGACGACAATGATGTGGAGTTCGTCCTGCCGCCGAAGGAGTACTCGGAAAAGTGGGACGAGGTTATTGACACCGCCGGTAAGTACGCCGACTCCGCCCCGATTGCGGCAGGCAAGAAGATGACGGTGCAGGCCAAGGCGATGGTGGTGCTGCGCGCGCACACCCCGCCCGTCGAAGAGCCGGACCATTCCGTGGCGGCGTCGCTGGCAGCCATGGCGGATGCCAAGGGCACTGGCAAGGGGGCCGCGTGAAAACGCCGCTCTCCACCTACCGGCTGCAGATCCGTGAGTCCTTCAACCTGTTCGACGCCGCGCGGCTGGTGCCGTATCTGCGCGAACTCGGGGCGGACTGGGTGTACCTCTCGCCGATCCTCACCGCGGAGCCCGGTTCGGACCATGGGTACGACGTCGTCGACTTCACCGTGGTGGACCCGGCGCGGGGCGGGGCCGAGGGGCTGAAGGCGCTCTCCGAGGCCGCGCATGCGGCCGGGATGGGCGTGCTGGTGGACATCGTACCCAACCACATGGGCGTGGCCACGCCGGTGAACAACCGCTGGTGGTGGTCGCTGCTGGCCGAGGGGCGCGGCTCACGGTATGCGGAGGCGTTCGACGTCGATTGGGACGCCGCGGGCGGGAAGCTCCGGCTGCCGGTCCTGGGCGACGGCGGCGCGGAGCTGGACGTCTTGGAGCTGGTGGACGGCGAACTGCGCTACTACGAAAACCGGTTCCCCGTCGCCGCGGGAACGGCCGATGACGGCGCCGATGCCCGGACGGTTCATGAGCGACAGCACTACCAGCTGGTGAACTGGCGCCGGGCGGACAGCGAGCTGAACTACCGCCGGTTCTTCGGCGTGAACTCGCTCGCCGGGGTGCGCGTGGAAGTGCCGTGGGTGTTCGAGGAATCGCACGCTGAAATCAGGCGCTGGTTCACGGAGGGCCTGGTGGACGGGCTGCGCATCGACCATCCGGACGGCCTCGCGGATCCCGGCGGCTACCTACGCCAGCTGCACGAGCTGACCGGCGGCGCGTATGTGCTGGTGGAGAAGATTCTGGAACCGGGGGAGAGCCTGCCTGCGGGCTGGTTCTGCCACGGCACCACCGGATACGACGCGCTCGCGGACGTGGACCGGCTGTTCGTGGACCCGGAGGGCCGTGAGCAGCTGACCGATGTGGCCCCGGTGGAGCCCTACCGGCACATGATCCACGACACCAAGCGCGCCATTGCAGACGGCATCCTGCGCTCCGAGGTGCTCCGGCTGACCCGGCTCATCCCTGCGGAAGCGGATCTGGAGCAGGACATTGCGGCGGACGCGCTCGCCGAACTGCTGGCCTGCTTCCCGGTCTACCGCAGCTACCTGCCGCAGGGCGCGGAGTACCTGGAGGAAGCGGTGATCGCCGCGCAGGTCCGCCGCCCGGACCTGGCCGAAACGATCACCGCCCTGCAGCCGCTGCTGAATCCTGAAGGCGGGCTGACGGCGCTGGCCGTCCGTTTCCAGCAGACCTCGGGCATGGTGATGGCCAAGGGGGTAGAGGACACCGCGTTCTACCGCTACTCCCGGCTGACCTCGCTGAACGAGGTCGGCGCGGACCCCTCCATCTTTGCCATCGAGCCGTTCGATCTGCACACCAAGCTGGTCCGCCGGCAGCTGGAACAACCGCTGGGCATGACCGCGCTGAGCACGCATGACACCAAGCGCAGCGAGGACACCCGCGCCCGGATCAGCGTCCTCTCCGAGATGGCCGGCGAGTGGTCCGGGAAGTTCGCGGAGCTGGATGCGGCCGCGCCGCTGGGTGACGTGCCGTTCGCGGACCTGCTGTGGCAGGCGGCCCTGGGCGCGTGGCCGTTCAGCCGCAAGCGTGCCCACGCCTACGCGGAGAAGGCTGCGCGGGAAGCGGGAAACAGCACCTCCTGGCTGGATCCGGACGAGCAGTTCGAAGAACAGCTGCATGCCGCCGTGGATGCCGCCTTCGACAACCCTGAAGTCAACCGGATCCTGAGCACGCTGGCGGAAGAGACCAAGCTGCCCGGCTGGACCAACTCGCTCTCGGCCAAGCTGGTGCAGCTGACCATGCCCGGCGTTCCGGATGTCTACCAAGGCACCGAGTTCTGGGACCATTCGCTGGTGGATCCGGACAACCGGCGGCCGGTGGACTTCGACGCCCGGCACAAGGCCCTCGCCCGGCTCGGCGAGGGGACGGTTCCGGCCATCGACGAGGGCGCCCAGGCCAAGATGCTGGTGGTGGCCCGGGCTTTGCGGCTGCGCCGCGACCGGCCGGACCTGTTCACCGGTTACGAAGCGGTCAACGCCGAGGGCGCTGCCGCGGAGCATGTCTTCGGTTTCGACCGCGGCGGAGCCATCACGCTAGTCACCCGATTGCCGCTGGGACTGCAGCGCGGCGGCGGATGGCGGGACACCGCCGTCGTTATTCCGGCCGGACGCTACCAGGACGTGCTCACCGGGCTGGTCTTCAGCAGCGCCGGGTCGCTCCCGGTGGGTGACGTCTTCGCCGGCCTGCCCGTGGCCCTGCTGGTCAAGGAGGAAGAACAGTGAGTACCGGATTTGCCCCAGCGCGCTTTGACGTCTGGGCTCCGCTGGCCAAAACCGTCGAGTTGAAGGCCGCCGGACAACTGCTGTCCATGGTTCAGAGCCAGGGCGGCTGGTGGTCGCTGGCCGATCCGGCAGCGGCGCCCGCGGGGGAGACGGATTACGGTTACCTGCTGGACGAGGAAACCACGCCGCTGCCGGATCCGCGTTCGCGCCGCCAGCCGGACGGAGTGCACGGGCTGTCCCGCACGTTCGACGCCGGCACCCACCAGTGGACGGATGGCGGCTGGCAGTCACCGGGACTGAACGGCGGCGTGATCTACGAGCTGCACCTGGGCACCTTCACCCCGGAGGGGACACTGGATGCCGCCGCTGCCAAGCTGGACTACCTCGCCGGGCTCGGCATCGACTTCGTGGAGCTGCTGCCGGTCAACGCGTTCAACGGCACGCACAACTGGGGCTACGACGGCGTGCACTGGTACGCCGTGCAGGAAACCTACGGCGGTCCCGCGGCGTACCAGCGGTTCGTGGACGCCGCGCACCGCCACGGCATCGGCGTGATCCAGGACGTGGTCTACAACCATCTGGGCCCCAGCGGGAACTACCTGCCGCGCTTCGGCCCCTACCTCAGCGCTGCCGGCGGCAACAGCTGGGGCGACTCGGTGAACCTGGACGGACCGGATTCGGACGAGGTCCGCCGCTACATCCTCGACAACGTGCTGATGTGGTTCCGCGACTACCATGTGGACGGGCTGCGGCTGGATGCCGTCCACGCGCTGCAGGACGAGCGCGCGGTCCACATCCTCGAGGAGTTCTCGGCCGCCACGGATGAATGTTCGCGGGAGCTGGACAAGCCGTTGTTCCTGATCGCGGAATCGGACCTGAACAACCCGCGGCTGCTGGAGTCCCGGAACGTCAACGGCTACGGGCTCACCGGGCAGTGGAGCGACGATTTCCACCATGCCGTGCACGTGAACCTGACCGGCGAAACCGCCGGCTACTACGCGGACTTCGAGGGCCTGGACGTGCTGGCGAAGGTGCTCACGGAAGGCTTCTTCCACAACGGCACCTACTCCTCTTTCCGGCACCGCCACCACGGCCGGCCGATCAACAAGGAACGGGTGAACGCGCGCCAGCTCGTGGTCTGCACGCAGAACCATGACCAGATCGGCAACCGCGCGGCGGGGGACCGGCTGACAGGAACGCTGGGCTATGGCCGGCTGGCGATGGCCGCCGTGCTGAACCTGACGTCGCCGTTCACGCCCATGCTCTTTATGGGCGAGGAGTTCGCCGCGTCCACCCCCTGGCAGTTCTTCACCTCCCATCCCGAGCCGGAACTGGGCGAGGCCACGTCGGCCGGCCGGCTCCGGGAGTTCGAACGGATGGGCTGGGACCCGGATCTCGTGCCGGACCCGCAGGCCGAATCCACGTTCACCAACTCCAAGCTGGACTGGTCCGAGCCGGAGCGCGGGGACCACGCCCGGCTGCTTGCCCTCTACAAGGACCTGATTGCGCTGCGCCGGCAGACCCCGGAACTTACGGACCCGGATTTCGCCTCGGTCCATGTGGAGTTCGACCAGGAACACGGCTGGTTCATACTGCGCCGCGGCCGGATCAGCGTGTGCTTCAACTTCGCGGACCGGACCTGCACCGTGGATGCGGGCAACGGCCGGCTGCTGCTGGCCACCGCGGACGATACGAAGCTCGACGGTGTGCTGACGCTGCCGGGCAACTCCGCCGCGATCATCCGCGGGCAGGGCTAGGAGCATGATCAGCGCCTGGGCCGGTCGCCAGATCCGCGCCGCCGAGCAGCCGCTGCTCGACGCCGGACAGGGCGACCGGCTCATGGCCACGGCCGCCCACGGCCTGGCCAACGCCGTGGTCCGCGCAGTACAGGAAACCCGCGGACGCACCTACGGCGCGCGGCTGGTGGTGATCGTCGGCAGCGGCAACAACGGGGGAGATGCGCTCTTCGCCGCGGCGACACTTGCGCGTAGGGGAATGAGTACGACGGCGGTGCTCACCTCGGCGCGCAGCCACCCGCAGGCGCTGGCCGCGTTTGAGAAAGCCGGCGGGACCGTGCTGCGGTTAGCCGCTGGCGGCGACGCTACCGGCGGGGGTGCCTATGTTTCCGCCGCTGCGGCAGCCGGTCCCTTCGTCACCCCGGACAAAGCTGCGGCCATGTGCTCCCGTGCGGATGCGCTGATTGACGGGATTCTCGGAACCGGTGCCTCCGGCGGCCTGCGCAGTCCGGCGAAGGATCTGGTGGAGAACATTATTGCGCTGGATGCGCCGGCACTTACCGTCGCCTGTGACCTGCCCAGCGGAGTCTCCGCCGATACCGGGGAAGTCTTCGGGCCTGTCCTGCCGGCCGATCTCACCGTGACTTTCGGCGGAGCCAAAGCCGGACTGCTCACGGATCCCGCCGCCGGGCTCGCAGGCAGACTCCTGACCATAGACATCGGCCTCGGTCCGCATCTCCCGGCACCGGAACTTCGGCGGCTGGAACCGTCGGATCTGGCTGACTGGTGGCCGGTGCCGCAGAGAATCAGTCACAAGTACACGCGCGGTGTACTCGGCATTGTCGCCGGGTCGGCCCAGTATCCGGGAGCGGCACTGCTGTGTACGCAGGCGGCCGCGGCCACCGGTGTGGGCATGGTCCGCTACCTGGGGCCGCAGGAGATCTGCCGGCTGGTCAACCTCGCGACGCCGGAAGCTGTCTGCAGCCAAGGCACTGTGGGGGAGAACCGCGTGCAGGCCTGGCTGGTGGGGCCGGGGGCCACCGGGGACCAGGACCAGCAGGCGCGCGTCCGCGATGCGCTCGCTTCCGGGCTGCCGGTGGTGGCGGACGCCGGCGCGCTGGAAAACTTGCCCGCCGATCTGGGCCCGCAGGTCATCCTGACGCCGCACGCCGGCGAACTCGTCCGTATTCTTGCCGAGCAGGACGTGGAGGTGACGCGCGAGCAGGTGGAGGCATCGCCGTCGGACTTTGCACGCCTTGCCGCCGGATTGACCGGCGCCACCGTGCTGCTCAAGGGCGCAGCCACCGTCATTTCTTCACCATCCGGTGCCCTCTTTACCCAGGACAACGCCACGCACTGGCTGGCGACGGCAGGCTCCGGGGACACGCTCGCCGGGATCCTCGGCGCGCTCGCCGCCACAGTCCAGCACGACCTCCTGGCCGAAGCAGGCCTTGCGGAGCCGGACCATTGGGCGGCGGTGGCTGCCATGGCCGCCGCTGTGCATGGGATTGCCGGAACCGAGGCCGCTGCCGGGGGACCCGTCGCCGCGTCAGACATCAGTCGGGCCGTGCCCGAAACCGTGCGGACGCTGCTGGAACTCCGTCAGGACGGCTGAAGCTCCCACCTGGCGGCTGTACCTCAGGCGGAGTTGCGGGGATTCAGGCGGGATCGGGCGGCAGGATCCTGACGCAGCAGCGCCCGGGCGCAGGATCCAGCACCGCGGTGCAGCCCGGAGGTCCGGTCTTGCCGGTCACCGCCGACAGCAGATCCAGATTCAGCCCGCAGATGGTGGCCGTGTGGCGTTGCGACAGGCGGTGGAACGGACAGTTCTGCAGGACGATGCTGCCGTCCGCTTCCGTCTCGGGCTTGAACCCGTACTTCTCCAGGGCCTGCTCCAAGCTGTCCGCGTCCTTGCCGATGGAGTTCCCGGCCTCGGCGGCCACCCGCCGCAGGGACTCGTCCACCGGCGTTCCGGTGCGGTGCGAATTCTCGACGGCGGCCGCGAGGAGTTCGGCGGCCAGATCGTAGTGGCGCTGGGGCAGGCTGACCGAGACTTCCCGGACCGCCGGGGCATACAGTTTCGTCGGCCGGCCGGACCCGGGTCCGCTACGCCCGGTAAGCCGCCGGTAACTGACAGTCAGCAGTTCTTCCCGCGCCAACCGGTCCAGATGGAAGGCCGCCGTGCCGCGCACCATGCCCAGGGCGCCGGCGACGTCGTCCCGGCTCACCGGCCCCTCCGCTTCGAGGATGTATTCGTAGACACCACGCCGGGAGGAATCCGCTAAAGCGGCAACTGCGCTGACCAAATCGGACTCCGTGCGTGCTTTCATACCTGTGATTTTACTCTAAAAACAACAACCATTGACATAACAGCTCGCTCTTTCTAAAGTCAAGTATTACTACTTTTAGAAAGGAACGGTCATGGTCACCCACCAGCCCCGCCTAGCAGACCGCCCCGGTCTGCGCAGCCACACGCACCAGGCCTTTTTGCTGCTGCGTACCGTCTTTACCATCGCGCCGATTCTCTTCGGCCTCGATAAGTTCTTCAACGTGATGGTCGACTGGACCACCTACCTGGCCCCCATCGCGACCGGCATCATCCCGGTTTCTCCGCAAGCATTCATGTATGCCGTCGGCGTTATAGAGATCCTCGCCGGCATTCTCGTGGCATGGAAGCCGCGGATCGGCTCGCTGGTCGTCGCTGCCTGGCTCGCCGGCATCATCATCAACCTGCTGCTGGTACCCGGCTACTTCGACGTCGCCCTGCGTGATTTCGGACTCCTCGTCGGGGCTCTGGCCCTTAACCGCCTGTCGTCTGACGATAAGCACTGAAGTTTCGATTTGAAAGCGACCGGAGGGTAAACGCATGATGGACGAATGACGTTTGAGGCTGCGGGCAACCGCTACGAGAAGATTCCATACCGCCGGGTAGGACGCAGTGGACTGCGGCTCCCGGCGGTTTCTCTGGGCCTGTGGCACAACTTCGGGGACGACAAGCCGTTCGAAACCCAGCGTGCCATCCTGCGCCGCGCCTTCGATTTGGGTGTCACTCACTTCGACCTCGCCAACAACTACGGGCCGCCGGCCGGCAGCGCCGAGACCAATTTCGGCCGGCACATGCGCGAGGACTTCCTGCCGTACCGTGATGAACTCATCATCTCCACCAAGGCCGGCTACCTGATGTGGCCGGGCCCGTACGGCGAATGGGGATCGCGGAAGTACCTGCTCTCCAGCCTCGACCAGTCGCTGAAGCGGATGGAACTGGACTACGTCGACATCTTCTACAGCCATCGACCGGATCCCCAGACCCCGCTTGAAGAGACCATGGGTGCCCTGGACCAGGCCGTCCGCTCGGGCAAGGCGCTGTACGCCGGCATCTCCTCCTACACACCGGAGCAGACCCGCGACGCCGCACGGATCATGCGCAAACTTGGCACGCCGTTGCTGATCCACCAGCCGTCCTACTCCATGCTCAACCGCTGGGTCGAAGACGGCAGCCCTAACCTGCTCGAAGTCCTCGAAGAAGAGGGCCTCGGTTCCATCGCTTTCTCCCCGCTGGCGCAGGGCCTGCTGACCGACCGCTACCTCGGCGGGATCCCGCACGACTCGCGGGTGGCGCAGAACAAGTCCTTCGCGGCGGACTGGCTGAATGAAGACCGGCTTGCACGTGTCCGTGCCTTGAACCAGATCGCCGCCGGCCGCGGCCAGTCCTTGGCCCAGCTCGCCATCGCCTGGGTGCTCCGTGAGCAGCGCAAGGGCGGCCAGGTCACCTCGGCGCTCATCGGCGCTTCCAGCGTGAATCAGCTCGAGGACAATCTCGCCGCCGTCGGGAACCTGGACTTCTCCCTGGAGGAGATCGACATGATCGACCAGTATGCGGTGGAATCCGGCATTAACCTCTGGGCCCAGCAGTAGCGTCAGGTACGGCGGTCCCGGCCTTCCCTGGACCGGAATCGTCGGAGCCAGAACCATCCCGCGGCGGGCGCAGCAGGAACGTATACTTGTCCAGCAACTGAGCCAGCAGATCCAAGGCCTCATCTACGTCCGACGGCGTTGGCATGGTTGAGTGCGGGTCAAGCTGGGCATGGGTCACATGCTGGTCTACATAGAACTTGATCCCGGCGGTCTTCTCGGTCAGCGCGGCCAGATCCGCGCGCGGCACCGCAGGATTCAGATGCCCGAAGTCCAGCGTGTCTGCCTCTGCCTTGAAAGCAAGATCCAGTTCACGACGGCGCTCCCCGGCCGAGTCGCCGAGGAACCATTCAGCGGCCAACAACTTAGGCTCCTCCGCCATCTTCTGCAGGAGCCGCTTGAACGAGCCGGTCCGGCGGTCGCCGTCGACCATCCGCCGAATTCCCAGTGCTGCATCGCGGTAGTAGAGCGAGGACAGCCAGCTTTGCCTGTCAGGTGAAACTGCAGCACTGCCCCAGCCATCGGCACTCGGGAGGCGCCTGGCGGCCTCCTGCTCTGTAGTACGTCCAGTCATTCTCAACCACGTGCGCCGGTTTTCCAACAGTTCTGTGATCTCAGCGGTGATTCGCTCCAGCAAGATAAACCAGTCGGCAGGAGGCTGTCGGGGTGCAGGCTGCCCTTTTTCCTTCTCCCTGCCGTGTAGTGATGCCATGTAACCATCGTGTCAGTTCGCATTGGCGGTGAGCCAGGGAGCAGCAGTGTCCGCAGCGGACTCATCCCATCGCACGTCTGCCGACTTGAATCTCAATCTGGGACCGTAACACTCCTAGTACGGTCACTCGATAAATGACGTGTCGCATAGTCTTCTAACGTTATTCGTACTGTTGGGGAGAAGTATTTTGAGGAAAGCACTGAGCGTTAATGCTCTGGTACTGGCTTTGGCGCTGACTGCAGGGGCTGTTATTCCGGTGGATGCATTGGCCGAAATCAGCATCGACCAACTCGGCGCGGTCAGCTGGATACTGGCCATCCTGATGGGGTTGTCGATGTACCTGTGGCATCCGCGAAAACTGCAATGGGCGGCGCTTGGCGCCGTATTCACCTTCATCGCGGCCAACGTCGCTTTCGGGATATATGTGGTCGCGCATCCGAAGGATCCACGCTGGACCCATGACCCATCGCTGTCAGCACCATCGTTATCTGATGCCCCTGTGATCGGACAGCACCTGCAACGGCTGGATCTTGTTATGGACAGTGTGGTGGAAGGGATTAATGATTTCAGGGACTATCAGCAGGCCATTCCGGTCGCCCTCGACTTCTTCACGGCGGCCGGCTGGGGATGCTTGGCGGCGATCCCGTTGGTGCTATTCGCCCTCGTTTACAGCTACGTCCAGAAGAGGCAGCAAGCAGCAGAATTCGTGGGCTACAAGCAGGCCATTGAAGCTCTCCAGCAGGAAATCGACGACGTCAAGCGCTTCGTGAACTACCAGGACGGACGATAAACCTGCCTCGTGTGCAACTTTGCATGGTGTGCAAGTTTGGGTTTATCGTAGACAAGTGACATCTGAACAACCACCTCCAGCTGACTCGGGCGGCCGGCGCGAGCTGAACAAGCGCGCCACCCGGACCGCTATATCGACGGCGGCGCTTAGCCTCGCCCGTGCCAATGGGCCCGGCGGCTTCACCGTTGACCAGCTGGCCGAAGAGGCTGGAATCTCCCGCCGCACTTTCTTCAACTATTTCCCGTCCATCGAGGCCGCGCTCACGCGTCCAGTCGAGGAGTTCCTGGAAGGCGCCTTCGCGCAGCTCTATGACCGCCCGGCCGACGAGCCGATCATGGATGCAGTGCTCGCCACCTTGGGCGGGGACGTGTCCCAGGAACAGATGGCGCTGCTCTGCGAGATTTACGCCATGGGGGAGGACGACCCTCAGCTGGAGCGGATGCAGTTGCAAGTCTGGAACAAGGCCCAGCAGAAACTCGAAGAGGGCCTCCGCGTCCGTTTACCCGAGTCCGAGAGCGACCTGCTGATCAATTCGCTCGCCGGTTCCCTGATCGCCTGCGGCCAGGCTGCCATGCGGGAAGCCGCCGCAGAAACTGCCGGCCGCTCGCCGGATGCGGGCTCGTTCCAAAAGCATCTGCTGGTGAGCATCGGCATGCTCCGCACCGGCTTCTATTCACTTTCGAAGGACTCCTGACGCATGGCCTCGTTGCTGTATTCCCTAGGCAAGTTCGCAGCCCGCAAGCGGTGGTGGTTCGTCTCGGCCTGGCTCGCCATCATGGTGGCCGTCGGCGGTTCCCTCGTTGCGTTCAGCGGCACGCTGTCCAACAGCTTCACCATCCCCGGCACCCCTGCGCAGGGCGTGCTGGATGAGCTCAAGGAGAAGATGCCGGAGGCCTCGGGCGGCCTCGGCACCATTGTCTTCACGACTGAGGACGGCACGGCCTTCACCGCCGAGCAGGAAGACGCGATCGCCGCGATCTCGGAGGAACTCACGGACAACGATGCCGTCAAGAGCGCCACCGACCCGCTTGCACTGCAGACCTCCCTGGACGATGCGCCGGAAATGATTGACGACGGCGAAGCCGAGCTGGACGCAGCCAAGCAGCAGCTGGAGGCTGGCCAGACCGAGCTGGACGCCGGCAAGGCTCAGCTTGCACCGGCCCAGCAGCAAATCGAGACCGCCGAAGCGCAGATTCAGCAGCTCGAGGCGGCCGGTCAAGCCGCCATGGCGGAGCAGGCCCGCGCCCAGCTGGAGCCGCAGCGCGCACAGCTGGAAGCGGCCCGGGCCCAGTTGGCCGAAGCGGAGCAGCAGCTGGAAGACGGCCGCGCGGAGTACGAGTCCGGTGTCGCCGAGCTTGAAGCAGCGAAACTGCAGCAGCAGTCCTCCGAAGGCCTGCGCTTCGTTTCCGAGGACGGATCCGCCGCCTTTGTCCAGGTCCAGTTCGAACAGCCCATGATGGAGGTCGCCAAGGCCGACCGCGACCAGGTCCAGCAGATCACCGACGCCGGCCTCGTTCCGGGCCTGCAGGCCGAGTACAGCAAGGACATCGTGGAGGACATCTCGCAGCTCTTCGGCGCTGCGGAGATCATCGGTATCGCCGTGGCCGCGGCCGTCCTGATCCTTATGCTCGGCACCCTCATCGCCGCGGGACTACCGCTGCTGATGGCAGTAATCGGCGTCGGTGTTGGCGTCGGTGGAACCATGGCGCTCAGCGGAGTGGTGGAAATGAGCTCGATCTCGCCGGTCCTGGCCCTGATGCTCGGCCTGGCCGTGGGCATCGACTACTCGCTTTTCATCGTCAACCGCCACCGCACGCAGCTGCTCTCCGGCGTCCCGCTGGTCGAATCCATCGGCCGCGCCACCGGAACCTCGGGCAACGCGGTGCTTTTCGCGGGCCTGACCGTGATCATCGCCCTGGCAGCGCTTGCGGTTCCAGGCATCCCGTTCCTGACCGTGCTGGGACTCGCCGGCGCCGCAACGGTGGCGGTCGCCGTCGTCGTTGCTTTGACGCTGACCCCGGCCATGCTCTCGATCATGGGCAAGCGGATCCTGTCCAAGCGGGCCTGGGCCAAGGCCGGAATGAGCGGCCCCGCCAGTGAAAATACTGTTCAAACAACGACGGCGGGTGGAGAGTTCCACAACGATCCCAAGCGCAGTTGGGGCACGGCCGTCACCCGGCATCCGTGGCTGTCCTTGGTGGCCGGCGTCGCCGTCCTGGGGCTCATGGCGGTTCCCGCCGCCGAACTGCGGCTGGGCCTGCCCGACGGCAGCTCCGAACCCGCGGACTCCACGGCATATCAAGCCTACACGCAGCTCGGCGAGAACTTCGGCGAAGGTATCAACGGTCCGCTGATCATCGTGGCGGACCTGCCGGAAGGCCTCGAAGGCACAGCTAAGGACGAGGCTCTGCTGGAGCTGTCGCAGGAACTGCGCGCCATGGACTACGTCTCCGCCGCGGTGCCTACCGGCACCAGCGAGGACGGCCGCACCGCCGTGCTGCAGGTCATCCCGGAGGAGGGCCCGGCAGCCCAGAGCACCGAGGACCTGGTCCACAATCTTCGGGCCGGAGCCGGCGCGCTTGAGGCGAGCACCGGCGTCGGGGTTTCGCTGACGGGCCAGCCCGCCATGCAGATCGACGTCTCGGACAAGCTTGCCGACGCCATGCCGGTCTACCTGGCCATTGTCATCGGGCTCTCGCTGATCCTGCTGCTGCTGGTCTTCCGCTCCATTCTGGTGCCGCTGCTGGCCACCGCCGGCTTCCTACTGTCGCTCGGCGCGAGCTTCGGCGCCGTGGTGGCGATCTACCAGTGGGGCTGGCTGAGCGAGGTGTTCGGCGTCCACCATCCGGGCCCGATCCTGAGCTTCCTGCCGATGATCCTGATCGGGGTGCTCTTCGGCCTGGCGATGGACTATCAGATGTTCCTCGTCTCGGGCATGCGCGAATCCTTCGCCCACGGGGAGGATGCACGTACCGCGGTGGTCAGTGGCTTCAACCATGGCGCCAAGGTAGTCACGGCCGCCGCGATCATCATGGTTTCCGTGTTCGCCGGCTTCATCTTCTCCCACCTGACCATGGTCCGGCCCATCGGGTTCGCGCTGGCGCTGGGTGTGCTGCTGGATGCCTTCGTGGTGCGCATGACGCTGATCCCCGCAGCCATGCATCTGCTGGGCAAGTCTGCGTGGTGGATGCCGAAGTGGCTGGATAAGATCCTGCCGGACGTCGATGTCGAAGGGGCCAAGCTGGTTTCGGGCGGTCCTGCCGCCGCGGCTGCCGACGGCGGCACGGATACGCTTGAGGAAGCAAGCGTCCGCTAACCGCAAGCTGGCATCTCTCGCACGGCGGACGGGAATTTCCGCCCGCCGTGCAACCTTCCGGCAGGCTGGCCTGGAGATGAGGAGCACTATGCACATTCGCGACGCCACGGCTGACGATTGGCCCGGCATCTGGTCCGTTATGGAACCGATCATCCGGGCGGGGGAGACCTACACGCTGGACCCCGACAGCTCGGAAGAGTCGCTTCGCGCGAAGTGGCTGCATCTGTCCGGCCGGGGCCGCACCTTTGTAGCAATCGACGACGGCGGCGCAGTCACCGGGACTGCCGAGCTCCACCCAAACTACGGCGGGGCCGCGGCCGGGGTGGCTAATGCCGGGTTCATGGTGCACCCGGACCACGGCGGCAAAGGTATCGCGAGGGCGTTGGCCGAGCACGTCCTGCAGCAGGCACGGGCAGACGGCTACCGCGCGATGGTGTTCAACGCCGTCGTTGCTTCCAATGTCAGGGCAGTGCGGCTGTGGCAATCATTGGGCTTCGAAATTCTAGCGACTATTCCGGACGCCTTTGATCATCCGGTTGACGGGCTGGTGGGGCTGCATGTCATGCACCGGAAGCTGGATTAGCCGGCTTTCCTGACCGTGCCTGCGATGCGGTAGGAATCATCCAGAAGTTCGGTCAGCTCCTCAGCGGAGATCTGCTCCAGCCGCACCAGCACCAGCTCGGGCGAGCGTTCATGATGCGGTGTCCAGAAGAAGATATCCGGGGATGTGCCGGCGAGGGCGTCGCGTTCCCGGGTCTTGACCGTGAGCACGCCCTCCTCCCAAATGCGGGCCATTAACGTTCGCGCAAACCATGCCGGATTGCCCCAGCTGAGTCTCTCGGTGACACCCGGAAATGACAGGCAGATGCGGCGGACGTCGTCTTCGGATTGCATGGCACCACCTTTGCATGGCGCTTGCTGGAACGTCTACGAACCTGTCCGCCAGACGTTCCGGGCGGTGCCTTTTCAGCTACTGCCGGCTTTGTTCGAGGCTCTCGGTATTTCCCCTGCGGCAACTATTGCCAGTTTGATGGAACGGCGGTCAAATGGAGAAGTCGATGCGGTAGCAGCCGTTTCGCCGAATTCATTGAGGAGGCCCAGCTTGGGGTAGCTGGAGAAGGGATCTAACATGCCGTTCTCTGCTTTGAAACCATCGGACGAGTTTCCGAAAGATCTTTCAACCCTGTCCGAGCCCGATCTGGAGGTTTTGCAGAGGCGTGTTAATGAGGAACTCTTTCGGGAATGTAATGAACGGCTGGTAGCGGACACTGAAACGATGTTCAGATTCAACGCCGTCGCCCATGAGGTAGCCATCCGCGAAGCCTTTCGCGACCTCAGCGGTCTTTAGCAGGTAAATGCACTTCTACGCGACTGCATGGTTCCTTGGTTCCGACCGGAGTCCTTCCCACGGGGCTAGGGAAAACTGGTGTGGAAAAGATTTTTGAACAATATTCGCGGAACCCGTCAGATGCTGTGAATAAGCCTCTGAACTGTCAGAGCCCGATGACGGACTGGAGTCATGGCAACACAAGAGTTTTCGTCCGCACTGCGCAGGATACGCGCGGCCGGGCTTCAGCCTCGCCGCGCGGTTCGCGCCGGCGTGGTCCGCGCCGGTATGGTGCGCCCCGGTGTGCTTCCTGCCGGGCTCGGGGAAACTGCCGCGGAAAAGATTTTTGAAGAATTTTCGTGGAACCCGTCAGACGCTGTGAATAAGCCTCCGAACTGTCACAGCCGGATGATGGACTGAAGTCATGGCAGCGGAAGAGCGTTCGGCACCGGTTTCCGGTTCCCCGGCCCCCGGACAGGAGTCCGGGGCGCAGGGGCTTGCGGAGCACGGGTTTTCGCTGCGCTGCATTCAGCAGGGCAGGCCCACGACCGCGGAGCAGCGGCAGGAAGCGCTGCGGAAGGCGTTGGAGCGCCTGGACCTGCATGCTGCGCAGGACCGCAAACGCGGCCTGGCCCAGGCCCGCGAATACATTGCGGCCGGCAAACCGCCGAAGCATGCGACGATGGCCGGTTATATGGAGGAGATTTACGCCGAGGCGCGCGGCCCGGTCCTGGACCCGCCGTCGCTGGAGTCCTACGGCGAGGATCCGCTGGCCGGGCAGGAGGTTCCCGGCCGGGTCGGGGAGCCGGAGCATCTGGGTGCCAGCGCCGGCCTCGATGACTTCGCGGCGTGGGATCGCGAGGAAGCCTGGGCCAGTTGGCCGCCGTCCGGCCCGTTCCCCGCCAGCTGGGGTCCCGCCGAGGACCTTGAGGGGCTGCCCGGGGACCTGTTCACCGAAACGCACGGGGAGTATTACGACGAACGCCTCCGCCGGATCACCGCCGGCACCCCGGCCGACTGGTTCAAACTCTTCCACGCCACCGCCACCGCCACCGCCACCGCCAACGCCACCGCCAGCGGCGGCAGCAGCAAAGCGGTGGACACTGCCGGTACTGCTGCCGCTGGCGCGTCGGATGCGGGGGCCGCATCCGACGCCGGGGCCGCGGCCGCCGCTGCGGGTACCGTTCTGGTTGCCGATGCCGATGCCGATGCCGATGCCGATCCCGATGCCGTTGCCGATGCCGGTGTGCGGGGGTATGAGGGACTGGATTACCGGTCGGCGGTGGAGCAGTTGGCCGCGGGGCGGCGGCTGGCGGCGTGGCTGGACGCGGGCCTGGTGCGCCTGGCCCACCGGATCGGGCAGACCGCCATCGAGGAGCTGCCGCCGCGGGAACCGGGCACGCCGTCGCCGGGCCGGGCGGGGCTGGAGGATCTGGCCGAGCAGTCCGTGGTCAGGGAACTGGCCTGCCTGTACCGGATCACGGAGAAGCAGGCCCGCGGCCGGTACGAGACCGCGCAGGAGCTGTGCGAACACTATCCGGGCACGCTGGCCGCGCTCACCGCGGGGGACCTGGACCTGGAACGCGCGGGGGTGATCACCCGGCAGGGCGACACCCTCCCGGACGGCGCGAAACCCGGCTTCGAGCAGGCCCTGCTCGGGGAGGCGCCGGATAAAACGCCGGGCGAGCTGCAGTACGCGGCGCGGAAGCAGCGCGAGAAACTGAATCCGGAAACCATCACCGTCCGCCGCGAACGGCAGGAAAAGTGCCGGAGCGTGCACCTGGAGCCGGCGGATGACGGGATGGCGTTCCTGGGCGCGTACCTGCCCGCCGAGGAAGCATGCGCCGCGTACGACCGGCTCACCCAAGCGGCGCGGGGCCTGCAAACCGGGGCGGAGACCCGCACGGTGGGGCAGCTGCGCGCGGACGTGTTCATCGATTTGCTGCTGCACGCGGGGATGGAGGCCGGGCCGGCGGCCGGGATCCGGCCCGAGGTCGCGCTGACCGTGCCGGTGTTCACGCTGATGGGCCTGGACGAGGAACCGGCCACCCTCGACGGGTACGGGCCGATCCCCGCCGACGCCGCCCGGAAACTCTGCGAGGGCGCCGCGTCGTTCTACCGGATCCTGACGCATCCCGAGACCGGGACCATCCTCTCCTACGGCAAAACGGTGTACCGGCCGCCGGCGGACCTGGCCCGCGCGGTCCGGCACCGCGACACGACGTGCACGGCGCCGGGCTGCCATGTCCCGGCGAAGGACTGCGACCTGGACCACACCATCGATTACCATGCGAACGGCGGGCACGGCCGGACGGATTTCGGCAACCTTGGTCCGCGCTGCGGGTCGGACCACCGGCTTAAATCGCTCGCCGGCTGGAAAGTCACCCAGATCAGGCCCGGCGAATTCATTACCACCACGCCGGGGAACCAGACCTACACCACCAGACCCGGCGATACCGGCGCCGGACCGCCCTCCTTCACCGACCGGGTCCTGGACGCGCTGCCCGACGACTTCCGCCGCCGCCTCAAACGCAAAAAACCACCACCACCGGAACCACCCGACGAAGAAAAAGAACCACCATTCTGACCAATGGTGAAGCGGCTGGCGGGAGTTGGCGCGGGACAGGATCTGTCAGATGCTGTCGGGCGCGGACTCCTCTTCGAAGCCTTTGGCGATCTCACCGGTCAGCTGCGGAGAGTTCGGTCCAGTAAGTCGATCCGGGCACGGAAGGCAGAGCATCGGGGGTGCGAAGGGCCGAGCAGACGTTCCAGAGCGTCAACGGCACCGGCATCGCCCGAGCCCATGTCCGTGGCTAGCCACCGGCTGATCAGTTCGGCTGAGCCGCTGGCGCGTACGGCGGCGCCGACAGCAAGGTTCAGTTCCTCGCGCAGGAGTTCCACGCAGAGCAGACTTGAGCGGGGGAGCAATGGCGCACTATAGGCATCGAGCGCCTCACGTACGTTGCCTTGGCGCAGCAGTTCCATCACCTGTCGGACATCCGATCCCCGCTCGGTCAGCCCGGTCAGCCGATACGGCGACGAAGCGACGACATCGCTGAGCGCACCTCGGATCCGGTGCATTTCTATCCGGACCGTCGAGGGCGTTCCTGTATCGCCGTAGAGCTCGAACGCAAGCTCGTCCGCGCTCCAGCCTTGGCTGCGGGAATCCAACAGTGCCAGGATTTCGGCCCGTCGCAACGTCAGCGGAACCTGCGAGCCATCGGCTAGCACTGCGGTAGGCCTGTCGCCCAGTAGTTCCAGCTTCACGCCTGCAGATGATTGCGGCGCCGTCGGCGGGCGGGAACCCTTGCGGCGCTCCGGTGGGGTGGAAGTGGTAGCCCTGACGCCGCCGTCGTGCTTTGCCAGCAGTTCCTCGGCCACCCGGACGCCGCAGCGCACCATGCGCAAACTGTCCGTGGTCAGCGTGTCCAACGGTCCGGACACATCCAGCACTCCGAAGATGCGGCCGGTTCGCGGATCACGGATCGGCGCCGCCGTGCAAGCCCACTCGTGGTGGGTACGGACGAGGTGTTCGGCGGAGAACAGTTGCACCGGACCGCCAGTGGTCAGTGCTTGGCTGATGGCGTTGGTGCCGATGCCGGCCTCGGACCAGTCCGCGCCCTCGATGAACTCGAGTGAATCCGCCCTGCGCAGCACCGCCGGACTGCCGATCCGCCACAGCACCTCGCCCTGGGCATCTGTGATGATGAGCAGGTGGCGGCCTTCAGAACCCTCCTCGGCAAGCAGGTCTGAGAGCGCGGGCAGCGTTGTCTGGAGACGGTGGCCGCGGCGTAGATCGGCGACGTCGGCCGGATCGTGCAGGTGCCTGGGGCTGTGCTGGTCAGGGTCGATGCCCAAGGCCATGGAACGCCGCCACGAGGCGACCAAAGCGGAAGGAATTTCGGGACGGTGGACCCCACCGATGACCTGCTCGTGCGCGGTGCGCAGCAGCCGGGCGTATTCACGCGGCGCAGTGAAACGCAGCCCCGGCTCCAAGGCAGCACCCGTATGTGGATAGGGCGGGCTTGCAGGCAACCGTGGCTCCTTCGTTCGATGCCAGCCGGAGTGAACGGGGTGCCGGCGGCCTTGTAACGCCGTTGCAACCCCCGCGGGCTGACACTGATGATGTCGATCACGTTCGCACCAGCATACGCGTACCGCCGAAGCTGTTGCGACCCTCAGGACACGAGCAATTGACACAAAGGAGTGGACATGGCGGATTCACCGAACGACGTCGCGCAGGCGTGGCTGGACAACCTGAACGAGGCACTGCAGGCCGGAAATATCGACGGCGCACTGGAACTCTTCGACGACGAGTGCTTCTGGCGGGACTTTGTTTCCTTCACCTGGAACCTGAAGACCCTGGAAGGCAAGGCCGAGATCCGGCGGATGCTCGAAGCCAGGCTGGCCGATGTGCAGCCTTCCGGCTGGAAGCTGGCGGAGGACGCCACCGGGGACGCGGCGGCGACCGAGGCCTGGGTTAATTTCGAGACTGGCGCCGCCCGGGGCTGGGCCCACTTACGGCTGCGCGACGGCAAATGCTGGACCCTGTTGACCACGATGCAGGAGCTCAAGGGGTTCGAGGAGAAAAAGGGGCCCAACCGGGACAAGGGCGTGGCGCACCGCATCACCAAGGGCCGCAAGTCCTGGCTGGAACTGAAGGAAGAGCAGGAGGCCAGGCTCGGCTACGAGGAGCAGCCCTATACCGTCATTGTCGGCGGCGGACAGGGCGGGATCGGGCTGGCGGCACGGCTGCGGCGGCTCGGCGTGCCCACCATCATCATCGAGAAGAACCAGCGGCCGGGGGACTCCTGGCGCAACCGGTACAAGTCCCTGCACCTGCACGATCCGGTCTGGTACGACCACCTCCCGTACATGAAGTTCCCGGATGACTGGCCGGTCTTCGCCGCGAAGGACAAGATCGGCGACTGGCTGGAGCACTACACCCGGATCATGGAGCTGAACTACTGGTCCGGCACGGAGTGCACCAAGGCCGGGTTCGATGAAGCCGCCGGCGAGTGGATCGTGGACGTAGTACGCGACGGCGAACCGGTCACCTTGCGGCCGAAGCAGCTGGTCTTCGCCCTCGGTGTTTCCGGTTACCCGAACATCCCGAAGTTCGACGGCGCGGACTCCTTCCTGGGCCAGCAGCACCACTCCTCCCAGCACCCGGGCGGTGGGGACTGGACCGGCAAGAAGGCCGTGGTTATCGGCTCCAACAATTCGGCGCATGACATCTGCGCCGACCTGTGGGAGCACGGCGCGGACGTGACCATGGTGCAGCGTTCCTCCACGCACATCTCCCGCAGCGAGTCCCTGATGGACCTGGGCCTCGGGGACCTGTACTCGGAGAAGGCGCTGGCCAACGGTGTAACCACCGAGAAGGCGGACATGCTCTTCGCCTCGCTGCCGTACCGGATCCTGCCGGACGCGCAGAAACCGGTCTACGAGAAGATGGCCGAACGTGATGCCGATTTCTACTCCCAGCTCGAGGCCGCGGGGTTCGACCTGGACTTCGGCGAAGACGGTTCCGGCTTGTTCGTGAAGTACCTGCGGCGGGGCTCCGGCTACTACATCGACGTAGGCGCGTCCCAGCTGATCATTGACGGCCGGGTCAAACTGGCCAACGGGGAGGTGGACAAGATCACTGGCAACGCCGTGGTGCTCGACGACGGCACGGAGCTGGAGGCGGACCTGATCGTCTACGCCACCGGCTTCGGCTCAATGAACGGGTGGCTGGCGGACCTGGTGTCGCCGGAAGTGGCCAACCAGGTGGGCAAGTGCTGGGGGTACGGCTCCGACACGTCGAAGGATCCGGGTCCCTGGGAGGGCGAACTGCGCAACATGTGGAAGCCCACGAATGTGGAGAACCTCTGGATCCACGGCGGCAACCTGCACCAGAGCAGGCACTACTCCACCTACCTGGCCCTCCAGCTCAAGGCCCGGATGGAGGGTCTGGAGACCCCGGTGTACGAACTGCAGGAGGCCCACCACGCGCGCTAGCCGGGCAATCCCCGTCCAGGGGACCCTACCGTAGAAGCAATGAACAACGACGCCGGCCGGTCGCCCCAAAGCGATCGGCCGACGTCGTTTCCCGGTCAGCTTTGCGAGCGCGAATCCTTGCGCGGGCGGGACGTCGTTCTTAGGCCCACTTGTAGCCGTGGGCCTGTTCATAGGCCTCCAGCAATCGGTTCGCCACGTGGCCCGACAGGATCAACGGGTGAATCATGAAGGCCCGCAGGGCTGCATCCCGGTCTCCATGGGCTGCCTTGATTGTCTCCTGTTCCACCGCCTTCAGCTGCGCCATGAGGCCGGCCTGGTGAAGAGTCAGCGGCTGCCTCACCGGTAGCGGCCGGGCGCCGTCGGCCGTCACTTCCGAAGGGACCTCAATGACGGCATCCTCAGGAAGCTGCGGCAACGTGGAGCCGTTGCGGACGTTCAGGATCAGCTCGGTCCGTTCCCCGGAGAGCAGTCCCCGCATGGTCTGGAGCGCCACTCGTTCATACCCGCCGCCGGTCACATCGCACTCGTCCCGCGACCCGCCTTCGGGCCGGGCTTCTGCCAGATAGCCCTCTTCGCGCGACCGTCGGACAGCATCCCAGTCCTGGAACGGTGTCGGCGAAGAGTGCAGCTTGGCGTAGAGCTCCTGCTGCTGATCGTGGATGGACTCGCCGCGGGTCCGGGCCGCCCCGGCCATGGCCAGCGTCGCTTCGCGCCGGAAGTAGTAGTAGAACAGGTACTCATTGGGAACGGTTCCGAGCACCCGAAGCATCGGCGCGCCGAACACCCGGCCCTCTTCGAAGGAAGCCAGCGCCCGCTCGTCGGCCAATAACTTGGGAAGCCGATCCTCGCCGTCGTAATTCAGGGCACGCAGCCAGCCCAAGTGGTTCAGGCCCACGTAATCGACGCCGGTTAACCGCCCCTCCTGAAGCGGAACCCCGACAGCCTGGGCCGCGCGCCTGACCAAAGCGACGGGGGAGTCACAGATGCCGATAACCTTGGGGCCAAGGATCTTGTGCAGTGCCTCGGTGACCATGCCCGCGGGATTGGTGAAGTTGATGAGCCATGCGTCCGGACAATGAACCTGCATTTGCCGGCCGATTTCCAAGACGGCGGGAATGGATCGAAGCGCGTAGGCGATGCCGCCGGCTCCGGTGGTTTCCTGGCCGAGGATGTTCAGCCTGGCGGCAACGCGTTCGTCGACGGTTCGGCCGGCAGTGCCGCCCGGGCGGATGGCGCAAAAAACCACATCCGCTCCGGCAAGAGCGTCCTGGAGGTTTTCGGTCAGCGTGAACCGGGGAGGCTGGGCGCCGTCGGGCAGGGGAAGATCGCCGAGTACGCGTGCGATGGCCTGCAGCCGGCTGCCGTCCGTATCCTGCAGCACCAGTTCATCAATGAGCCCCGCATGAGGTCCGGTGGAAAGGGCCCGGTAGACCAACGGGACCCGGAAACCTCCGCCGCCCAGAATTACCAGCTTGACCACAGCACCCCTTTGAGACGAATTACCCGGCTGGATCAAAAATGACAGCCAGCCCCCTGCTTGTATTGTGCCAGTATGACCAACATCCTCAACCAACCACACGGATATGACCCACTGGCTGCAAGCCGGACACCGGAGAGCCCGGCTTTCGACCTGCTGCTGACGGGGCCGGTCTTTCTGGACATTATCTTCACCGGTCTCAGTTCCCTGCCGGAGCCGGGGGAAGAACTGTGGAGCGAGGGAATGGGATCCTGCCCCGGGGGTGTGGCGAACCAGGCCATTGCCGCCAGCAGGCTGGGCTTGAACACCACACTGGCCGCGGCTTTCGGGGACGACGCGTACGGCGAATTCAACCGCAACACGATCGGCGCGCAGGAGTACGTTGACCTGTCCCTGTCGCGGAACTTCCCGGGATGGCATTCGCCGGTCACGGTCTCCCTCTCCACCAGCAGGGACCGTTCGTTTATTACGCATGGCCACGCCGCCCCGCTCAGCGCATCCGAACTGGTCGGCGATCCGCCGCCGTGCTGGGCCGCCATCACATCGCTGGCGCCCGAACTGGAACCGTGGGCATTGGCCGCTGCCGGAAACGGGACAAAACTCTTCGGCGATGTTGGCTGGGACCCTACCGGGCAGTGGTCCGAGTCCACCCTGGCCAATCTCGAAAGATTCCACGCCTTCTTGCCGAACGACGCCGAGGCCATGCACTACACCGGTACCGATGATCCGTGGGCGGCACTGTATGCCCTCGCGGACCGCGTGCCGGTGGCCGTGGTGACCCTGGGTTCGCGCGGGGCGATTGCCATCGATTCGATCACCGGGGAAGAGGACTGGGTCCCCGCACTGCCGGTGAAGGCCTACGATTCCACCGGCGCCGGGGACTGTTTCAGCGCGGCGTTCCTGATGGGCACATTGGCCGGATGGAAGCTGGCCGACCGGCTCGCGTTTGCCAACCTGTGTGCCGCGTTGTCCGTCCAGCAATTCGGCGGATCGCTGGCGGCTCCCGGCTGGGGCGACGTGGCGGACTGGTGGCAGCGGGTGAACGATGCGCGCGAGGGAGTCCGCGGCCAGTGGCTGCGCCGGTATGCCTTCCTGGAGAAGATCATTCCCGAGATTCCGCCGCTGGCCGTCCGCCGGGCCACCGCCACCGTGGCGCGGCATTCGGACGTCTGAAGCGGGCCTGAGGGCGGGCTTGACCCGGTTTTCAGGCTGCTGATGAAAGAATGAACGGGTGAGTTCTCCAGCAGGCATGAGTTATGACCGCCAGGCAGTGATTGACCTGGACGCCATCCGGGCCAACGTCCGGCATTTCCTCGAGATCGCGGCCCCCGCGCGGGTGATGGCCGTGGTGAAGGCGGACGGCTACGGGCACGGCGCCGTTGAGGTTGCCCGCGCGGCCTTGGAAGCCGGGGCGAGCTGGCTTGGCACCGCGCACATATCCGAAGCGCTCAAACTGAGGTCGGCCGGCTTCGACGCGCCGATCCTGGCCTGGTTGCACACTCCGGACAGCGATTTCGACGCCGCCATCAACGCCAACGTGGATCTGGGCATTTCCGGCTGGGAACTGGAATACGTGGCGGCGGCGGCCAAGCGGCAGGAACGGCCGGCGCGCGTGCAGCTCAAGATCGATACCGGGCTGGGCCGCAACGGCTGCCCGCCTGCCCAATGGGAACCGCTGGTCAGCCGGGCCGTGGAGTTCCAAGAGGAAGGGCTGCTGCGCGTGGTCGGGGTCTTCTCGCATCTGGCCGTCGCCGACGAACCGCACCGGCCGGAAACGGATGAGCAGATTGACAGGTTCCGCGAAGCGGTGGCGGTGGCCGAGAACGCCGGCCTGGACCTCGAGGTGCGCCATCTGGCCAACACACCGGGGACCCTGACCCGCCCGGACGCGCACTTCGACTTGGTGCGCGTTGGCCTTGGCCTGTACGGTCTTTCACCGTTTGAGGGGCAGGTGCCGGAGGACCTCAAACTCAAGCCGGCGATGACCCTGCGCGCCAGGGTGGCCAACTGCAAACTCGTTCCCGAGCATCAGGGAGTTTCCTACGGACTCCGCTACCACACGGAGGAGCCCACAACCCTGCTCCTGGTGCCGATGGGATATGGCGACGGCATTCCCCGCAGCGCCAACGGAGCCCAGGTTGCCATCGGCGGCAAGCGCTATGACGTGGTGGGCCGGGTAGCCATGGACCAGTTCGTGGTGGACCTGCGCACCTCCGAGACCGAGGACCTTGTCGGCGCGGAAGTCATCCTGTTCGGCCCCGGCGAGGATGCGCCGGGGGCGGAGGACTGGGCGGCGGCGGCCGGGACCATCAACTATGAGATCGTCACGAGGGTCAGTCCGCGCGTGCCCCGCGTCTACATCGGCCAGGACCTTGAGACCGGTGCGGCCGCCGGCATGGAGCCTTCCGTGGACTTCACCGCGAATTACGACGGCGCGCACCGCAACTCGGGGAATCACAACTCGGGGGATTACGACGGCGGGCCCTCCGCCGCTGCGGACGGCAGCCACGGCGCGGGGGACCGCGAGTGACGGGCCCCGAGGAACCGACACCGATGTGGGAAGCGGAGTATTCGGTAGCCAGTGCGGAAGAAACCCAGATCCTGGCTGCCCGGATCGGTGCACAGCTGCAGGCGGGGGATCTGATCGTCCTGACCGGGGAACTCGGGGCCGGCAAGACCACTTTCACCCAGGGGCTGGGCGAAGGCCTCGGCGTGCGCCCCGGCATCATCTCGCCCACTTTTGTGCTGGTGCGGGTCCACCCGAGCCTGGGCGACGGGCCGGATCTGGTGCATGTGGACGCCTACCGGCTGGAGTCGTCCGGTGAAATTGACGATATCGACCTGGAAAACACGATGGACAGCGCGGTGACCGTGGTCGAGTGGGGCCGCGACCGGGTGGAGCACCTGACGGAGAGCCGGCTGGACATCACGCTGGTGCGCGCCACCGGAGCTGATCTGGCCGCAGCCGGAACGAACACCGCGAGCACCGTGAACTCAGCCAGCTCAGCGGGCTCAACGGACACCGCGGAAGCTGGCGGCAGCCCCGCCGTCGTACTCGATTTTGATGAACCGGACGATGCTGAAGACCGGCAGATCCGCATCAGTGCCTACGGTCCGCGCTGGGCTGGCGGCAATCCTTTCTAGGAGTCTCGCCTGAGCACGTCTTCGCCCCAACCTGCGCTGGCCCATACCGGTGCTGCGGTGTCAACGAGCAGGCATGGGCAGTCCTCCCCATCGCGCGGGCACGGCCGGTCTGCCTACGGTGGGGAGCACAATTTGAACGGGTTGATCGAGGAGCTCCAGCGTGGCCGGATGGGTGAAAAGGACTATCCGTCCGCCCCTCGAAGTGGCCGTGAGCGCCCCCGCCGGTTGGGAACGGATCGACGTCGAACACACCGAGCTGGTCCTGGCACTGGCCGGCATGCCCGCCGGTGTCTTCCGCCCCAGCCTCGTGGTGGTGAGCTACTTCTCCGAAGAACCGCTGCCGCAGATCGCGCTGCGCGCCGCCGAGGAGGCCCAGCAGCATTACGAGGACCCGCTGCTGATCTCCAGCGAGTACTTGGAACATTTTGGCCGGGCGGGCGGACGGATCGAGTTCACCTACCGGATCGGCGAGACCACGGTATTTGTGCGCCGCTGGATCCTGAAGCTCGACAGCCGCTGCCTGGACGTCATCGCCAGCAGCACCGTCGGGCAGGTGCCGCTGGTCCGGGGTGCCTTCGACGCGATGTTCAGCTCGCTGGCGTGGGAAAGCGCTGCCGCGTGAGCGTGTTGATGCAGCCGGAGTTGCCGGCCAAGGCAGCCGGCGGGCGGCCTTCTGGCCCTACAGCGCCGGCGCTCGAAGACCTGGCTTCCCTCGCCAGACGCCAGGGCTACTTTTCCACCGGGCCGTGGCTTTCGGCGGACGCGGCTGAAGTCTTGATTAACAGTGCCTCCCGCGGCTCGGCCAGATTCGGCCGGGTTGCGGCACTGCGCCGGCCGGATATTGCCCGCGAGTTTGCCAGCTGGGGCTTCACCAATCCGCGCGGCACCTACACGGCGGACAGCAGGTTCTTTCGCCACGCTGTCCTGGCCGCCCGAACAACGGCCCGCATTGATGGTTGGCATTTGGGGAAGCGGACAAGCCTGCGGCTGTGGATCGGCGGCCGCTGGACCGCCGTGGTTGCCGGAACCTCAGCCGGTGCCCTGCTGCGCGGGTACGAATCCGGCGACCGCGGAACTATGGTCCAGCTGGATGTCGCAGGAGTGGACGATGCGGCTTCCGTCATGGCCGCCTGGTCCGGGCTTGCCCCGGCGTGGTCCAGTACCGGAACAGCCGGCACCATTGACACCGTCACCCGCGGCCTGTTCGAGCGCAGGCTCCGGAATGCGAAGGTGCCCGTGCCTTCCAACGCGGACGGCCAGCTGCGCCGATTGTGGCCCGAGCCCTGGTTCGTCTGGGTAGTCACCGTAGGCCGGGAGAGATTCCGCCGTGGTTTCATCAACGCCGGGGCCGCCGGACATTTCCTCTTTGGCCTGAATAACGACGGCGATGTGCAGCTGGCTCCGCAGCCCTCCTCCCTGGTTTGGCACACCCTGCGCGACGCCGTGGAAGACGCGCGGTTCCAGGAACGGTATTACTAAGCAACAGCGGTGAAGGGATCAAGAGCGCGTGGATGTCTCTGTGGGATTAGCCGCCATCGCGGCAGGTGCGGCGATGGTGTTTGCCGGTTGGAGGGCCTACTCTGGCCGCTGGCGCAGGTGGCTCGCGTACGGCGGCCTGATCCCAGGCATACGCAGCTACCCTGGGCTTGGCTTGTTCTACGGGGGAATTGCATTCGTGCTGGCGCCCGCGGCGGCGTGGCTTGCTGGAGCCGGTGCGGCCAAGACGGTGGTGGCCGCGATAGTCATTCCCGCCATCGTTGGCATGCTGATTTCGCTGCTTAGCCTTGCCTGGCTTCCGCGTTTTATGCGTCCGGCATGGGTGCGGGCAACCGAGCAGAACGAAGAGCTGCCCGCACGGCAGCAGGGCGACGGCTAAACCACGTAAAATGGTCTGGTGCTGATTCTCTCCATCGATACCTCCGCCATTGCCAGCGCGGCTCTCATCACCGGAGACGGAGAGACCCTGCAGGCATTCACCACCGAGGACACCCGGACCCATGCCGAGGTCCTGGCCCCCGGCATCCGGGAAATACTCACGACGGCGGACGTCACCGCCGCCGACATCGACGCCTTGGTCGTGGGCGTGGGGCCGGGACCGTTCACCGGCCTTCGCTCCGGCATCGCTACCGCCAGATCGCTGGCTTTCGCCTGGAACAAGCCCCTGCACGGGGTGATGAGTCTGGATGCCATCGCCGCGGAGGCAGCGCTGGATGCCTGGCGGTTGGGGATCGACGAGTTCATCGTGGCCACGGACGCGCGACGCAAGGAAGTCTACTGGGCGCGGTACCGCAGCACCGGCGGAACCCTCGAACTGCTGGACGGCCCGCACGTCTCCGCGCCGGCGGACGTGCCGGAGCTGCCGGCCTACGGCAAGGGCGCGGGCATCTATCCGGACCAGCTGCACGCCGTCCCGGACTTCAGCGGCATCCAACCGACCGCCGAAGCGCTCGGCCGCACCGCCGTCGTCAAGCTGACACGGGGTCTGCCCCTGCTGGAAACCACGCCGCTGTACCTGCGCGAATCCGATGCCAAGGTCCCCGGGCCGCGGAAGCGTGCGCTGTGAAGGCGGCGGACAGGGCCATACAGCGCGGAGGCATCCGCCCGATGACCGAGGCCGACATTCCTGAGGTCGACGCCCTGGAGCAGAGCCTGTTTCCCATGGACGCTTGGCCCACCCAGATGTTCTTCGACGAGCTGTCCCAGCCCGAAACCCGGAGCTACTATGTCGCCGTCGATCCAGCTGGGACGGTGATCGCGTACGCCGGACTGATGTGCATCGAGCCGATCGCGGACGTGCAGACCATCGCCGTGGTGCCGGAGCGGGAAGGGCAGGGGATCGGCAGCCTGATGCTGACCCGTCTGATCGAGGAGGCCGCGCGGCGCAAGGCCAAGGACGTGCTGCTCGAGGTCCGGGCGGACAACCCGCGGGCGCAGCGGCTGTACCAATGGTTCGGGTTCGAACAGATCCACCGCCGCCCGCGCTACTACCGCGACGGCGCGGATGCGCTGATCATGCGGCTGGAACTGGCCGGCTGGACCGGAGCGCCCGGCGCACAGCTTGAAACGACCACGTCCACGACGACGACCTCGACCACTTCGGAGGAGACCCCATGAACCGCAGCGAACCGCTGGTACTGGGCATCGAGTCCTCCTGCGACGAAACCGGTGTAGGCATAGTCCGCGGTGACACCCTGCTGACCAACACCGTCTCCTCCTCGATGGAGGAACACGTGCGATTCGGCGGCGTGATCCCGGAGATCGCCTCGCGCGCCCATTTGGATGCCTTTGTCCCCACGCTCCAGCAGGCGCTGGATGAAGCCGGGGTGACCCTGGACGAAGTCGACGCTTTGGCCGTGACGTCCGGCCCGGGTTTGGCAGGTGCACTGATGGTGGGAGTCTGTGCGGCCAAGGCGCTCGCCGTCGCCACGGGCAAACCGCTCTACGCGATCAACCACTTGGTAGCGCACGTTGGCGTGGGCCTGCTGGACGGCGGCGAATTGCCCGAAAACCTCGGCGCGCTGCTGGTTTCCGGCGGCCATACGGAGATCCTGCGAGTGAAGTCCATTACCGACGACGTCGAACTGCTCGGCTCCACCATCGACGACGCCGCCGGCGAAGCCTATGACAAGGTGGCCCGCATCCTCGGCCTGGGTTACCCGGGCGGACCGGTGATCGACAAGCTGGCCAAGGAGGGGAATCCCAAGGCCATCCGTTTCCCCCGCGGCCTGAGCCAGCCCAAGTACATGGGCTCGGCCGAGCAGCCCGGGCGGCACCGCTACGACTGGTCCTTTTCCGGGCTGAAGACCGCCGTGGCCCGCGCGGTGGAGCAGTTCGAGGCGGCCGGCCAGGAGGTTCCGGTGGCCGACATCGCCGCGTCCTTCCAAGAAGCAGTGGTGGACGTCATCACCGCCAAGGCCATGCTCGCCTGCACCGAACAGGGCATCACCAACCTGCTGCTCGGCGGGGGAGTGGCTGCCAATTCACGCCTGCGCGAGCTGACCGCGGAACGCTGTGCGGCCAACGGGATCACGCTGCGCGTCCCGCCGATCAACCTCTGCACGGACAACGGGGCCATGGTCGCGGCACTGGGCTCGCAGATCGTCATGGCCGGGGGAGAACCGTCCGGGATCGATTTCGCCCCGGATTCCTCCATGCCGGTTACCAGCGTCCACCTGTAGACCCGCCTCTCCCCGTTACCCCTCAATCGAGGAAGCAGATAACGCCCTTCCCGGCCTTGGGAAGGGCGTTATCTGCTTCCTCGATTGAGCAGGCGGCGGTAGCTAGGCTTCGCCGCGCATCTGCCGGACCACATCGAGCACGACGGCGCGCAGGTCGCCGTCGTTCTCTGCCGCAATCCGGCGCTGGCGCTGGTAGCCGGCGCCGCGCTCGATGATCTTCTCCACGTCCGCCAGTTCGTTGCTGCAGCCGAGCTTCTTTGCCACCGGTTCCAGCCGGTTGAGCACGTCTTCGCGCAGGTGCTCGGTGACCAGCTTTTCCTTGCCGGCGCCGTCGAGGATGACGATCGCCTCCATGCCGTAGCGGGCCGCGCGCCACTTGTTCTCCTGCACATGCCACGGGGGCATGGTGGGGATGGCCCAGCCGTCGTCGAGCACGGTGGAGAACTCGTCCACCAGGCACTGGGTCAGCGCGGCGATGGCGCCGACATCCTGCAGCGAGGACATGCCGTCGCAGATGCGCATCTCGATGGTGCCCAGGGCGGCCACCGGGCGGACGTCCCAGCGGATCTCGCTGAGTGTGTCGATCACCCCGGTGTTGAACATGTCCTGCACATAGTCTTCGTAGTTGGCCCAGGCGGGGAACTGGAACGGCAGGCCGGCCGTCGGCAACTGCTGGAACATCAGCGCGCGCTGCGAGGCATAGCCGGTATCTTCGCCGCCCCAGAAGGGGGACGATGCGGACAGTGCCTGGAAGTGCGGGAAGTAGTTGACCAGGCCGTCCAGCACGGGCAAAGCCTTGTCCCGGTGGTCCAGGCCCACGTGGACATGCACGCCGTAGATCACCATCTGCTGGCCCCACCACTGGGTCCGGTCGATCAGCTTGGCATAGCGTTCCTTGTCCGTCACCGGCTGGGACCGCGGCGCGGCAAAGGGGTGGCTGCCGGCGCAGAACAGCTCCACGCCCATCGGATCCGTCACATCGCGGACCGCCGTCAGGGCATCGCTAAGTTCGCCCTTGGCCTGCTCCACCGATGTGCAGATGCCCGTGACGAGTTCCACCGTGTTCAGCAGCAGCTCCTGCTTGATGTGGGGGTGCTCGTCGTCGTCCTTGAGCTCGGGATGGCTGGCAGCGACGTTGCGCAGCACCTCGGAGGCCGCGGACACCAGCTCGCCGCTCCGGCCGTCCACCAGCGCCAGTTCCCACTCGACACCGAGGGTGGACTGGGCGGACGGTGCGAACTCGATATTCAAACTGACTCCTGATCTGCGCGGCTTGCCGGGTGCGCCCCGGCTGTGCTCCCGTCACGCGGCTTGCGGCAGAGAACCCAAGTCAGATTCTACGGCAGTGGTACCGTCAAAGACGTGAAAAAGTTCGGTTCCCGGCGTCTGGCGCTGGGTGTGTTGGCGGCCACGTCCGCACTCCTCATTTCCTCCTGTACCGCCCCCGGCCCCGCACCCAAAGGCGGCAGCTCGGCGCCGCCGTCGTCCGTTGCCGCGCCCACCGAAGCGTCCGCGCTGTCCTGGGGGCCGAACCAAGATCATTACGACGACGCCGCTGCCGCCGTCGAGGCGATGAGCCTTGAAGAAAAGGCCGGGCAGGTCATGGTGTCCTTCTACTCCGGAACGGATCCGGCACCGCAGTTGGCCGCCATTGAGGAACTGCATCTGGGCGGCAGCATCATCATGGGCGATAACGTCCCGCTGACCGCAGAGGGCACGGTGGACGTGGCGGCCATGGCGCAGATCAACAAGTCGCTGCAGGACGCAATGTTCAACGCGCGGGACTGGCCCGGAATCATCTCGGTAGACCAGGAAGGCGGCATGGTGGCCCGGCTGGGCGCGCCGCTGACCGAGTGGCCCACACCGATGACCTACGGTGCCGCGGCGGATGAGGCTGTCTCGCGGGACTCCATGGCGGCGATGGCCACCGAACTGGCCGCGCTCGGCTTCACTATGGACCACGCGCCGGGGCTGGACCTGACGATCGGACCGGCGGATCCGACCATCGGCGCCCGGTCCCTGGGCAGCGACCCGGAACGAGCCTCGGCGCAGGCCCCGGCGCTGCTGGAGGGCTTCGAGAAGGCCGGGGTCATGCCCAGCGTGAAGCACTTCCCGGGCCATGGCTCCGTGACCACGGATTCGCATCTGGCTCTGCCGGTGCAGGACGCCTCCGTGGCGGAACTGCAGTCGCGGGACTGGAAGCCGTTCAAAGCGGCGATCGACGCCGGGGCCCCGGTGATGATGATGGGCCACATTGCCGTCCCCGCGCTGGAACCGGGTATTCCGTCGTCGCTGTCGGCACCGAGCTACCAGGCGCTGCGGGAGCTGGGGTTTGAAGGCGTCATCATCACGGATGCGCTGAACATGGGCGCGGTGGAGAACCAGTACCCGGGCGGCCAGGCTGCTCCGATGGCGCTCGCCGCCGGCGCCGATCTGCTGCTGATGCCTACAGACCCGTATGCCGCGCACGCCGCGATTCTTGCCGCGGTGGAGGACGGCACGCTGGCCGAGGAGCGACTGGATGAAGCCGCCACCCGGGTAGTCACCATGCAGCTGTGGCAGAAGTCCATCGCGCAAACGCCGTCGCTCGCGGAGATCGGTACCCACGCGCAGGACTCGCAGGAAGCCTCGGCCGCCGCGCTGACCGTTCTGACCGGACAGTGCTCGCGCGAGGACCAGTTGGACGGCTCGCTGACCATCCAGGGTGCAGACCCGGCCGCCAACCAGCGGCTGGCGGCTGCCGCTGAGGCGCGCGGGCTGACGGTAGGCTCGGGGCCAACGGTCACCCTGCTGGCCGGGCCCGAGAGCGGAACCGGGGACATTGTTGTTTCGCTGGATGCGCCGTGGGGGTTGGAACTGTCCTCAGCCGAAGTAAAGGCCGCGCTCTTCGGAGACACCCCGGCAGCCTTCGAAGCGCTGCTGGATTACCTCACCGGTGAGACCGGCGCGCCCGGGACCCTGCCGGTGGATGTCGGCGAATACGAAACCGGCACTGGCTGCGGATAGCACCGGCCGCAGCTAACAGCAGCTGCGGATAGCACTGGCCGCAGGTTACGGCCGGGCGCAAGGCGAAACTCGGAGTTTACGGCCGGGCGCTGCGGCTTCGGCTGCGGTGGCCGGCAGGCGGGATGGGCTCGACGACAATGGCCACGCGCTCCTCGCCCATGCGGGTCAGTACCAGCGTGGCCTTGTTTGGTCCCTTGCCGGAACCCGTGAGCAGGGTCTTGCGCAGTTCTTCCGGCGTGACCGAGGTGCCGCGCTTCTTGATTTCCAAGGTGCCGATTCTGCTGGCCTTCACCCACGCCTTGAGCTTCTTGACGTTGTACGGGCGGACCTCCAGCACCTTGTAGGCACGGGCGAACGGAGTCTCCAGCAGGTCCGGCGCGCAGAAGTAGGCGATGTGCTCATCGAGCAGATGCCCGCCGAGCTGCCGTGCCACGTCAGCCACCAGCCCCGCCCGGATCACGGCGCCGTCCGGTTCATACAGGTAGCCCTCGGCCGGTCCAACCGACACATCCTGCTCCGCGGGCACGTAGCCGATGTCACTGGTGAGCTCAGCCGAACCGCCGTTTGAGATGACCAGGGCGGCCCGCCGGACACCCGGGCGGGCCAGGCTATTGAACCACAAGGTCGCCTCCGTCACGTCGCCGTCCACCGAAACCCACTGGGCCTCGCAGTCCGCCGGCAGTGCGTCATGCGGAATGCCAGGGCCCATCTTGACGCCGACCGGAAGGCCCTGGTCAGCCAGTTTTTCGACGAAGGACAGCGGCGGTGAGAAGGCTTCGGGATCGAACAAGCGCGTGGTGCCGGACGTCGTCGTCGTTCGTCTTGCAGGATCCAGCCAGACGCCGTCGACGCCGTTCAGGTCCACCTGCTCCGCATCGGCGTTAACGACGGTGGCATTGGGCCAGGGCATGAGGTTAATGGTGGCCACCGCGGCGGTGGTTTCATCACGTTCGACGGCGGTGACCTTCCGTTCCAGCGTGGCCAGCGCGAGCGCGTCCGCGCCGATCCCGCAGCCAAGGTCCGCGACGTGCTCGACGCCGGCCTGGACGAACCGCTGGGCATGCAGCGCCGCGATGTTGAGCCGGGTTGCCTGTTCCAGGCCCGCCTTGGTGAACAGCATCTGCTCGGCGAAAGGGCCGAACTTGGTGGCGGCCTTGGCCCGCAGTTTGGACTGGGTCAGCGCGGCCGCGACCAGTTCCGGGGAGTGGCCGGCCTTGCGCAGCGCCGTGCTGGTCTTGAGGCTGTCCGCTTCCGAATACGGCTCCAGGGAGTTCAGCAACTCCCAGCCTTCCGGCGTGAGGATGGGAGCAATATTCTCGGCGGAGTTCTCGGATGCCATGCTTTCAAGCCTAGACCAGCGCGTGCCGTCGGTCGGACACGGGTAGTTCTCCCCATCGCGGCAAGACAACAGGTCCGCTAACGTCTATCAGCGGGAGAAGCACCGACGGGGAGATTTCATGGCATTGAATGGATACGACATCAACACGGCAGCGTGCCAGGGCATCCTGACCAACGTCGAGATCGAGGCGGAGGACATTGCAACCAAGAGGTCCAACCTCAGCGACGAGGTCGATAACGCCGTCGAGGCCTGCAAGAGCCGCCAGATCGGCAGTGCCCTGATCGATCTTTGGAATAACGTGCTGGCCGTTCAATGCGAGGCCGCCACCACACGGATCGAGAACGCGGCAGGCGGTGTGCGGGGAGCCGTCAACGCCTACGTTATCGGTGATGAGGCCATGGCAGAGAACAGTCGGAAACGGGTCACGGATTTGCCGGACATTAGCGTCGAGGACGCGAAAAAGTAGCATGGCACTGGATGCGAGCCCATTGCAGGACTGGCCTGCCCCGTCCGCTATTAACGCGGCAGCCGGAGCCATCGCGAAACAAGGGGCGGCTGTCGACACCGCTGTGGGAAGTGTTGCCACAACGTGGTCGTTCCTGGAGCGCCATTACGAAGCACCCGAACAAAATGATGTCCTGACGGTATTCCGGAACATCACTCCGCACGGGGAGGCGGTCAAGACAGCCGCCGAGGACGCCAAGAAGGCATTGGAAACCTTTTCTTCCGGCGTGGAAAGGCTGTTGGAGACCCGACGAGCACTGTTGTTGGATGTCCAGGAGTTCCGGAACGACCCGCCCCGCGTGGATCCGTCGGACCCTGACTCGGAGGTTCTGCCGTTGGCCGAGGCGCAGTTGGACTTTCGGATCCAGGACCTGGTTTACCGGTATCAGGAACTTGAGACAGCCTGTGTCTCTGCCATTATGGCCATCAACGGCGGCCCGAGGTCCGACATGGGCGCTCTGGCCGGGCCGAATTTCGCGCTGATTCCGGCAGCCACGGGCAACTACGGCAGTCTGTACACCTTCAAATCGGTTGAGGTAGAGGCTTACCGGACGGTGCCGGTTCCGTGGCAGGACTACCGCTTCACCCCAATCGACCCGGACACGTTGAACGCAGCGGAAAGAGCGGGCAACAGATTCCTGCGCATCGATGGGCGTGAAATCAGTGTTCATGATCCGGAGCATCCGGACTACGGGCGCACCAAGCAGGAGCGGTACTGGCGGACGACCTATGGAACCAAAATGGATTGGCGTCCGGAAGTCAACAAGAAGTTCTACGATCGTTTCGACTGGTACAGCAAGAAAGTTGATGCGGACCGGAGCAATTGGAAGCCTGATCTTTCCGCTTCTGAACGACCAAGGTTCAGCCAGTTGCCGAACGAGCTTAAAGGGATCAAGGCAGGTGGACTGGCTCTTGGCGTCGTCATGGCCGGCGTGACTTTTGCGGATGAGCGAGCGAAGGAATACAACAACCTGCTGCAGGAAAATCCCTCGATGTCGGAGAGCGATCGTGAGTTCCGGGCTAACGAGGTTGGTACGGTCAAGACCGCAGCAAAGACAACTGTGGATCTTGGAGCCGGGTTGGCAGGAGCGGCCGTGGGAACGGCGATTGGCGGTCCGGTCGGAACCGTTGTGGGATTCGGCGTCGGAATGTTCGTCTCCTACGCGTCAGATGTCGAACTTCCGGATTGGCTGGGTGGAAAGAGCATCAAGGATCAGGCAGCGGACGGAGCCGTGGAACTCTACGACGGTGCCAAAGACCTGGTTTCCGACGGTTGGAATGCCGTTTTCGGCTAATCTGGTCACTCTCCGGAACGGTACGGTGGAAGTACCGGACTCCTCGCCCCTCTCCTTCAAAAATAGTTAGGCACCTGTGTTTTCACCTGCGCTACTTCTGTTCTTATTGCCGCTCGGGCTTTTCCTACTGGTGTGCGGTCTCGGGATGTACACCAATAAGTGGCCGGTGCTGTTGGTGGTGGACGGCTTCCTGCCGGGGCAAGGCGGTCTGGCAGCAACATACATCGGTGCCTGGATGGCGACGTTGCCGTTCGGTGATTGGTGGCTGTCCTGGGACATTCCGGTCCTTCCCGGAATCTTGTCCCTGCTCAACACCGCCTGCCTGGTCATTGGGCTCGTGGGCTGTTTCTGGATGCCTCGGTTCATGCAACCAACCTGGATCAAGGAGCTGGATGACAGGAGCAAACGCGGTGAGGATGCATATTCCCTGAAGTATCTGCGTCCGTCCGACGATGGCGGCACGTCCCTGAAACGTGAGGAACAGCCATGAGTGGTGGAAGCGAGTGGGTCTGGGAAAGCATTGACAGGTTTTCAATGCCGCGTCTGAGCAATTGGGAGCGGCTTCAGGAACCGCAGGCTGCTCTGGTGCTGGCACATCCGCCGGTTCCCCACGGTGTTTTCCGGCCGAATCTGGTGGCGCGGGTTGAACCTGCAAACGCAGTGACATTGACCAGGATGGCCACTGCCGCCTTGGCCTCGACGATGAAGCTTTGGGACGACGTCCATGTCATCGCCAATGAGGAGGCGCTCAAACAAGACCTGCGCGGGCGCAAGCAGAAGTTCGTGTACCAGGCCAACGACCAGACAATCTGTGTGGACCGGTGGCTTTGGCTGGTGGCTGGTGACGCCGTGGAGCTGACCGCGAGCTACACCGTCGAGCAACTGGTTGGCATGGAGCCATTGTTCGACCACATGATCGGTGGTCTCGAATTTCGGGGAACCGATCGCGAAGGAGTGGCAGCGTAGTGGAGACCCTGGACAGTATTGCTCCCCGCGAGCCTCGTCTTGATGCTTTCGCATCAGCACGGTCGGGTTCCCAACTCGAAGATCTGTCCCGCGTCGCTTCTGCCCAGCCGTACCGTTCCAAGGGGCCTGTTCTGGGCACCAGCACGGTTCAGCTGTTCGAATCCATTGCGGATAGTGGGGCTGTCGGCCGGTTCCAGCGGGGCGGTAAGAAGTACGAGATCGCCGAGCTGTCCGCTTCTGGTTACGCCGACGAGAAGGGGCAGCTGACTTCCTCGGGAAAGGCGTTTGCAACGCCCTGGCGTGAGTTCGAATTCGGTCTATCCATTGCGGCCCAGCGAGAAGAGATGAATACGGGCATGCAGATCTGGGCAGGAGGCGGACTGGCGATACTAGCGGCCGGCCCCTCTCCGTTCACCGCGGAGACTGTGGGCATCGGTCCCAACCAGCTGGCGCTTGATCTCGTCACGGTTGCGCAGCTGCCGATGGCCATAGCCTCGTGGTGTTCAATCGGGCCCGCCTGGACAACGCACGGCGATCTGCGCTCCCTGCAGCCGAAGCAGTTTTATGCCCGACTTGCCTCGGCAGCGGAACCTGCCCCGGCCGATGCCGATGGAGCCTGGTTTCGAATGTGGCACCAACCCTGGACCGCGTGGAATATCCGGCGTTCCGGGTCGCAGTCCGGCCACAGCTGGTTGAACGCCGGATCCGCCGGGCATTACCGAGTAGGAACCAAGGCCGGCGACGTCACGCTGGAACCTGAGCCGTCCGCCGTCGTTTGGAATACCTTGGTCCGTTTCATCCACCAGGCAGTGACTGCTCCCCAGCAGACGCTGAACGGCATGGGAGCGTAGGATTCCAGTCTCCGGATGTCCGGAGGCTCCCTCACGGTGGCATGATGAGGCCATGATTCAGGGAGCGGCAACATACCTAGAGGCGGCACGGCACTTTCGCGAGGTGCTCGCCGGGATCCCGGACAGTGCCTGGGACGAGCCGGGGCTGGGCGACTGGAACGTGCGGACGCTGGCCGGACATACCAGCCGTGCGCTGATTACGGTCCTGACCTATCTGGAGCGGCCGGCTCAAAATATTGACGTCGGATCCACCGCCGAATACTACTCCGGGCTGGACTTCACCTCGTCGCCTGACATTACCGCCAGGGCGGTGGCGGCCGGGGAGGATCTGGGAGCGAAGCCCCTTGAGACCGTGGACCGGCTGCTGGCGCAGCTGGGAATGTGGTGCCGCTAGTCTCGGACCGCGTCATCGAGACGATAGCAGGCGGGATGCGGCTAAGCGACTACCTCCCAACCAGGATTTTCGAGCTGGCGGTACACAGCCTGGATCTGGCTGCCGCCTGCGGCGTTCCGGCGTCGTTGTCTTCTGACGTGGAGAAGGCGGCGATGAAGGTGGCGGTGGAAATTGCCGCCGCGCGTGGCGAGGGCAGCCTGTTGTTGCTGGCATTGACCGGCCGGACGACTCTGCCACCCGGTTTTTCCGTCGTGTGAAAGAAGGCTAAGGCAATGCCGTTCCGTCGGAAATCGATGGCAGCACGGTGACCTGCAACCGCTGGACCGCGTTGTTGGCCATGCCCTGGTAGTTCCACTCCGGTTCCAGCGGCTGGATGTTCCCTGCGTCGTCTTCGGCACGGCAGATCAATTCGTGATCGCCCTCTTCGGCCTGCCAGAAGCAGGACCAGCCCCGCCAGGCGTGCCTGCCATCCTGCTCGTCCAGCTGCGCCGGTAGCCACCGCCCATCGACGCCCACCTGGACAGACTTGATGAGGCCGTAGCCGGACCAGGCCCGGCCCACGAGTTTGGTCGCGCCGGCGGGAACAATGGGCCGGCGGGACATAAAATCGGGAATGCCCGGGGGAGCCATGAGCGAGCGGACACGTATCCGCGTGACCGGTTCGCCCGGATCATCGGCGTCCTGCTGCAAACGGTAGGCAAAACGCTGCTGGAACCCCTCGAAAGCCTGGGTGACGGCGTCGATGCGGTGCAGCCACTTCACGCTCGCCATGCCGTACCAGCAGGGAACGACCAGACGAAGGGGAAAGCCGTGCTGCGGCGGGAGCGGCTGGCCGTTCATTTCGTAGGCGAGCAGGACATCACCGGAGACGGCGGTGCGTACGGGCAGACTGCGTTCATACGCGTGCGCCGCTCCGCCCTGAAATCCGCGGTCCAGTCCGCTGAAAACCAGCTCCACAGCGTCCGGCCGCAGCCCGGCTTCGTCCATCAGGCCTACGAGCGGGGTGCCCGTCCACTCAGCCGTGCTAACACCCCCATGGACCCAAGGCTGTGATACCGGGCGCGGTTGCAACAAGCTCCGGCCGTTGCCTGCGCATTCAATGGTGACCCCCAAGGACATCCTGTCCCGGGCACGCAGATCAGCCAGCGAGAACTCTACTGGCTCGGCGACCGCTCCACCGATTTTCAGGCGCCAGGCCACCGGATCGACCATCGGAACATCCCAGTGCATGACCAGAAAGTGCATGCCTGCCGGCGTCCGGTCCCAGTGCAGCAGTTCCAACGGCATTGCGTGGTTGCGGGAGGCCAGCAGCACCTCATCCCGGCTGAAATCGCCGGTGGTGGGTTCCGCAACGTGCGGCCGTGGCGTGCTGCTGGCCGTGGGTTCCGCTGCGTGCACCGGACCTGTTGTTGTCGTCATGCTTTGATGGTGCGCTTCTTCTGTCCGCATGTCAGTAACCTGGGTTCCATTTGCTCAGTTCGATGAGCCTTTCCGGTTCGAGAATCACGATTCGGTCCCGTTCAGTACGGACTGTCCCGCTTTCACGAAGTTCGCGGAGAATCCGTACGACAACTTCCCGGGCGGATCCTACGGCCTCGGCAAGCTCCCGCTGGCTGGTCGTCACGGCGAACTGGCGGTTTCCCGCTCCAAGGTTTCCGGTTTCGTGCGGGGAAGGGGACAGCCGGCCGGACGGACCGCCGGGACCGGCAAGATCCAGCAGGTGCCGTGCCACCCGCTGGCGGACGGAGGTGAAGGCAGCTCCCGGAGTTTCCGCGATGAAATGAAGCACCCGGTCGTTGAGCTCACGGATGAGGGCCACGGCCACGCGGCTGTCGCGCGCCGTCGCTTGTCGGACCATTGCCGGGGAGAACTGCAGCAGTTTCATGTCCGTGAGCGCAAGCCCCGTTGCCGGCATGCTGAAGTCGTCGCTGAACAACGAGACCACACCGATCAGCGATCCGCTCCGGCAGTACCGGACCGTGGCCGTTTTGCCATCGGGGGCAGTCACGAAGATCTTTGCCAGCCCGGCGACCACGAGCTCGAAGTGTGCGGTGGTATCGCCGGCATGATGGATTACCGCCCCGGCACTCACCGTTGCCAGCGAGCTGCCGGTCAGCAGTTCTTCGAGCAGTTGGGGCGGGAGCGGGCGCAGGCGGGAATCAGCTATGGCCCTGGCCGTGGCAGCATCCGCAGTGGCCGATTCCAACCTGACCATGCTGTCCTCCGTGTCAAGGGGAGACAGCCCGCGGCGTCTCCTTGTTCCATGGTAGGAGCCTTCAGAGAGAAGATCGAGGGGCACCACGTGGCCGAAAGGCGCCGGGCAGAAACGCGCCGCCCGTGGTATGGCAAACCCGCCGCCGCGGTGCCAAGCTGGGTAATGTCCAGTTATCCGTCCTCAAGGGAGAACACCGTGTTCACTGCCAAGCAAGCGGTCAGCAGCTTCAGCGTCAATGACACAGCTGCAGCGAAAAATTTCTATGGCCAGACCCTCGGCCTTTCTGTCCAGGACGGGGACATGGGCACGGTGGAGGTGACGATACCGGGCGGAGCCACCGTCATGATCTACCCCAAAGAGAATCACGAGCCTGCTTCCTTCACCGTCCTGAACTTCGTCGTGGACGATGTCGAAGCCGCCGTGGACGAGCTCAACCGGGCCGGGGTGAAGACGGATATCTATGCCAGCCCGGATCTTCCCACGGACGCCAAGGGGATCATGCGCGGCAACGGTCCGGACATCGCCTGGTTCACGGACCCGGCGGGAAACGTCCTGTCAGTGCTCAAAGCCTGAAATAACGACGGCGGGCGGCTGTCCTTAGCACAGGGTGACTTAGGCGAAATAGACGCCGATCCGGTTGCCCTCGATCTCCTCGATACGGATGTCGATCTCGTAGACATCGCGCAGCACCTCCGGCTGCATGATCTGCGCGGGCGCGCCCTGATGCACCAGCTGGCCATCGCGCATGGCCACAATGTTGTCCGAATAGCATGAGGCGAAGTTGATGTCGTGGATGACCAGGACCACCGTCTTGCCTAGCTCGTCCGTCAAACGCCGGAGCAGGCGCATCATCTCCACCGCGTGCTTCATGTCCAGGTTGTTCAGCGGCTCATCGAGCAGCAGGTAGTCGGTGTCCTGCGCGAGCACCATGGCAATGAACGCGCGCTGGCGCTGGCCGCCGGAGAGTTCGTCCACGAACTTGTCCGCCAGGGCGCCCAGATCCAGGTACTCCAGTGCCTGGTCAATGTACGCCTTGTCCTCCATACGGGGCCGCCCGCCATGGTGCGGGAAGCGTCCGAAACCCACCAGATCGCGCACCGTCAGCCGGACCGTGAGCTGGTTGTCCTGCCGCAGGATGGCCATTTTCCGCGCGAGTTCCCGGCCAGGGGTGTCGTTGACGTCGAGACCATCGATGGTGACGGAGCCGGCGTCCATGTCCAGCAGCCGGCTGATCATGGACAGCAGCGTGGATTTCCCGGCGCCGTTGGGGCCGATGATCGAGGTGATGCCGCCGTCCTTGATGTAGCAGCTGACGTCGTCGACGACGGTCTGGGTGCCGTAGCGCTTGGAGACGCCGGAGACGTGGATCATTTGACTTTGCCTTTCAGCAGCAGGGCGATGAAGACGATGCCGCCCACAAATTCAATGACGATGCTCAGCGCCGTGTCGAAGGCGAAGACCTGCTCCAGCACCAGCTGGCCGCCCACCAGGGCGATGATGCCGAGCAGGACGGCGATGGCCAGCACTGAGGTGTGCCGGAAGTGTGAGCACAGCTGGTAGGCCAGGCTGGCCACCAGCAGCCCGAAGAACGTGATCGGGCCGACCAACGCGGTGGACACGGCCACCAGGACCGAGCAGATGATCAAGACCGAGATGACGGACCGCTTGTGGTCCACGCCGAGGTTGATCGCGGTTTCGCGGCCCAGCGAGAGCACGTCCAGCTGGTGGCGCATGCGCCAGGCCAGCGTGCTGACTGCGGCGACGGCCAGCGCGGAAACGAGCAGCAGCAGCCCGTCCACGTTGTTGAAGCTGGCGAAGAAGAGGTCCTGCAGGATGATGAACTCGCTGGGATCGATCAGCCGCTGCAGCAGGGAGGAGATGCCGCGGAACATGGTGCCGAAGACAATGCCCACCAGCAGCATCAGGTGCAGGCTCTTGCCCCCGCCGGTGAACAGCCAGCGGTAGAGCAGGAAGGAGAACGCCACCATGAGGGCCACTTCGATGACAAAGCGCGCCGGGGCGCCCATGGTCAGCAGCGCCTGGCCGCCGATGGCGAACGTCAGCCCGGTCTGGATTAGCATGTAGAGGGCATCAAAACCCATGATCGACGGCGTGAGGATCCGGTTGGAGGTGACGGTCTGGAACAGCACGGTGGAGACCCCAACGGCGTAGGCCACCAGGATCATCGAGCCCACTTTGATCGCCCGGCGGGGGAGGATGTAGCCGATGTTGCCGCGCAGGTCGATCAGCATGAAGGCCGCCACCAGGGCCGCGGCCAGCACCGACAGGGCGATGATCCACGTCTTCGGGGAGACGCCCTTGATGGGCCGGCGCTGATGCTGGGTCAGAGCCGTGGGGAGGCCGGTGCTAACCACGGCGTTCACGCTTTCGAAGGAGCAGGTACAGGAACATGGCGCTGCCGATCGCCGAGACGATGACGCCGACGGGGATTTCGTAGGGGAAGCGGATGGTCCGGCCGATGATGTCGCAGACCAGGACAAACCCCGCGCCGAAAACGGCCACCCAGGGTACGGCCCGGCGGACATTGTCGCCAAAAATAATGGACACCAGGTTCGGCACGATCAGCCCGAGGAACGGAATCGACCCGATATTGACGACGACGACGGCGCTGATCAGCGAGACAATGATCAGGCCGAGGGTCATCACGCGGTTGTAGTTCAGCCCGAGGTTGGTGGAAAACTCCTGGCCCATGCCGGCCATGGTGAAGCGGTCCGCGCAGAGGTAGCCGACCAAAGTCAGCACGGCGACGATCCAAAGCAGTTCGTAGCGGCCGCGCAGCACGCCGGAGAAGTCGCCGATCATCCAGCTGTTGAGCGTCTGCAGCAGGTCGTAGCGGTAGGCGAAGAAGGTGGTGATGGCCGCAATCACGCCGCCCAGCATGATGCCCACCAAGGGAACCAGCAGCGTGTTGCGCAGCGGTATCCGGCGCAGCACCAGCAGGAAGAGCGCGGTGCCGGCGGCCGCGAAAACGGTAGCCGTGGACATCTTTGCCAGCAGGGAGGCACCGGGGACGGCCACCGTGACCACGAGGATGCCCAGCGACGCGGATTCAACCGTGCCCACGGTGGAGGGTTCAACGAATTTGTTGCGCGCCATGAGCTGCATGATCAGGCCCGCAACGCTCATGGCCATACCCGCCAGGATGACGGAGATGGTCCGCGGCACCCGGCTGATCCAGAAAATATCCCACGCCGTCTGGTCGCCCGCGAGCAGCGCGGGCAGCGAAACGTCGCTGACCCCAACAAACATGCTGGCAATCGCGAGGGCGATAACGGCGGCACCGGCCACCGCCAACTGGCCGCCGGAACCGCGCGGGCGTGCCAGAGCTACCCGGCCGGAGACTGCCGGGGTGGAGCGGGTCATCGTCGAGGAAGCCATGGTAGGTGTCTTCCGTTGCGGGCCGGATGGGCCGGCCCGCAACGGTATTGACTACTTGACCAGTGCTGCCTGTACGGCGCCGACCATGGAGTCGACGTTGTTCAGGCCGTAGCCCACCAGGTACCAGGAAGCGGAATCCAGGTAGGTGATGTTGTCGTTCTTGGCGGCGTCGGTGCCGGCGACCAGTTCGTTGTCCAGGACCGCGGCGGCGGCCTGGCCTGCAGCCTCGCCGATGGCCGCATCGCGGTCGATCACGAAGAGATGAGCCGGGTTCTTCTCGGCGATGTACTCGAAGGAGATGGCCTCGCCGTGGGAGCCTTCGGACTTCACGTCGGCAGCGGTCTCCACGCGCAGGACATCGTGGACGATACCGAAGCGCGAACCGGCGCCATAGGCGGTGAGTTCGCCGCCGCTGGTCATCACCACCAGGCCGGTGCCGGCATCGGCAGCGGCGGCCTTGGTCTCCTCGATCTTGGTATCGATCGCGGCCAGCTGCTTCTCGACCTCGGCTTCCTTGCCGAAGATCTCGCCGAGCGTGGTGGAAACTTCCTTGAAGCTCTCCACCGGTGCGGCGGCATCAACGCTGAGGTCGATGGTCGGGGCGATCTTGCTCAGTTCCTCGTAGGCACCGGCGGTGCGGCCCGAAATGATGATCAGATCCGGAGCGCCTTCGCTGATCACTTCGAAATCCGGTTCCTTCATGGAACCGATCTTGGTGACGGCATCCTCGCCGTACTTGGCCAGCGACGCCGGGTACTGTGCGGTCGGAGCGCCGTCAACCTCTACGCCGAGGGAATCCAGGCTGTCCAGCGCGCCAAGGTCAAAGCTGTAGACGGTTTCCGGGTTGGCCGGAACCTCGGTGGAGCCCTGCGCATGCTCAACCGTAATCGTCTCCGCGTTGGCACCGGCGTCGGCTGCCCCGACGTCCTGGCCGCAGGCGCTCAGCGCCAGCAGCGAGGCAACGGCCGAGACTGCCAGGAGGCGGGACTTCACTGACTTATTCATAAATGGCTCCAGGAAATTCGGGTGCTCGGGCACCTCCCGGTACCCGCCGCAATAGATCACAAAATGATTGGCTAATTCTTGCGCGCCTTCGAACCGTATCGAGTTAGGTTAGCCTTAGGCAACTTTCCTGCAGAAAAATGTCCTCAAGCAACAACAGCACCAAACAGCGACGGCGGACGGTGCCATCAGGGTGCACTCCGGCTGGCGCTGGAACCGGTAGCGGGGCGGTGCCACGAGCTGATGGCGGGGCTCGCGCAAGGGGGCGTTGCGACGCTTTTGGCACTCACCTTGACCGAGTGCTAATCCGGCACATAGAGTCTTATTAGCACTCTCCCCGTGCGGGTGCTAATTACTCAAGGAACCTCCTGCCGGCACCGCGACGACGGCAGAAAATTCCTTGGCCAAAGAACCTATTCGTAGCTCATGCAAAGGAGAGAGCCGAGTGTCGGTCTCTATTAAGCCTCTTGAGGATCGTATTGTTGTCCGCCCGCTCGAAGCAGAGCAGACCACGGCTTCCGGCCTGGTTATCCCGGACACCGCCAAGGAAAAGCCGCAGGAAGGTGAAGTTGTCGCAGTAGGCCCCGGCCGCGTTGACGACAACGGAAACCGCGTCCCGGTCGATGTAGCCGAGGGCGACGTCGTTATCTACTCCAAGTACGGCGGAACCGAAGTCAAGCACAGCGGCCAGGAGTACCTCGTACTCTCCGCCCGCGACGTGCTGGCGATCGTCGTCAAGTAGTTTTCCGATGACCCCGGCCAGGCAACTGGCCGGGGTTTTTGGTCCAATAAGGAGAATTAATAAATGGCAAAGCAGTTGAAGTTTGACGATGCCGCCCGCAAAGCTCTGGAAGCCGGCGTCGACAAGCTGGCCAACACCGTCAAGGTGACCCTGGGCCCGCGCGGACGCAACGTCGTGCTGGACAAGAAGTGGGGCGCACCCACCATCACCAACGACGGCGTGACCATCGCCCGCGAGGTTGAACTCGAGGACGCCTACGAGAACCTTGGCGCACAGCTGGCCAAGGAAGTCGCCACCAAGACCAATGACGTCGCCGGTGACGGAACCACCACGGCGACCGTCCTGGCCCAGGCCCTGGTCAAGGAAGGCCTGCGCAATGTAGCCGCAGGCGCAGCCCCCGGCGCCCTCAAGCGCGGCATCGAGGTTGCTGTCGAGGCAGTCTCGGCACGTCTGCTGGAGAACGCCCGCGAGGTCGAGGGCAAGGTTGCCGAAGTGGCAACCATCTCGGCCCAGAGCCCCGAGGTTGGCGAGCTGCTGGCCAAGGCTTTCGAGCAGGTCGGCAAGGACGGCGTCATCACCATCGAGGAGGCCTCCGGTCTGCAGACCGAACTCGTCCTCACCGAAGGCATGCAGTTCGACAAGGGCTACCTGTCGCCGTACTTCGTCACCGACGCTGAACGCCAGGAAGCTGTCCTGGAAGACGCCATGATCCTGATCAACCAGGGAAAGATCTCCACGGTGCAGGAATTCCTGCCGCTGCTGGAGAAGGCGCTGCAGGCCGGCAAGCCGCTGTTCATCATCGCCGAAGACATCGACGGCGAAGCCCTGTCCACCCTCGTGGTCAACAAGATCCGCGGCACCCTGAATGTTGTTGCCGTCAAGGCTCCGGGCTTCGGCGACCGCCGCAAGGCCATGCTGCAGGACATTGCTACCCTGACCGGCGCCCAGGTTGTTTCTCCGGACCTCGGTCTGAAGCTGGACCAGGTCGGCCTGGAAGTTCTGGGTTCGGCACGCCGCATCACCGTGACCAAGGACGCCACCACCATCGTTGACGGTGCCGGCTCCGAATCCGATGTTGCAGACCGCGTCGCGCAGATCCGCGCCGAGATCGAGCGCACCGATTCCGATTGGGACCGCGAGAAGCTGCAGGAACGTCTGGCCAAGCTGGCTGGCGGCATTGGCGTTATCAAGGTCGGCGCAGCCACCGAAGTTGAGATGAAGGAAAAGAAGCACCGCATCGAGGACGCAGTGTCCTCCACGCGTGCTGCCCTGGAAGAGGGCATCGTGGCCGGCGGCGGTTCCGCACTGGTCCACGCAGCCCAGGCCCTGGACACCGATCCCAACGTTCTGGCTCTCGAAGGCGACGCAGCCACCGCCGTCGGACTTGTCCGCCGCGCGCTGGTCCAGCCGCTGCGCTGGATCGCCGAGAACGCCGGATACGAAGGCTTTGTCGTCGTATCCAAGGTGGGCGAGCTTGAGGTCAACAACGGCTTCAACGCCGCCACCGGGAAGTACGAGGACCTGGTTGCTGCCGGCGTCATCGACCCGGTCAAGGTCACCCGTTCGGCGCTGGTCAACGCGGCATCCATTGCCGCGCTGGTCCTGACCACCGAAACTCTGGTCGTCGACAAGCCGGCCGAGGACGAGGACGCCCATGCAGGGCACAGCCACTAAGACCGCAGCGCCCGCGCTTCGGTTCCAGTAGCAGCAGAAGGGGATCCGGCCAGTTCGCACTGGTCGGGTCCCCTTCGCATTTAAGCCCTGAATGTTCGAAGTTGAGTTAGTTCCGCCACATGGGTGCGGGAACGAAATAGAGCCGGGTGGCAAATGGTTTTAGGATGTAACTATCCACCTCTGTACCGGTAACCCCCCGCGACATTGGCCGCTCCCCATTCCGGTGTATCTCCGAAAGGCCGCACAGTGACTCAAGAATTTAACCCGTTCGCCTTCGAGGGCTTGACCTACGACGACGTGCTGCTGCTGCCCGGCCCGACAGATGTCATCCCTTCCGAGGCTGACACCAGCTCCCGGTTGTCCAAGCGCATTACGGTCCAGACCCCGCTGCTCTCGGCGGCCATGGATACCGTGACCGAGTCCCGGATGGCCATCGCGATGGCACGTCAGGGCGGTCTTGGGGTAATCCACCGCAACCTTTCCATCCAGGACCAGGCCGAGCACGTGGACCGGGTCAAGCGCAGCGAATCCGGCATGATCACCAATCCGGTGACCATCTCCCCGGACGCGACCCTGGCCGAACTGGACGAACTCTGCTTCAACTACCGCGTGTCCGGACTGCCCGTGGTGGACACGGACGGGAAGCTGCTTGGCATCTGCACCAATCGCGATACCCGCTTTGTGCCGCGCGCGGACTACCCGACCACTAAAGTGCATGAGGTGATGACCGCGATGCCACTGATCACCGGCAAGGTCGGCATCAGCCGGCCCGAGGTGATCGAACTGCTGGGCAAGAACCGGATCGAGAAGCTGCCGCTGGTCGACGACGCCGGAATGCTTCAGGGCCTGATTACGGTCAAGGACTTCGACAAGGCCGAGCAGTACCCGCTGGCCACCAAGGACGATGAGGGCCGTCTGCGTGTGGGCGCCGCTATCGGCTTCTTCGGCGACGGTTACGAACGCGGCATGGCCATGATCGACGCCGGCGCCGACCTCCTCGTGGTCGATACGGCCAACGGCCACAGCAGCGGTGTGCTGGATATGATCGCTCGGCTAAAGAAGGATCCGGCCGCGGCTCATGTGGACATTATCGGCGGACAGGCCGCCACCCGCGAGGGTGCCCAGGCCCTGATCGACGCCGGTGCCGATGCCATCAAGGTGGGCGTGGGCCCGGGCTCGATCTGCACCACCCGCGTGGTGGCCGGCGTCGGCGTGCCGCAGGTGACCGCGATCTACGAGTCCGCCAAGGCAGCTATTCCGGCCGGCGTGCCGCTGATCGCCGACGGCGGTCTGCAGTACTCGGGCGATATCGGCAAGGCCTTGGTTGCCGGCGCCGATACCGTGATGCTGGGGTCGCTGCTCGCCGGTGCTGCCGAAAGCCCGGGTGACTTGGTCTTCGTCAACGGCAAGCAGTTCAAGGCCTACCGCGGCATGGGTTCGCTGGGCGCCATGCAGACCCGCGGCAAGAACACGTCCTACTCGAAGGACCGCTACTTCCAGGCCGACGTACCGGACGACGAGAAGCTCATCCCCGAAGGCATCGAAGGACAGGTGCCGTACCGCGGCCCCCTCTCCGCCGTCGCGCACCAGCTGGTCGGCGGTCTGCGCCAGACGATGTTCTACACCGGCGCCCGCACCATCGCCGAACTCAAGGAAAAGGGCAAGTTCGTCCGTATCACCGGGGCCGGGCTCAAGGAGTCCCACCCGCACGACATCATGATCACGGCGGAGGCACCGAACTACAAGCGGTAGCCAACAGCAGTACAAGCGGTAGCCGCACTGCGCAGCGGCCGGTTTCCAGCAACCGGCGGCGCCATCGCCAGTAGCGTCAGACGAAGGCCCGGGCACCCAAGCCCGGGCCTTCGCCGTCGTTGGGTGCATCCGGTTATCGCATGCGTTTCGCGCTCCTTCTGCGCCGTGTTGTGCCGCCGGTTGTGCCGCCAGCGCTGTGTCTGTTGTGCGCCCGCGGCGGTCCTACTAGGCTGTGATCGGCGACGCCCATCGCCTAACTCCCTTCACCGGCACCCACGCGGCCGGGAACCGCGGGAGCAAAGGAGGTTGAGCCTCCGGGTGAGCGACCACGTGGACACTCCTTTTGTGACGTGTTGGCGTCAGCGGTGCGTGGGGCCGGACGTCGGCGCGTGCAGAAAGAGGCATGATGGTCCGGCAAAAGCACTTTAAGTCCCGGGTTCGCGAACGCATGCAGAAGACGGACGAGAGTTACACGACAGCCCGCCTGCAGTTGCTCAGGGATCTGCCGGCGGATCCGTCCCTGCCGGGCCTGCTGCCCGGTTACCCGCCCGCCGCGCCGCTGGCGCAGCGCGACGCAGGGCTGTGGCAGCGTGTCCTGGCCCAGGCCGGGGTCGAAAATCCGGTTACCGGCACACCCTTTACCGAAGCGATGCTCTCCGGGCTGGCCGGCGGCATCGGTTTCATGGTGTTCACCTTCGAATACGAACAAATCACGACGGCGACGATAGTCACTCGCTTCCATCCCGGCCCCTACACGGGCAACCTGATCAACCGCAGCGGCGCGCTTGTGGAGGAAAAGTCAACCACTAGCACCAAAGCAGCCCAGGACAATCTGGACGCCGCGCTGGAAGCCGGCCGCGCCGTCGTCGTCAAAGTTACCCAGGGCGCCTTGCCCTGGTACCACTCGGATGCGCTGGAGCACACCGATTCCGTGGATGTGGTGGTGGCTGGCAAGGCCAACGGCGGGTACCTGATTGACGACGGCGGCCGGCAACTGCGTGGGGTAACGGCGGCCGAGCTGGCGGGCGCACGCGGCAAACGCAAGAAGGACAAGCACTGGCAGGCCTCCGTGGTCGATCCCGGCGAGACCACCGTGGATCAGCTGCGCCAGAGCGTACTGGATTCGGTGGCGGAAACGGCGGACGTACTGCTCGGAACGGTACCGCCGGCCGGAATCCCCGCACATGTCGCGAAGAATTTCGGGCTGGCCGGGATGCAGACCTGGACCGCCCGGCTGCGCGATACCAGGACCAAGAAAGGCTGGCCCGCGATGTTCGCCGACGAGCAGCGGCTGCGGTTCGGGCTGGAACGGATCAAGGAGTGCCTGGCGGGAACCGCCTGGGGAGGGCCGGCGGCGCTGCGGCCGCTCTACGCGCAGTTCCTGGCCGAGGCAGCAGCGCTGGACGGCCTGGACCGGCTGCAGCAGCCTGGGCAGTTGTACGCGGCCGCCGGCGAGCGGTGGCAGCAGCTGGCCGACGCCGTCGATCCGCAGTGTCCTGCCGAAGAACGGATCGCGCACTTCGCCGCTCTGGCGGACCGGATGGAGGACATCCAGGCGGCGGAGGAGGCCGCGGCAACGTCCCTGTCCGGGTAGGCCGTCCGGTGGAGGGCCGGCCAGCGCCGGACTGTGGACGGACCCGGGCTGTCCACAGTCGGCGCCCCGGCCCGGTGTGCGCGCCGTGGTGGGATAACCTAGAGCCGTGACTTACGAGATTGAGATTGGCCGTGGCAAGCGTGGGCGCAGAGCCTACTCCCTGGATGATGTAGCGATTGTTCCCTCGAGGCGCACGCGTGACCCCCAGGATGTCTCCGTCAGCTGGCAGATCGATGCCTACCAGTTCGACATGCCGGTGATCGCGGCCCCGATGGACTCGGTCATGTCGCCGGCCACGGCGATTGCGGTCGGTAGGCTGGGCGGCCTGGGTGTGCTCAACCTCGAGGGTTTGTGGACCCGTTACGAAGACCCGGAGCCGATGCTCGATGAGATCACCGCGCTGAGCGAAGAAAACTTCAGCCCCGCCGCCACCAAGCGGATGCAGGAAATCTACGAGGCTCCGATCCAGTCCGACCTGATCACCTCGCGCCTGGCCGAAATCCGCGAAGCCGGGGTGACGGTGGCCGGCTCCCTGACGCCGCAGCGCACCCAGGAGTTCTACAAGACCGTACTCGCCGCCGGCGTGGACATTTTCGTGATCCGCGGCACCACGGTTTCTGCCGAGCACGTTTCGCGCGAGCATGAGCCGCTGAACCTTAAGCAGTTCATCTACGAACTGGACGTTCCCGTGATCGTCGGCGGCGCCGCGGGCTACACCCCCGCCCTGCACCTGATGCGCACCGGCGCAGCCGGTGTGCTCGTGGGCTTCGGCGGCGGCGCAACAACGACGACGCGGCGCGCGCTGGGCATCCATTCGCCCCTCGCCTCGGCGATCTCCGACGTGGCCGCGGCACGCCGCGACTACATGGACGAGTCCGGCGGCCGCTATGTCCACGTGATTGCCGACGGCGGACTGGGCACCAGCGGGGACATCGTCAAGGCCATCGCCATGGGCGCGGATGCCGTCATGCTCGGCGCCGCCCTGGCCCGAGCCGAGGAGGCTCCGGGCCGCGGCTGGCATTGGGGCCAGGAAGCCCACCACCACGAGCTGCCGCGCGGTGACCGCGTCAGGATCGGCACGGTCGGCCCGCTGGCCGAGGTACTCTACGGGCCCTCACACCACACCAACGGCACATCCAACCTGGTGGGCGCGCTGCGCCGGTCCATGGCCACTACCGGCTACTCGGACCTGAAGGAGTTCCAGCGGTGCGAGGTAGTCCTCTCGCCGTACATATCAAACGAGTGATCCGCCGATGCCTGGAGGCTGACTGAGTATGAGTTCCGGAGCTATGAGTCCTGAAAGCCGTGAGGAGGCCCTGGCCGCCCTGCGGGCCACGCAGGACCACGACCGGGAGCTGGACATACTGATTGTCGGCGGGGGAGTGGTCGGCGCCGGCGCTGCGCTGGACGCCGTCACCCGCGGCCTCGACGTCGGCATTGTGGAGGCCCGGGACTGGTCCTCCGGCACGTCCTCCCGGTCCTCCAAGCTCATCCACGGCGGGCTTCGCTACCTGGAGATGCTGGACTTTGCCCTGGTCCGTGAAGCCCTCCAGGAACGCGGCCTGCTGCTGCAGCGCATCGCGCCGCACCTGGTCCGCCCGGTGCCTTTCCTCTATCCGCTGACCAAACGGTTCGTCGAGCGTCCCTACGTGGGCGCCGGCGTCGCGCTTTATGACGCGCTGTCGGTGGCCAGCGGCCACGGCCGCGGAGTGCCGTTCCACAAGCACCTGTCGCGGCACGGCACCTTGCGGGCGGCGCCGAGCCTGAAGAAGGACGCCTTCGTTGGATCCATCCGCTACTACGACGCCCAGGTCGACGACGCGCGGCTGGTAGTCAACCTCGTCCGGACGGCGGCGGAGTACGGGGCGCATGCAGCCAACCGGCTGAAGGTCATCAACTTCCTGCGCGAGGGCGAACGTGTGGTTGGCGCGCGCGTCCGCAATCAGGAGGACGGCACCGAGTTCGATATCCGGGCCAAACAGGTTGTTAACGCCACCGGGATCTGGACCGACGAAACCCAGGCCATGGTTACCGAGCGCGGCCAGCTGAAAGTGCGGGCCTCGAAGGGCATCCACCTGGTGGTGCCCCGGGACCGCTTCCAGTCCACCGTGGGGCTGATCCTGCGGACCGAAAAGTCCGTGCTGTTCGTCATCCCGTGGGGCCGGCATTGGATCATCGGCACCACGGATACCAGCTGGGACCTGGACAAGGCCCACCCTGCGGCGTCGTCCAAGGACATTGACTATCTGCTCGAGCATGTGAACCAGGTGCTCAGCCGCCCGCTGACGCGCGAGGATGTGGAGGGCGTTTATGCCGGGCTGCGGCCCCTGCTGGCCGGCGAGAACGACGACACGGCCAAGCTCTCCCGCGAACACGTTGTCGCGCATCCGGTTCCCGGGCTGGTAGTGGTGGCGGGCGGCAAGTACACCACCTACCGGGTCATGGCCAGGGACGCAGTGGACGAAGCCGCACGTGCCCTGGACGAACGCGTGCCGCCGAGCTGCACGGAGATTGTTCCGCTGCTCGGCGCCTCCGGGTTCAAGGCGAAGTGGAACAAGCGCAGCCGCATGGCCGACCGTGCGGGAGTCCATGTGGCACGGGTGGAGCACCTGCTCAACCGCTACGGTTCCATGACGGATGAAGTGCTGGACATCATCACAGGCAGCCCCGAGCTGGCGGAGCCGCTGCCGGGCGCGGATGACTATTTGCAGGCCGAAATCGTCTACGCCACCACGCATGAGGGCGCCCGCCATATCGACGACGTGCTCACCCGGCGTACCCGGATCTCCATTGAAGCCTGGGACCGCGGTGTCTCGGCCGCCCCCGTGGTAGCGGCCCTCATGGCGCCGCTGCTGCGCTGGAGCGATGAGCAGGAAGCGCGGGAAGTCAAGCACTACCTTGCCCGGGTGGAAGCCGAGCGGCTGAGCCAGGAACAGCCTGACGATATCTCCGCCGACAGTGCGCGCATGGGTGTGGACGACATTGTTCCGCTCAGCTGAGGCGCCGGCTGTGAACACGGACGGAGGCACTGACGCGCATGACTGAACTCGATCTCACCACGCCGGCACTGGTGCTGCTGGACCTGGTGGCGGTGGATAAGCAGGACGCCGCCGCGCAGCTGGCCGGAACACTGCATGCAGCCGGCCGCATCTCGGATCTGGACGGTTTTCTGGCACAGGTCAACGCCCGGGAACACCAGCTGGCCACGGGCCTGCCCGGCGGCGTGGGCCTGCCGCACGCGCGCAGCGAGTTCGTGCAGCACACGTCCATCGCCGTGGGCGTGACGAAATTCGGCCACAGCCTCGATTTCGGTGCCGTGGACGGACCGGCCAACCTCGTGCTGCTGATGGCGACACCGGCCGCCTCGTTTTCGGAGCACCTGGAGGTGCTGGCCACGCTGGCGCGGTCCCTGATGAAAGAGAACTTCCGTGAGTCGCTCCGCAGGGCCTATGACCCGGGCGTCATTGCCGAGCTGATCAACTCCACCATCGACTTCTCCGATTCCTGAGACACCGCCGGTCCTAAGGAAGCCTTTCGGGACGCGCAGGCAGATTCGTTTTCTACAGGGGCACGAAGTAGGGTTAATAGGTGCTGAAAACTGCCCTCAAACCCCGCTGGATCGCGGCGTTGGTGCTGGCACTGGTCGTTTCGACAGTCTTTGTACTCTTGAGCCAGTGGCAGTTTTCTGCATCCCAAAGCGAGGCCCCGCCGCCTCCCGGCCAGACTGAAACCGTCCAGCCGCTGACCGAGGTCTTTGAGCCCGGCAGCCCGATGCATGCCTCGCAGGCCGACCAGATGGTCAGTCTCGACGGCCGGTTCCGTCCGGCGGACCAGGTGCTGGTGCAGACCCGGCTGCAGGACGGCGAGGAAGGGTACTGGGTAGTCACCAGGTTTACCGTTGACGGTGCTCCCGAACAGAACGACGAAGACGTTTTCGTCCCCGTAGTCCGCGGTTGGGTGGCGGATCCGGCGGACGCGACGACGGCACCGGAAGGTGAGGCGACCGTCGTCGGACGCCTGCTGCCGACCGAAGCACCAGTGCCTGGGCAGACCCCTGCGGGGGAAGTGGCGACCCTGTCCGTGGCGGAACTGATCAACCTCTGGAACGCCCCGGCGTATGCAGGTTTTGTGGTCGGCACGGACTTTACGGTGGCGGGCGAGGATCTGGACAAGGCCACCGCCGGCACCGCCATGGAGCCGGTTATCGTGGACCCGCAGCCGCAGGAGACGCCGGTCAACTGGATGAACATCTTCTATGCGGTGGAGTGGGTAGTCTTCGCCGGCTTCGCCATCTTCCTTTGGTGGCGGCTTGTCGCTGACGACTACCGCCGGACGCTCGAGGACGAAGAATTCGCCGCCGAAGAGGCCCGCCATCTGGCCGGCCTCCAGGGCGGCACCGATAAAAACAACGAGGTAAGCAAGTGACAGATAACGTGAACCAGCCGAACCCGGATGCCCCGCAGGCTCCCGCCAAGGCCCGTCCGGCCAAGCGGCGCTACGGCGGCACGCACGCGCAGATCCGCTCGGCGCTGACGTTCTACAAGGTCACTTCGTACATCACCGGCGTCATGCTGCTGCTGCTCTGCGCGGAGATGATCCTGCGCTATGGCTTCAACCTGTTCCTCTTCGCCGGAGCCACCAATACGCTCACCGGGGAGACCTTTGCACTTGGCTTGGCGCAGGCGGAACCTTCGGTGGTGGAAGGCGTCAACCTCTCCATCGCCGTCCTGATTGCCCACGGCTGGCTGTACGTGCTGTACCTGATCGCCGACTTCCGCCTGTGGTCCCTGATGCGCTGGCCGTTCACCCGGTTCATCCTGATCGCCTTGGGCGGTGTCATCCCGTTCCTCTCGATCCTGCTGGAAAAGCGCGTCCACCGGCAGGTGGAAGAAGACCTGGCCGAGCATCCCGAAGCAGCCAAGCGCTACTAAGCCAGCGCGCAATTCCACGGATAAACCTCAACGCATCAAATCCAAGCGGACGACGGCGGGTACCCACCCGCCGTCGTCCGCTGGCGTTAACAGCCGGGACGCCCTGCGCGGACGGAGCATCCCGAACAGCCGGAACAGTACGCCGACGGCGCCGCCGGAGGCCAATGTGCAAGCAGCCGCGCGCGGCGACTATCCTTAGTGGGTGACTAATCCAGCCCCCGCCGCCACGGACCACCGGCCCGTACTTGTCGTTGACTACGGGGCCCAGTATGCGCAGCTGATCGCCCGCCGCGTACGCGAGGCCAACGTGTATTCCGAAATCGTTCCGCACACCCACACCACAGAGCAGCTGCTGGCCAAGAACCCGGCCGCCATCATCCTCTCCGGCGGGCCGTCCAGCGTTTACGCCGACGGCGCACCGCGCGTCGGCGCCGACCTGTTCGAAGCCGGCGTCCCGGTTCTCGGCATCTGCTACGGCTTCCAGGCCATGGCCAACGCCCTCGGCGGCAAGGTGGCCCAGACCGGACTCCGCGAATACGGGGCCACGGACACCACCACGGTGGGCCAGGCGCGCTCCATTCTCGAAGGTGTGCCGGAAACGCAGAACACCTGGATGAGCCACGGTGACTCGGTGCACGAGGCTCCGGATGGCTTCGAGGTCCTCGCCAGCACGGCCGGTGCCCCGGTAGCCGCCTTCGCCAACGAGGAGAAGGCGCTGTACGGAGTGCAGTGGCACCCGGAGGTCAAGCACTCGGCCCACGGCCAGCAGGTTCTGGAGAACTTCCTGTTCAAGGGCGCCAAGGTGGAGCCGAACTGGACCACCGGCAACATTCTCGAAGAGCAAGTCGAGCGCATCCGCGAGCAGGTCGGCACCTCGCGCGTGATCTGCGGACTCTCCGGCGGGGTGGACTCCGCCGTGGCCGCCGCCCTGGTGCAGCGCGCCGTAGGGGACCAGCTGACCTGTGTGTTCGTGGACCACGGTCTGCTGCGCGAAGGCGAAGCCGAACAGGTGGAGCGGGACTTCGTCGCCGCCACCGGCGTGAACCTGTACGTGGCCAACGAGCAGGAGCGCTTCCTGTCCGCGCTGGCCGGTGTCAGCGATCCGGAAACCAAGCGCAAGATCATCGGCCGCGAGTTCATCCGCGCCTTCGAAGAGGCCGAACGCGCCATCATCGCCGAAGCGGCGGCCGAGGGCGAAAGCATCAAGTTCCTGGTCCAAGGCACGTTGTACCCGGACGTCGTCGAGTCCGGCGGCGGCGAGGGTGCTGCCAACATCAAGAGCCACCACAACGTCGGCGGCCTGCCCGAGGACCTGCAGTTCGAATTGGTGGAGCCGCTGCGCACTCTGTTCAAGGACGAAGTCCGTTCCGTTGGCGCCCAGCTGGGCCTGCCGGCCGAGATCGTCGGCCGCCAGCCGTTCCCCGGCCCCGGGCTGGGCATCCGCATAGTCGGCGACATCACGGCCGAGCGCCTGGAGCTGCTGCGCAAGGCGGATGCGATCGCCCGCGCTGAGCTGACTGCTGCCGGCCTGGATAACGAAGTCTGGCAGATGCCTGTGGTGCTGCTGGCCGACGTGCGCAGCGTCGGAGTCCAGGGCGACGGCCGCACCTATGGCCACCCGATCGTGCTCCGCCCCGTCTCCAGCGAGGACGCCATGACCGCTGACTGGTCCCGGTTGCCCTATGACCTGCTGGCGCGGATCTCGAACCGCATCACCAACGAGGTCGACGGCGTGAACCGCGTGGTTCTCGATGTCACCAGCAAGCCGCCGGGAACCATTGAGTGGGAGTAACCCGGACGGGTGGCCGCAGCCTCGCAGCAGGTAATGCTGTGAACTCCCCGGCAAATTCTGCCGGGGAGCGTTGCGGTCACCCGTTTGCCATGTCCTATCCGATAGTTTGAGACACATGCCAATTTGGTCAAGGCTTGTGCCCGAGAGTGAAGAAAAGAGAGTAGCCGTGTCGCGCGATCGCACTGACGAGGCTGCCGAGGATATTCTGACGCACTGGCTGAAACAGCTGGGCCAGCACGCGGGAACAGATACCCTGCTGTACTTCGCGCCGTCCTCGACGAACAGCATCGACCTCACCCACGCCCATCCGTCCGGTCTTGCCCAGTTGCTGACCGGCCGGCGCACCCGGCTGTCCACCTTGCTGCGGGATCACGCCCAGTACTCGGCGGCGATGAAGACCGCCCGCAGCCTGCGTTCCAAAATCTTCGAGCTCAGCACGGAGCGCGGCATCGACGTCGGCTATCTTGCGGCGGGCACCGCCTCCTGGCGTGTGCCCGAGGTAGGCCGGTCCGAGACGCTGAACGCCCCGATCATGCTCACCCCGGTGGCGCTGACGGTCCGGCCCAGCCAGGATGACTACGAACTCCAGCTCACGGACCAGACCAGGCTCAACCCGGCACTGGTGAGGCACCTTGAAGCCGAGCAGGGCGTCGACATCGACCCCGAAGGCGTGGCCCGGCTGGCGTACAGCACCGCACGGTTCGACCCGCATCCGGTGCTGGAGCGGCTGCGGTCGCTGACCCAGGACGTGCGCAGCATGACCATCGAGCATCATCTGCTGGTCTCCACCTTCGCCGATGTGGCGAACAGTGCCGATACCTCCGCCCTGGATTCCGCGCACCCGCTGCTGAACGCCATGATGGCGGCAGATCTGGATCCGGAAACCGGCTACCACGTGCCCGTGCCCGAGGTGGACCTGCCGCCGCTGGACGAGCGCGCACCGCAGGACGAGTTCCTGGTGCTTGACGCAGACCCGGCCCAGCAGCACGTCCTGGATCTGGTCCAGAGCGGCCACTCGGTGGTCGTCTCCGCACCGCCGGGGACAGGCCAGACCCAGACCGCCATCAACGCCGCGGCGACGCTGGCCTTCGAAGGCAAATCCGTCCTGGTGGTCGCGGAGCGGCGCACCACGCTGAACCAGTTCGCCAAGCAGCTCGACGAGCTCAAGCTGGGCTCCCTGGTGCTGCAGCTGAACGCCAACATCACCAGCCAGCAGCTTAAGGACCAGCTGGTCCGGGCCATCATGCGCAATGAGCAGGCCACGGCGCCGCAGCTGGAAAAACTGCACACCACGCTCAGCGACCACCGCCACCAGCTGATGGACCATGTGCAGTCGCTGCACAACGTCCGCAAGCGCTGGAACTGCTCGCCGTACCAGGCCATGCAGTCGCTGGCCAAGCTCACCTCGCTGGATCGGGCCCCGGCCACCACCGTCCGGCTCAAGCGCTCCGTGCTGGACAGCATCGCAGACCGGGCGGAACTGACCGGCCGGCTGCGCCGCGCGGCGGAACTGGGCAGCTTCAGCAAGTCCTCGACCAACAGCCCGTGGTTCGGCGCCAAGCTGCTCAACCGCAAGGAAACCGAAGACGCCCACCAGCTCTCTGTTGACCTTGCGCGCGACATCCCCAAGCTGCGCGAGCAGATGAACCGGGTGGCGGAGCATTCCCAGATTTCCCTGGGCACCAGCTTCCGCGAATGGGGGCAGCAGCTCCTGTTGCTGGTCGCCGTGCGCGGCAGCCTGGACAAGTTCACGCCGGACATTTTCGACCGGCCGGTCACGGACCTGATTTCCGCAACGGCCTCTTCCGGCTGGCGGCGCGAGCGCGGCATCGAAATGAGCTCCATGACCCGGTCCCGGCTGCGGCGGGTGGCCAAGGAATATGTGCGTCCCGGTGTTCACATTTCGGACCTGCACGAGTCCCTGGCAGACGTGCAGCAGCAGCGCAGCAAGTGGGCCGAATACGCCACCACGCAGCGTCACCCGTCGGTGCCGTCCGGCCTGGCGGAGCTGAACAGTTTCTACCTCGGTATCCACAAGAAGCTGCAGAAGCTTTCCGGGCTCCTGGCGGAACCGGCGGACGGCGTGCTGCTGGCCGACCTGGACCAGGACGCATTGGTGGAGCGGCTGGAAGCACTGGCGGCCGACCGCGAGACGCTGGTGAACCTGCCGGAGCGGACCCTGCTGCTGGAGCAGATGCGCGAGCACGGCCTGGGCGAACTGCTGGATGATCTGGCCGAGCGTGAAGTGGCTACCGAGAATGTCGGCGCCGAACTGGACCTTGCCTGGTGGCAGTCGGCCCTGGAAGCCATGATCAGCGGCGACGACTACCTGGCCATGTCCGACGGCGACAACCTGCGCAAGCTGGAAGCGGTCTACCGGCTGGCCGATAACGCCCATATCGCGTCCGGCGCGGCACGCCTGCGGTGGGAGCTGGCCCAGAACTGGCGGCACGCCATCAAGAGCCAGCCCAAGGCGGCGGAGCGGCTGCGGGAGATGCTCAAGACGTCCGAACCGACTCTGCGGTCCTTGAGCGAGCAGTCGGGCCAGCTGGTGTCGTCATTGATGCCAGTCTGGGCGGCCTCTCCGCTGGTTCTGCCGATGGTACTGCCGGCCGAGAAACGGTTCGATGCCGTCATTATTCTCGACGCCGAAGCCACCAGCCTGCAGTCCGCGGTCGGAGCCATGGCACGGGCCGAGCAGGTCATCGCCTTCGGCGACGGCCAGTTGGGCACGGCGGAACCGTTTGAAGTCAATGTGGACCGGAAGCGTGACCTGGCGCCCGGCACCGAGGCGGATCCTGTCATCAGCAGCTACCACGCGCTGGCGCGCGTCCTGCCGGTACTGCCGTTGACCACCTTGTACCGCGCGGTCGATATGGAACTGGCGCAGTCGTTGAGCAAGGAATTTTACGACGGCGCCCTCACCCGGCTCCCGTCCGCCTGCGAAATCACCGGCGGTGACGGACTCGTGGTGGAATACCTGCCGGACGGAACAGGCCTGCCCGGTGCCGGCCACGAGGGCGTTGAAAGCGTCCCGGCGGAAATCAACCGGGTTGTGGATCTGGTCTTTGAACACGCACGCCACCGGCCCCAGCGTTCGCTGGCCGTCATCACCTCCACCGTCCGCCATGCGGCACGCGTGGCCGAGGCGATCCGTCTGCAAATGCCCAATTATCCTGCTGCTTCGGAGTTCTTCAAGCGGGCGGAGGATTCCTTCCGTGTGGTTCCCGTGGAGCGGTCCTCCGGGCTGGTCCGAGACGACATCGTCTTTTCCCTTGGTTACGGGCGCACCCCGCATGGCCGGGCAGTGCATAACTTTGGTCCCTTGTCGGAGCCGGATGGCCGGAGTAGGTTCGCCATGGCTATGACGCGGGCGCGGCGTTCGCTGCGCGTGCTCACATGTTTCCGCCCGGAAGACCTTGACCCCGAACGGCTGAGCCATGGGGCCATCGATTTCTATGAACTGATCAACCGCAAGCTCGGTACAGGCAGGGTAACCGTATCGGCTGCCACTGCCGGGATTGATGATCCACTCGTCGCGGATCTGGTCGAGCGGATCCGCAGCCGGGGCGCGCAGGTGCAGGACCACTACCGGGGAATCCTGGACATTGTCGCAGCGGCAGACCCCTTGCAGCTGCCGGGAGACCACCATCCGACCCTGCCGGTGGCGTTGGAGTCGGACGGCACACCGCAGTACCGGAAGATGAGTGTGCGCGAGCGCAGCCGGCTGCGGCCACAGCTGCTGGAGCGGCTCGGTTGGCGTCCGCTGACGCTGTGGACCATCGAAGTTTTTGCCGACCCGGAGAAGTGCGCGCAGCTGATCGGAGGATACTTGGGACTACAGGATTCGGATCATGAAGGAACGGGGAGGCACGTGGCCAAGGACGACAAGCCTGCGGAGCGTTCCGCGGACCGGCAGGCAGGCGGCACGGACAATTCCGCCAACGCCACGGAAGGCGCCGCAACCCAGGCAGAACTCCAGGACCAGCAACCGCAAACACGGAAGGCTGCCGCGGCGGCGCTTCGCGGCAGCGCCATCCCGGACCGGGCCAAAGAGGACGATCCGAGTGCCTGGGGCGACAACCGTGAGGACCGGGACGCCTGGCTAAAGGAACAGCGCCCGCCCCACTGGGGCTGACGCCTAACCCACAAGTACCAGGAAGACCTTGCCCCGGCTCGACGCGCTTGCCAGTGCCGTGGCCTCAGTTGGTGATGCTGCCACCACCACGAGGCCTTCGCTTTCCTGGCGGCCCAGCAGCCCGGAACTGTCGGTGGTGCTCCCGGCCTTCCACAGCACGGGTACGTCGCTTGCCAGCACTTCCGAGGCTGCCGGTTCTTCATAACCGTCGCCGGTGCTTAGCACGATATCCACCCGTTGCCCGGGGCTGAGCAATTGCACTGTCGATTGGTCAGCGGGCCTAACCGGAACCGCGACGGTGCCCGGCGGACTGCCGGCCAGGAGGCCGGGGCCGACGATGGAGGTATCCAGGACAGGGGAACCGGACCGCATTGCGGTGGCCAGCCGTTTTCCCGCCAGGTCGTGGACCGAAGCCGCTGATCCGGAGGGCACGGCCGAGGCAGGAAGTCTGCCGGTCACCAGATCCGATTCGGCCAGGATGGTTCCCGCAGGCAGATCCGCGGCCGCAGTGACCACGGGGACGGTCTCAAGCGGGGCCGGAGTGAGCTCGTGGACGGTGAGTCCGGCGGCTGCACAAAGCAGGGCGGCTGCGATCAGACGGTAATGGCGCCTGACCAGACGCCGGACAAGGAGCGGGAGGGTCGCCCGGGGTGAATGCTGCATAGGGCCACAGTAAGGACGCCGGGAGCCAGCGGAGCAGGGGCTTGCGGCAGATTGTGCACGGGGGCAGCGGTAGTTCCTGTTGTGGAGGAAAGGAACGTCACCGGACGCAGAACACCCGGGGAGCCGTGGCATCCCCGGGTGGCGTACTGCTAAGAGAGCTTGCTAGCTGGCAGCGGGGGCGGCAGCGGCCGGTGCGGGTGCTGCTGCCGGTGCCGACGCCGGGCTGTCGGACTTGCCGGCGGCCGGAACCGTGCTGGTGCTCTTGGTATCGCGTGAATCGGTCCGGTAGAAGCCGGAACCCTTGAAAACGACGCCGACACTGTTGAACTTTTTGCGCAGGTTGCCGCTGCACTCAGGGCAAACGCTCAGCGAGTTGTCGCTGAAGGACTGCTGGATCTCGAAAGCGTGGCTGCAATCTTTGCAGGCATAGGCGTACGTGGGCACTTGAATCCTCCTGAAAATTCCCGGGGAACACATCCGGGGCCACCCGCTGGGCTGGCACTCGATAGTTCCGAGTGCTAATTCTACACTGTCCCGGGGCCGAACCATATCCAGCCCTCTGCCGTCACAGCGCCGTCCAGCGGGGCGTCCAGTTCAGTGACCTCGAAGCTGCCGGGAGCGACGACCTCGTGAGGGTAAAAGACCCCGACTTCCTTCGGCTGCTCAGGCAGCCGGGCGACCCCTGCCAGGAACCGGTCGTAGTAACCGCCGCCCTGGCCTATCCGGTTGCCATCGGCGTCAACCGCCAGGCCGGGTACCAGGATCAGCGGGACATCGGCCATGATGGCTGAGGGCAGCCGTTCCCCGACCGGCTCGTAGACCCAGGCCCGTGGACTGCGGACCAGTTCCACGCCGTCGTACCACTGCACCCATGAGAGCTGGTACTCCGGCTCGCAGACGGGGACGACCACGCGGTAGCCGGCCCGGGTCAGAGCAGGCAGCAGCAGTTCGGTGGAAGGCTCTGCGCCCGTTGAGAGATAGCCGGCAACGGTGCTGCCGCGTTCCGCTCCGGCCGCTTCTAGTCCCGCCATGACATGTTTGGCCAGCTGTTCTGCAGCCGCGCGCCGGTCGGTCTCCGGCAGATCCTGCCGCAGCTTGCGGAAATGTGCACGGGCAGCGTCTTTATCCAGAGGTGTCACGGCAATCCTTGTTCGAAGGGGTCGTTGCCGCCGTCGGATGCACTGAGGCGGCAGCTGTCATGCTAATTCATATTTTGACGCCGCGGATGGGTAATCTTATTTCCATGAAGTCTCATCGCACCGTACGCAAGGCAGTCATTCCGGCCGCTGGTCTCGGCACCCGCTTCCTGCCCGCAACCAAAGCCATGCCCAAAGAGATGCTGCCGGTAGTGGACAAACCGGCCATCCAGTATGTGGTTGAGGAAGCGGTCCGCGCGGACATCCAGGACATCCTGATGATTACCGGACGGAACAAGCGACCGCTGGAAGACCACTTCGACAGGGTGCCCAACATCGAGTTCGTCCTCGAGGAAAAGGGTGACCTCGACAAGCTGGCCTTGGTGCGCGAGGCATCGAACCTGGCTGATATCCACTACGTGCGCCAAGGCGATCCCAAGGGACTGGGGCATGCCGTGCTGCGCAGCCGCCAGCACGTCGGCGACGAGCCGTTTGCTGTGCTGCTCGGCGATGACCTCATCGACGAAAACGATGAGCTGCTGCGCCGGATGATCGACGTCCAGGAGAAGACCGGTGGATCCGTCGTCGCCCTGATGGAGGTCGAGCCCGCGCAGATCAGTGCCTACGGCTGTGCCGACGTCAGCGAAATGGACGGCATCGACTGCGTGCAGGTCAACCGGCTGGTTGAAAAGCCGTCGCCCGAAGAGGCTCCCTCGAACCTGGCCATCATCGGTCGGTACGTACTGCACCCGTCGGTCTTCGACGTGCTGGAAGAGACCGGTCCCGGACGGGGCGGCGAAATCCAGCTGACCGATGCGCTGGAGACACTCGCGTCCCGTGAAGGCGAAGGCGGGGGCGTCTACGGTGTGATCTTCCGCGGACGGCGGTACGACACGGGTGACAAGCTGAGTTACCTGAAGGCTGTAGTGACCATCGCCTCGGAACGCGCCGACATCGGTGAGGATCTGCGCTCCTGGCTGAAGGAATTCACCGAAGGCGCACAGGGCTGAGACCAGGCTGGCGGCGGTGCTGAGTTCGGCCATCTGGCCCGTCAGAGTTGAATGCGGTAATTTGGCGCTGCGCCCGATCTCCCGTCGGGACAAGCGCGAGTGGCTGCAGTTGCGCCAGCAGAACGCGGCGTGGCTCGCCCCTTGGGAAGCCTCCAACCCGGATCCCAACGGCTCCTTGCCGCAGTTTGCCGAGATGGTTCGATCGCTGAACCGGCAGGCGAAGCTGGCAACAGCGCTGCCGTGGATCATCACCGAGGTCCAGCCGGGCCGGCCGGCACCGGTGATCGTCGGGCAGCTGACAGTGTCCAGCATCGTCTGGGGATCGGCCATGATGGCTACGCTCGGATACTGGGTGGACCAGGCTTCGGCCGGTCGGGGCATCGCGCCAACGGCGGTAGCAATGGCCACGGACCACTGCTTTCGCGCCCTGGGACTGCACCGGATGGAAATCAACATCCGTCCGGAGAATTCCGCCAGCTTGCGGGTAGTGGAAAAACTAGGCTTCCGGGACGAAGGACTGCGCCCTCGCTACCTCCACATCAATGGTTCATGGGCCGATCACAGGTCTTTCGCGCTGACAGCGGAGGAAGTTCCGGACGGACTTCTTCCGGGCTGGCTCGAAAGTAGCGGACGTTCGTGCTGACCTGCTGGTTTATCAATTTCCGGTGACTTTCGCCGACACACCGTGACTAATACCGCATCCGGCATGTTTTAGCTTCTACGGTTTTGATTGTGGACATTCAAAGCTCAGTGATCTTCGTAGTGATCGTGGGGCTTTGGCTTGTCTGGGTAGGACCGTACTTGCTTCGCTTTCTTGGAACCGCAACGCTGGCCGAGGCACTTCCGGGCCAGGGAATATCATTCGACTCAGGACCCGTCACGGCCACAGGCAGTGCAGCTCAGGGGATCATCATGGAAAATAACGCCCATTCCGGAACAGCCCGCGCCGCCTCCGGGCCTGAGCGCGTTGGCCCGGAGGGCGCTGCCCGGGAGCAACGTACGCCCGCGCCCTTGAACATCCGCTACGGCCGTACTGCTCTGGCTCTGGTGGGAGCCGGCGCATTGCTGACTTTCGTCATCGGCGGGGGACTGGCCCTCTTCGGCGTGGTCTCGGGCAGTGTCCCGGGGGTCGCACTGCTGGCTGTCGCCGCCGTCGTTCTTATGCTGCGTGGGCTGGTGCGCCGTGACCGGCGCCGCCGTGCAGCCGCCCGCGTGAACAGGGCCTTTGAAGAAGCGATGAATCCGCCGGTCCACCATCTCTCACCAAGTCCGCAGCGGGAAACGGTGCTTTTCGACGCGGCGGCCGAAGCAGACGCCGCAGCAGCGTCCGGTTCGGAAAAGCAGGAACCGGTTGCCGCGCCCGAACCACGGCGCCTGACGCCGGAGGAACTCCGCGCGGAGGCACTCAAAGTTGCGGCCGAAGCTGAATCAAAAAGCGCAGCGAATTCCGCGCCTGGATCCGGTCCCACCTGGCAGCCCGTAGAAGTGCCGAAGCCGACTTATGTTGCATCGGCCAAAGCGGAACGGCCGGCCCCCGCACCGCTGCCGGCCCCGGAAGTGAAAAAGCCGACGGCGAAGACGCCGATCAAGCAGGCCGCCGTGGCTCCGAAGACCGACCTGCCGGTCGCTGCGAAGGACGGGGCGTCTCCGGCTGCCAAGGAAGCGGCGCCCCAGCCGGGCAAGATCAATCTGGACGCAGTGCTGCAGCGGCGCCGGGCGTGAAGTCCGCAGTACTGGCAACTGGCGATCAGAGGGTCCGCTCCGGTAAGGGGCGGGCCTTCTGCCTTTCTCCGGCCGGAGGGAGCCGTTCCTGCAGCGGGATGATATGAAAAGGAGTATGAACGCTCCGAGCCGCGACCTGATGCGGGCCGAGACCGATGGCATCGACCTGCTGGAGAGCATGAAGATGCAACAGCCGCTGGAACTCGCGGTCGGCACGCTCGGCGCGAGCATCCGAGGATGGAAACTGGCCAAGCTGCAACATCGGCCGGGCGCCGGAGCGACCGGGATCTACAGCGTGGACGTGCGGATCCCTGACGGGACTGTTCGCACCGAATACGTCTGCGTCAGCACTTCAGTGGTTCCGGATAGCGGCGTTCCCGTGGTACGGCTGGATGACGGAAACATTGCGTTGACCGCTTGGCTGTATCCCGCGGATCCGGTGTTAACCGGGTTGGCAACAGCCTGTGATTCCGCCGCTATGGCACGCGCCGCCTTCGGCGGCGGAGACGCCGATCTGCGGATGATCAATTACCGTCCGCTCCGCCGGGCTGTGCTGGAAGCCTCGCAGGGAGCATCGCGCGTGTTCATTAAAGTGGTGCGCCCAGACAAGGCCGACGCGCTGTTGCGGCGCCATCGGCTGCTCACGGAGGCCGGGCTGCCATCGCCGGAGCTGATACCCGGCCCGGCTATCGGCGTTGTGCTGCTGCGTGAGGTCCAGGGTACGCCGCTGGCCCAAGCGCTGATGAATGACGGCGCGTCGCAACTAGCCCCCGACACCCTGCTGGAGCTTCTGGACCGGTTGCCCGCCGGGGTGATGAAGCTGTCCCGCCGCCCGGCATGGGCCGAACGCGCGGCAGACTACGCGCGGGCGGCCGCGGCCGCCCTTCCGCTGGAGCAGGAACGGATTTTCCGCCTGGAGGAGAAGATCTCGAAGGTGCTGGCGGCGACGAAGCCTGGTCCGTTGGTACCAACGCACGGCGACTTTTACGAAGCGAATCTGCTGATCGACGGCGGCACGGTCACGGGATTGCTGGACGTGGACTCGCTGGGTCCCGGCTACCGGATCGATGATCTCGCCTGCTTCATCGGCCATCTGGCGGTACTGCCGGCTGTTCATGAGGGATACATCCACGTACCGCAGGCAACGGAGCGCTACCTGGCCGCCTTTGACAAAGCTGTTGATCCGGCAGGGCTGAGAGCCCGCTCCGCCGGAGTGGCTTTGTCCTTGGTAGCCGGCGCCAAGACCTTTGGCCAGGGTGAAGGCTGGCAGCGGGACGCACTGGAGCGCCTGGCCATCGCGGAGCGGCTTGCGGCCGAAGCGGTTCAGCTGTCCGCAGCCAGCCGGTAACCCATGCCCCGTACGGTGGCGAAGCGCTCGGCCCCAAGCTTGTTGCGCAGGTAGCGCACATAGACGTCGACCACATTGGAGCCGGGATCGAAATCGTAGCCCCAGACGCGTGAGAGGAGCTGCTCGCGGCTGAGGACCTGGCCGGGGTTGCGCAGGAAGGCTTCAGCCAAAGCGAATTCGCGGGCCGACAGGTCGATCTCTTTACCGTCAATGGTGGCACGACGGGTGCGCAGATCGAGCTGCAGGTTTCCGCTGCTGAGAGTGCTCATATCCGACGTCGGTGCTTCCGTCCGCAGCCGTAAGCGCACCCGGGCGAGCAGCTCTTCAAAGCGGAAGGGCTTGGCCATGTAGTCATCGGCACCGTTTTCGAGGCCCGCCACGGTGTCGTCGACCGAGCTGCGTGCGGTCAGGATAATGACCGGAGTGTCGTTCCTGGCCTCGCGGATCCGGCGGAGCACCGTAAAACCATCCTGGTCCGGTAGACCGAGATCCAGCACGATCAACTCGAAATCACCCGTCATGGCCAGGTGGTAGCCCTCACGGCCCGTGGCTGCAACAGTAGGTACGTAGCCGGCCGACTTCAGGCCCTTGGCGACAAACGAACTGATCCTGTCCTCGTCTTCGATTACCAGAATCTGGCTCATACTGGATCCTCCTGCTCGGGCTCGCGTTCTTGGATAACGATAGTGAAAGTGGAACCGTGTCCGGGCGCGCTAGCCAGTTCAACGGTCCCGCCGTGGGCATGGGCGATGGCGTTGACGATGGTCAATCCCAGTCCCGATCCTTCCGCCCTGGTCCCGTTGGCGCCGCGGGCGAAGCGCTCGAAGATCCGGCTCTGGTCCTCGGGGGCGATCCCCGCGCCCTCGTCGCGGATCCAAAGGCGCAGTTCTCCGGGGACGGCACGGGATCCGACGGCAATGGTCGAACCTGTTGGGGAAAACTTGACGGCATTCGCAGCCAGCTGCAGCCAGGCCTGGGTCATGCGTTTCGGATCGAGGCTCCACATGTGTTCGGCGCGGGAGTCGACAACCCACCGCCGGTCGCCCAGTGTGCGGGCTTTGTCCAACACATCATCCGTCAGCTGCCCGACCTCCAGCGGGCGGGGTTTGACGAATTCAGGGCGTTCGGCGCCCGCGAGCGTAACAAGGTCATCAACCAGCAGCCGCATGCGGTCCAGTTCGTCGAGGGCAATAGCGCGGACGGAGTCAACATCTTCCGGATCGCGTGAGTCCTGCAGTTCCAGGTGCCCCTGGACAATGGTGATCGGCGTACGCAGCTCGTGTCCGACGTCGTCGAGCAGCTGGCGCTGGGCTGTCATTGAGCCCTGGAGCCGGTCCAGCATCTCGTTGAAGGTCTGCGAAAGCTCGGAGAGGTCATCGTGCCCGCTGACCGGGATGCGGCGGGACAGATCGGTTTCGGTGATCTTCTGGGCGGTTTCCCGCACCAGTCGGATAGGTGCCAGTAACCTTCCGGCCACCAGCCAGCCCACGCCGGAAATGAGGACAAGCGCGGCCAGGCTGATCAGCGTGTAGGTCCGGAAGTTGTCTCCGAGCTCCTCGAGTTCCGCATCGTAGTCGAACGCCAGCAAGAATATGCTGTGGGTGGGATCCGAGGAGAGCTGGACAGGTACGGTCACGGCCCGGTAAGTGGTCTGCTCGGTTTGGATGGAGGTGAGGATGATCCGCTCAGTCTCCGGCTGGGCCACGACCTTGTCGATGAGTTCGCGATCGTTTTCCAGCCGCAGCTGGACCGAGTTGTTGGCGGTCAGCGCAACCTGTCCATTAACGATGCCAACCATGCCTTCGTTCTCTGCCGGTGCCGTGCGCGCCATCACGGTCCGGACCAGCTGGCTGCCCCGGGTGAATTCCTGTCCCGTTTCGGGGTCGATGCCGATGTCGGCCAAGGTATCGAACTCTTCGACGGACCGTCTCAGCGAGTCATCGATGCGTTGATTGATCTGCCCACGCTGGAGGCCAAAGAGCACGGCGCCGGCTACCGCGAGGCCCAACGCGGAAAGTGCGAGTACGGCCGCGAGGACACGGGTGCGGACGGACAGGCCGTCCAGGCGCCTAAACATCCGTCCCGGTCATCATCAGGTTGATTTTAGTCGTCATCGTCATCGCCGTCGTCATCATCGAAATCGTCGTCGCCGTCGTCGTAATCAACCGGTGGTGCGGGCGGTACCGGGACGGGGTCAGGAGCAGGAGCGGGAGCAGGCGCGGGCGCGGGCGGTGGCTCGGGGGCAGGAGCCGGGGCCGGTGCCGGATCAGGTGCCGGCTCTGGTTCTGGCTCTGGTTCCGGCTTCGAAGTCCGTCCGGCATCGGGATCGGGTTCTGCCGAAGCGTCTCCGGAACCGGTACCCGGCGATTCCGCCGGCGCCGTGGAGGCCGAAGGGGAGGGCGTGAATACTATCGACGGTCCCAGGTCGGAGGGGTCCGGGCTGCGGAGAGTGCTCGCCACGGCATAGCCTGCCAGCCCCATGCCGAGCACGATGGCAACGGCCGTGAGCACATAACGGATGGTCGCGCGCTGCATGCTTCAAGTATTCCGACGCAAGATGAGACGAATATGAGAAGCGGCGTCAGTTGTCGGCTGCCTCTTCCGCCGCGCGGCGTGCCTCCTCGGCTTCATCCTTGCGCCCGAGCGAGTCCAGGGCGGATGACAGCCCGAGGTTGGCAGCCACCCGGAGCATCCGGCTGACCTCGGGCTGGGCCAGCACCATCCGGAACATCGGCACCGCGTCCGCGGGACGGTCAAGCTCCGCCAGGACGTGCGCGGCGAAAAGTTCGGAGTTGCCAGCCGAAGCAGCGTCGTCCGCCGCGGAGTACAGGTCCGCGGCCTGCAGGGCAGCGGAGACGGCAGCCGGCCCATGGTCGAGGGCCCAAAGCCCGCGTGCCCTGGTGTCGCTGTAGTCCGCCTCGTACCAGTGCGCCCCGTAGTCCCGCGCCAGCCGGATTGCCTCGTCCAGCTGGGCGATGCCATCCTGGTCGCCGGCTTCGCACATCGCGTGGCCGAGAGCGTGGAGAGCCTGTGGCAGGGCTGCTGCGTCGTCGGAAGATTTGCGGGCGGCGGCAACGGCCGCCTCGAAGCAGACGATCGCGTCCGCGTCGTGGTCTTCCCGCGACAGCAAGGTGCCGATGGCCAGCAGCGACCGTGCAGCCTCGCCGTACTCTCCGCCGCCGGTGAACTCGGCTACTGCCTCGCGCCAGCAGTCCAGGGTATCGGCCGTGCGTTCGGCATGGCGGTGTGCATGTCCCAGGCTCATCAGAGTGCGGGCCTTGTCCGAGTGCGGGGCATCGGTCAGCCGCTGGCGCTGGAGCAGCTTGCCCAGCACCTGGGCAGCGAGTTCATACTCCTCCGCCTCCAGCAGTTGGTTGCCCAGCGCCAGGCGCAGCGTCAGTTCCTCCTGGACTTCGCCGCGTTCGGCCTGCTGCACTGCCGCGCGCCAGGCCAGTACCGAACTCTCCGCGTCCCCGGCGGCAGCACACAGCTGTGCCACGACAACCGCGGCGGAAATGGCACCCTTGCGGACGCCGCAGGCAGCGTAGAGCTCAAGGGCCGTCAGGGCATACTCGATGGCTTCGTCGTCGTGCTCCCCGGTGTTGGCGAGGTTGGCTTTCAGCAGCCACATCGAGGCCGCCAGCGCACGATTGGCCGGAATAGCCAGCAACCGGTCTGCCGCGGCGACGGCCTGCCCGGGCTGGTCCAGCTGCAGGTAGGTGTGCGCCAGATACATCAGCGCCCCGGCGAGACTGTCAGTGCGCTCGCCGGCGGAATAGCCCTCCACCGCGTCTTCAAGGAGGGCGATCGCCGTGGACCGGACCCCTTTTTGCGAATGCGCGACGGCGATGGCCAGTTTGACGTCGGCCAGGACGCCAACGGGGGCCTTGGCCGCCTCAAGCTGCTCCAACGCCGCTTCCAGCACGGGCAGTTCTGCGGCGGTCGCTTCGCGGAAGAGGACCGTCCCGAGGTCTGCCTCGACGGAGGCTTGGACATCGCGTCCGGCACGGCGCAGCCGGTCCACCCGCTGCGCCAGATAGTACTCGGCGTCCGAAGCCTGGTCTTGAATCTGGGCAACGGCTATCAGGACCGAATACAACGCCAGCACGGTGTCGGTGTCGGATTCGGTAGCCTGCTCAAGTCCCAGGCGTGCCAAGGTAACCGCCCCGTAGTGGTCCTCTGCGTAGGCCGCTTCATAGGCCCGGTCGAGGCAGTCACGGGGATTCGCCGGCGTTGCGGCAGGATCCGGCCCGGCGGCAGCCAGGACTTCCAGAAGCCGCCGCTCGATGGCGGGCATAGCCACGCTCCAATCCGGCGGGACGGGGTCCGCGCGATGCCTTGCTGGCCTGATCCCCATGCATTCAGTTGTAGTCCCCGCTGGCCCCGGACGCAACGCTCGGGTCGCCAAAGATACGTTGCCGAAAGTATAGCTGCGGGTTCATCGCCAAACGCGGCCCGGCGCTTCTGGGGCGCAGGATGAAGCCCGCATAGACTGAAAGGCATGTCCTTCGATACCCGCATCGGCGCCTACGGCGTGATCGTTCAGGAGAATGCCGTGCTGCTGGCACGCTGGACCGGATCCGGAACCCCGCGCTGGACGTTGCCCGGCGGAGGACTTGAAGCGGGGGAAGATGCTCCCACGGCGGCCTTGCGGGAAATCACCGAAGAAACCGGCTACACCGTGGAACTGGGCCGCCTGCTCGGCGTCGACAGCAAGTTCATCCCGGCAGATCGGCGGCTGCACGGCGGGAATGTGCCGCTGCACGCTCTGCGGATTGTCTACGCTGCTACGGTGACGGGCGGTGATTTAACGCACGAGCTCCAGGGGTCCACGGACCAGGCAAAGTGGGTCCCCTTGGACGAGGTGCCGGCACTCGACCGCGTGGACCTGGTGGACGTCGGCCTGAAGCTCTATTTTGCGGAACCTTCTGCGGCGCCGGCCGCCGTCAGCCAAGCTGTCAGCGGTTCCGAGGCCGTGGCGCAAAACGGTTCCCCGACCAGGACGGAGAGCGAGACACGATGACCGAAGCGCAGTCGATGGCCCCGCTGGCCAGCCCGGGCAGCTCGCCCATGGTCCAGTTCCGCAACGTATCGAAGAGCTATGCTTCGGGGCAGCCGGCGGTGCATGACCTGAACCTGGAGATCGACCGGGCTGCCATCACCGTGTTTGTCGGTCCGTCCGGCTGCGGCAAGACCACGTCCCTGCGGATGATCAACCGCATGGTGGAGCCCACTGAGGGAACCGTCCTGGTGGACGGGCAGGACGTCTCGGAGCAGCCCGCTGCTGCGCTGCGGCGTTCAATGGGCTACGTGCTGCAGTCCTCGGGCCTGTTGCCGCACCGTAGCGTGCTGGACAACATCGCCACCGTTCCCCGCCTTAATGGTGTCCCGCGGCGGCAGGCGAGAATCCGCGCCGAGGAGCTGCTCGCCGTCGTCGGTCTTTCTCCGGCGCTGGGCAAGCGTTACCCGGCGCAGCTCTCCGGTGGCCAGCAGCAGCGGGTGGGGGTGGCACGTGCGCTCGCCGCGGATCCGCCGATCCTGCTGATGGACGAGCCCTTCAGCGCAGTGGATCCGGTGGTGCGCGCGGAACTGCAGCAGGAGTTGCTGCGGTTGCAGCAGGAACTGGCGAAAACGATTGTGTTTGTCACCCACGACATCGACGAGGCTACGGTCATCGGGGACAAGGTGGCGGTCTTCGCCACCGGCGGCCGCCTGGCGCAGTACGCGCCGCCGGAGGAGCTCTTGCGCGCGCCGGTGGACGATTTCGTGGCCGGGTTCGTCGGCCGGGACCGCGGATTCCGCTCGCTCTCGTTTGCCTCTGCCCGGAACTTGCCGCTGCAGCCGGCGGTCACAGCGACGGCTGGGACGCTGGCGTCTGCGCCGGCCGAAGGCTGGCTGCTGATAACCGACGACGGCGGTGCTCCCCTCGGGTGGCAGCCGCCCGGACAGCGCGCGTCCGCGGCCATGGTCACCGGCGGCTCCTTGTTCACCGTAGGCAGTTCGCTCCGGCAGGCGCTGGATGCTGCGCTGTCCTCTCCCTCCGGCCAAGGCGTGGCAGTGGACGCCGCGGGCAAGGTAGCAGGGCTGGTTGACGCGGGCGAGGTACTGCAGCGGCTGGATGCGGAGCGCCGCGGCTGATGGACTGGTTCCTGGCCAATCTGCCCTTTGTGCTGGAGCTTTCCGGGCACCACCTCTACCAGTCGGTGCTGCCGCTGGTGCTGGGCTTGCTGATCTCCGTACCCCTCGGCTACCTGGCCTGGCGCATTCCGGCGGTGCGCGGCGTCATCCTGTCGGCCAGTTCGGTGCTCTACACCATTCCGTCCCTGGCCCTGTTCGTCATTCTTCCGGTCATCCTGGGCACCAGGATTCTGGACACGGCCAATCTGATTGTCGCCCTGACCGTCTACGCCGTCGCCCTGTTGGTGCGCTCCGTCGTGGACGCACTGGAGTCGATTGACGACGGCGTCCGGCAAGCCGCCGTGGCCATGGGATACCGGCCGTTGAGGCGGTTCTTCGCCGTGGACCTGCCGCTGGCCGTACCCGTCCTGTTTGCCGGCCTGCGCGTGGTGTCGGTCAGCAATATTTCGCTGGCCAGCGTGGGCGCCCTGATCGGCATCCGCAATCTCGGCGTGCTCTTCACTGACGGGCTGCTGCGCCACTTCCTGACCGAGATCGTTGTCGGCATCGTGATGACGCTGGTCCTGGCGCTGCTGATGGACTTTGTCCTCGTGGGCCTGGAGCACCTGCTCACGCCCTGGAACCGGCACCGTAGGGCCGGACACAAACAGGTCGCGGCGACGTCAGGCTGGGACGACTCCGGCAGCAGGGACAGCGCCGGTGCCGCGCGCCGACCGGATGCGGCTGAAACGGCGGTGCTGCATGAATCTCTTTGACCAGGTTGGTCTGTGGTTCGCGGACCCCGCACAATGGGCCGGACCCGCCGGAATTCCGGCCCGGCTGGGGGAACACCTCTGGTATACGGTCCTGACGCTGCTGATCGCCGCGGCGATCGCCATTCCGGCGGGCATGTACGTGGGGCATACCGGTAAGGGCAAGGTCGCTGTGGTCTCGGTGGCCAGCGCACTGCGGGCACTGCCCACGCTGGGCCTGCTGACGCTGTTTGTCATCCTGATGGGCTTGGGCCTGATGCCGCCCATCTACGCGCTCGTCATCCTGACTGTCCCGCCGTTGCTGGCCGGCACCTACTCGGGCATCGCCGCGGTGGACCGGCAGTTGCTGGACGCCGCCCGCGGTCTCGGCATGACCGAGTGGCAGGTTCTGCTGCGGGTGGAACTGCCCAACGCGCTGCCGGTCATGCTCGGCGGTATCAGGGCCGCGGTCCTGCAGGTCATCTCGACTGTCGCCGTCGTTGCCTATATCAATCTGGGCGGGCTGGGCCGGTATCTGATCGATGGATTAGCCGTCAGCGACCCCGTCCGGCTGTTTGCGGGCGCTATTCTGATTGCGGTGCTGGCGCTGATTGTCGATTTGATCCTCTCGATGGTGCAAAAGTACGCGGTCTCACCAGGTTTGAAGTCTGCCCCGGCCTCGCCGGGGCAGGGAACGAAGAATGTTGGCGCCCCGGGTGCCGGCCAGTAAAGGAGAAGCCTTGAAGATCCAGACATCCTCACGCCGGGCAATGTTGGCGGCGGCAGCTGTGACCGCCTTGACCGTCACGTTGACGGCATGCGGCGCCAATTCCAATCCCTTGGAGGGGTCATCCGATACGGCCGCTTCTTCAGGCGCAACCGGTTCGCTGGTGGTCGGATCCGCCAACTTCCCTGAAAGCCAGATCGTCGCCGAGATCTATGCCGGCGCGCTCACCGCTGCAGGGTTCGACGCCACCACCAAGCCCGGCATCGGCTCCCGCGAGGTGTATGTCAAGGCGGTCGAAGAAGGATCCGTTGACATCATTCCGGACTACAGCGGAAACCTGCTGCTGTTCCTGGATCCGGAGGCAGCGGCCGCTTCCGCCGGAGAAATCATGGATGCCCTGCCCGCCGCCCTGCCGGAGGGGCTGGGCGTCCTGGAACCGGCGTCCGCCGAAAGCAAGGACGCCATGGTGGTCACCAAAGCAACCGCCGAAAAGTACCAACTCGAGAACATCGCAGACTTGGGGCCGGTGTGTGACGAACTGGTGCTCGGAGCGAATCCTGAATTCGCCGAGCGGGAATACGGACTGCCCGGGCTGAAGGAGAATTACGGCTGCGAGCCGAAATCCTTCGAACCGATTAACGACGGCGGCGGCCCGGCCACTCTGCAGGCGCTGATTAACGACCAGATCCAGATCGCCGACATCTACACGACCACCCCGTCGATCGAGGATAACGACCTGGTGGTGCTGGAAGACCCGAAGAACAACTTCATCGCCCAGCAGGTGCTTCCCCTGGTTAATCAGGACAAGGTCAGCGAGGAAGCAGCAGAAGTGCTGAACGACGTTTCGGCCGCGCTGACCACGGAAGACCTGGTTGACCTCAACCGACAGGTCAGCGGGGACGAAAAGCGCAATCCGGCCGACGCGGCTGCTGACTGGCTGAGCGAAAACGGGCTGACCAAGTAAACCGGTCCAATATGCGAAGATGCTTAAATGGCCCAGTTCAAGCAGTCCAACAAGCTTCATAACGTCCTTTACGATATCCGCGGTCCGCTGCTTGAGCATGCCCACCGCATGGAGTCCGAGGGCCACCGGATCCTGAAGCTGAACATCGGCAATCCGGCACCCTTCGGATTCGAAGCGCCGGATGCCATCCTCGTGGACATGATCCGGAACCTGCCCGATGCCCAGGGCTACAGCGATTCCCGCGGGATCTTCTCGGCCAGGACCGCGGTGTCGCAGTATTACCAGACCCGGGGCATCCAGGACATCGGCGTTGACGATGTCTATCTGGGCAATGGGGTCAGCGAACTGATCACCATGAGCCTGCAGGCATTGCTCAACAACGGCGACGAGGTGCTGATCCCCGCGCCGGACTATCCGCTCTGGACTGCCTCCGTGAGCCTGGCCGGCGGCCATCCCATCCACTACCTGTGCGTGGAGGAAGAAGGATGGCTGCCGGATCTGGAGGATCTGGAACGAAAAATTACGCCCAACACCAAGGGCATCGTGATCATCAACCCGAACAACCCCACCGGCGCCGTGTACCCGAAACAGGTGCTCGAGGGCATGCTCGAACTGGCCCGGAAGCACAATCTGGTGGTGTTCTCGGACGAAATCTACGAGAAGATTCTTTATGAGGATGCCCAGCATGTAAATACAGCCTTGCTGGCCGACGATGTGCTGGTCATGACCTTCAGCGGGCTGTCCAAGGCATACCGCGTCTGCGGATTCCGCAGCGGGTGGATGGCCATCTCCGGGCCGAAACACCTGGCCACGGATTACATCGAAGGCATCAACCTGTTGACCAACATGCGCCTGTGCGCGAACGTCCCGGCACAGCATGCCATCCAGACTGCACTCGGGGGCTACCAAAGCATCAACGATCTGATCCTGCCCGGTGGCCGCTTGCTGGAACAGCGGGACAAGGCCTATGAGATGCTCAACGCCATTCCCGGCGTCAGCACCCAGCAGGCCAGGGGAGCGCTCTACCTGTTTCCCAAGCTGGATCCGGACGTGTACCCGATCAAGGACGACGAGAAGTTTGCGCTGGATCTGCTCAAGCAGCAAAAGATCCTCATCTCCCACGGGAGCGCTTTCAACTGGCACAAACCGGACCATTTCCGGCTAGTGACCCTGCCCAATGTCGGCGTCCTCGAGGAAGCCGTGAACCGGATTGCCGAATTCCTGAGTACGTACAAACCGTAAGCGGCACGCGCAGAGGAAGGCCACCATGGAGACAACTGCATTCAGGCAGAGTCCGACCACCCTGCTGCGCGTGCAGAAGGGCTTCGACCTGCTCCGTGTCGACGCCAAATCGACCCCGGGGTTTACCGGCGACAAAGATGCGGGCAAGGAACTGCTAGACAGGGAGGACGAACAGCTCACGGAACTGCAGGAGAAGCTCTTCGCGCAGAGCCGCTTCGGCGCCCGCGACAGCGTGCTGCTGGTCCTGCAGGCCATGGACACCGGCGGCAAGGGCGGCATCGTCCGCCATGTCATCGGCGCAGCCGATCCACAAGGCATCCACCACAAGGCGTTCAAGGCACCGACGGCGGAAGAACAGTCCAAGGGCTTCCTGTGGCGGATCGAAAAAGAGCTACCGGCGCCCGGGATCATCGGGGTCTTTGACCGCTCGCACTACGAGGATGTGCTGGTCCAACGGGTCCGCAAGCTTTCTCCGGCCGACGAGATTGAACAGCGCTACAGCCTCATCAGGGACTTTGAGGCCAAGGTCGCCGCGGGTGGGACCCGCATCATCAAAGTCATGCTGCATATCAGCAAAGAGGAGCAGAAGGGCCGGCTGCAGGAACGGCTGGACCGGCCGGATAAGCACTGGAAGTACAACCCCGGCGACGTCGATGACCGCTCATTCTGGGACCAGTACCAACAGGCTTACCAGATCGCCCTGGAACGTACTAGCACAGATACCGCGCCCTGGTATGTGGTCCCGGCGGACAAGAAATGGTACGCCCGGATCGCGGTCCAACAGTTGCTGATCGATGTACTCGAAGACATCAATCCCCAGTGGCCCAGCGCGGATTTCGACGTGGCGGCAGAGAGAAAGCGCCTGTCGGAGAGCTGACCCGCGATGGTCAGTCCCTGCCTGGTTCCGCCATTCCCGTCGTCGCGGATCCGTCTGCCGCGTTGGCCCTGGCTGCGTCGAGGCGCTGCCTGGCCCCTTCCAGCCACGCTTCGCACCGGGCCGCCAGAGCTTCGCCGCGTTCCCACAAGGCCAACGACTGTTCGAGACTGGCTCCGCCGGTTTCGAGCTGGCTTACGACGGCGACGAGCTCCTCCCGAGCCTGTTCGTAGCTCAGCGATGCGACATCGGCATTTTCGACGGAATTCTTGGCATCCACGCTGGTTCCCGCTTTCGGATTGATGGTGTTGTTCAGTATTACGGAGCGACGTCGGCCGACAGTTCGCCGACGGCAACACGTACGCGCAGCCGCGTTCCAGCTGCGGCGTCAGAGCTGTCGCGCAGGACGCTGCCATCCGGAAGCTGTACGACGGCGTAGCCACGGTCCAGGGTGTTTTGCGGCGAGAGGGAACGAACCTGTGCCCTGAGATGGGTAATCCGGTCCGAGTCCCGGTGTACGGCGGCCGAGATGCAGTTATAGGCGCGTGTGGTCAGTCGCTGCAGGTCTTCGTGCCGGGCTTCCACCATGCTGGCTGGATTGGCCAGCACGGGACGGGAACGGATTGCGGTCAGCCGCTCGCTCTCGACCCGGATCAGCTGGTCCACCCTGCGGTCCAGCATCTGCCGTGCCTGGGCTATTCTGGCGAGCTCCTCGTTGACGTCCGGGACAATGCGCTTTGCTGCATCGGTGGGAGTGGAAGCACGCAGATCCGCCACTTCGTCCAGCAGGGGACGATCCGCTTCGTGTCCGATGGCGCTGACCACCGGCGTACGGGCAGCGGAAACCGCGCGGATCAGATCCTCGCTGCTGAAGGGCAGCAGGTCTTCAAGGGATCCGCCGCCGCGGGCAATGACGATGACGTCGACATCCTCGCGGGCGTCCAGTTCCAGCAGTGCGCGCTGGATCTGGCTAACGGCATTAACACCCTGGACGGCGACTTCCCGGACTTCGAAGGCCACGGCGGGCCAGCGCAGGGAAGCGTTGCGGATAACGTCCTTCATAGCATCCGAATCCCGACCGGTAATCAGCCCGATGCGGTGCGGCAGCATGGGAAGCGTTTTCTTTCGTTCGAGCGCGAAGAGTCCCTCGGCGGTCAGGGCCTGGCGAAGCCGTTCGAGCCGCGCCAACAGATCGCCCAGCCCAACAGGGCGGATATCGCGGGTCTGCATCGAGAGCCGGCCGGTCTTCACGTACAGATCCGGCTTCAACTGCGCCACGACACGCGATCCCGGCTCAAGGGGAAACTCCAGCCGGGCCATGACACTTCCCCAGGCCACGAGGCTGAACGATGCTTCCGCTTCCGTATCCCGCAGGGTGAGGTACGTGACATTGTTCCGCCTGTTGAGCTCAATCACCTGGCCTTCGATCCAGGTGGGCGGGACACGGTCAATGTGGCTCTTGAGCTTTTGCGAAAGTAGCCGCAATGGCCAGGGATTTTCCGCCGAGGTCTCCAGGGCGGTGGCAGGCAGTGTGGATGGCTTGGCCGGGGCATCCAGTTGGCCACCGGCGGGTGGCCCCGGGTTCTGGTTCACGTAGTGTCCCTCTCGGCGATGCTTGGCGCAGCTACTGTACAGCGATCCTTACATTCTTATCAGCTATCGCAGACATTATTGATTCTGTTCTACTTATCCCAAGAGGCATCCTGCGCCTCTCGGGAAGCCGGCGGAGAGGAGCCTGCGGATGCGTACCGTCCTTGCCTTGGTCCTGGGCCTGGTCACATTGGTGATGACAGCCGTCGCGGTGCCGGCGGCGTGGAGCAGCCAGAACCTGACGAACCAGCAAGGCTTCGTCGAATTGGCGGCACCCATGGGGCAGGACGCCCAGTTCCGCAGCGCGCTGGCGGCGGCGATCGCGGAAGAGGTGCGCAATCAAAGCCAGTTGCCGCCGGGGCTCCAGGAGTTGGTTGACCCGATTATCGCCAGAGCGGCCGGAGCCGTCACCGGATTGGAAGAGTTCCCGCAGGCGTGGAATGAAGCTTTGGCGAAGTCCCATACCCTGACGCTGGAGGCAGAAGGCCCGGATGAAGGGGCGCTCCGGCTTGATATCGCTCCCATAGCGGCCTTGGCGATTCAGCGGGTAGCGGACACCTTGGGCACAGAGATCCCCGTGCAAGAGGAGCTCATCGTCGATATCGGCCAGGCAGATCAGCAGCAATCCGTCGACCTTGTACAGCGTGTTGCCAACGAGTGGCGCTGGATTGCGGCAGGAGCGTTGGCCGGCCTGTTGCTGACCCTGTTGGTAGCGCGGAGGGCGTCGACTGCCCTTGCCTGGCTTGGTATTGGCGCCGTCATTCTCAGCGTCGGGTTCTGGCTGGCAGCGGAGGCGGCCCCGGATATGGCGGCGCAACACGATGCCGCCGGCCCTGTTGCCGATGTCTTCACCGCTCGGTTCGTCGAACTCGCGGCAACGTCATTCCAGCCCTGGGCCGTCGTGCTCGCGGGGGCGGGATTGGCGGCCGCGGTGATTGGTGTAACAGCCCGCCAGCTCTCGGGTCGAAAGGTCTAACGGCTAGCATGGAGGTATGAGTAGCACTGCTGTCTCCGTTCCGATGCCCACTATTCCGCGCAGGCGCCGCAGCCCCGAAGACGTTGCCTCCGCCGCACTGGTCGAAGGCCGCCGAAAAGTCCTGCTCGCTGCTCCACGCGGGTACTGCGCCGGCGTCGATCGCGCCGTCATCGCCGTCGAAAAGGCACTCGAGCATTACGGCCCGCCGGTTTACGTGCGTAAGCAGATTGTGCACAACCTCCATGTGGTCAGCACGTTGGAAGAAAAGGGCGCGATCTTTGTCGAAGAGACCGACGAGGTGCCCGAGGGCGCACTGGTTATCTTCTCCGCCCACGGTGTTTCGCCGGCCGTCGTGCAGTCTGCCGACGAGCGCGGGCTGCAGACGATCGACGCTACATGCCCCTTGGTGACGAAGGTGCACCGGGAGGCCGTTCGTTTCGCGAAGGACGATTTCGACATTCTGCTCATCGGACATGAGGGCCACGAGGAGGTCGAGGGAACCGCTGGGGAGGCTCCTGAGCATATCCAGATCGTGAACGGTCCTGAAGATGTCGACAAGGTTCAGGTCCGTGATCCGAACAAGGTGATCTGGCTGTCGCAGACCACGCTGAGCGTGGACGAGACAATGCTGACCGTCAACCTGCTCAAGGAGCGCTTCCCGACTCTGCAGGATCCGCCCAGCGACGACATTTGCTATGCAACCTCGAACCGGCAGGCTGCGATCAAGAAGATCGCCCCGCAGGCGGAACTGGTCATCGTGGTGGGGTCTGCGAATTCCTCCAACTCCGTGCGCCTGGTGGAGGTGGCTCTGGAATACGGCGCCAAGGCTTCCTACCGCGTCGACTTCGCGAACCAGGTAGACGAGTCCTGGTTTGAAGGCATCTCCACCGTCGGTGTGACCTCAGGAGCCTCCGTGCCGGAGGTTCTCGTGCGCGAAGTTCTGAGCCTCCTTGCTGACTACGGTTATGCCGATGTTGAGGAAGTGGTTACCGCGGAAGAGGACATCTTGTTCTCGCTGCCCAAGGAACTGCGTGCCACTCTCAAGGAAAAGGGCGACGTTTCACGCGGCCTTGGTGGCAGGGGCGCCCGGCCCGCACACTAGACGTGGCGGGCCGGGGCGCTGCGCTTTCAATGGCTAAGCGCTGCGCTCCTGATCCACAATGAGCTCCGGTGCCGCCAACAGCCGTGGTGTGCTCTCCAAGGCTTGGGGCGCGGGTGCTTCCTTCAGCGAGGACGGGTCAAACGCACTGATCTTCCGCGCTGTAGGCAGGACTCTGGACTCCAGAGTTCCGACGAAGGCGTTGTACTTTTCCACCGATCCCTTCAGGGACGAGCCAAGCTTCGTCACATGCTCACCAAGGGTGCCCAGCCGGTCGTAGAGCTGACGCGAAAGCTCGAAGATCTCCCGGGCGTTCTCGGTGAGGACTTCCTGGCGCCAGGTGAAGGCAACCGACTTCAGCGTTGCCAGCAGGGAGACGGGGGAGACCAGAGCGACATTGCGGGAGAAGGCGTAATCCAACAGGCCCGGTTCACTGTGCAAGGCAGCCGAAAGAACGGACTCGGCGGGCAGGAAGCACAGGACGAGCTCGGGGGAGGCGTCCACTCCGTCCCAGTATTTCTTGTTTGCGAGGGCGTCAACGTGTGCCTTGACGGCCTTGGCGTGTGTAGTCAGCAGGCCGGCCCGCTTTTCACGTTCCTCCGCGGAGCCGAAGGACGGAAGTTCCTGAGCTTCCAAATATGCCCGAAGCGGCACCTTGGCATCCACCACGAGTGATTTGGAGCCGGGCAAATGGATCAGCATGTCAGGCCGAAGGGTACGCTCGGCCCCCACCAGATGGACCTGCTCGCTAAAGTCCACGTGGGCCAGCATGCCGGCGGCCTCCACCACCCGGCGGAGCTGAACTTCTCCCCACTGTCCGCGGGCGGAGTTTGACTGCAATGCCGCCGTCAGCGTCTGTGTGGAGCGCAGCAACTGCTCATCGTTGAGTTGCGCAGCGCGAAGTTGCTCGGCCAGCTGGCCGAATTGCTCGATGCGGTCCCGCTCAAGCACACTGACCTGCTGCTGGACGGTCTTCAGCTTTTCCCCCACCGGGACTAGGGCGCGAAGGACAGAGTTGTCCTGCTCGCTGCTGGCGGTAAGCTGCCGGTTCTGCTGGACGAGCAACCGGCTTTCCGCCTCTGCCGCCGCCAAGCGGGCCGTTGCGTTGCCAAGCCGGGCACCGGCGTCGTCAATTTCTTCCGCTAGCACTGCGACCCTGCGGCGGTAGGCCACCGCAGTTCCCGCGGCCCCCGCCGCTGCCCCAATAACCAGCATGAGCAATGTGAGCACAATCTGAAACGCATCCATAGCTCAACCATGCCAGCCGGCTATGACAATTTAGGCGAAGCCGGGGCGTCGTTTGCGCCACCGTTCCGGCCGAATCGCTGAGCCGGGTACCTCACCGGTATCCTTGGATACCGTGGCTCTTACTATTGGCATCGTCGGACTGCCCAACGTCGGCAAATCAACTCTCTTCAACGCACTGACCCGCAATCAGGTTCTGGCGGCGAATTATCCGTTCGCGACCATCGAGCCGAATGTTGGCGTGGTGCCCCTGCCGGATTCCCGGCTGGATCGGCTGGCCGAGATCTTCGGCTCCCAGCGCATCCTGCCGGCGACCGTGTCGTTTGTCGATATCGCCGGCATTGTCCGGGGCGCCTCCGAAGGCGAAGGGCTGGGCAACCAGTTCCTTGCCAACATCCGTGAAGCCCAGGCCATCGCCCAGGTCATCCGTGTGTTCGACGACCCCGATGTGGTCCACGTTGAAGGCAAGGTGGACCCGCGCTCCGATCTGGAAACCATCAACACCGAACTGATCCTGGCGGATCTGCAGACGCTGGAAAAGGCACTGCCCCGGGTTGAAAAAGAAGTGAAGATCAAGAAGCGCGACGCCGCTGAACTGGCCGCCATGGAGGCAGCCCGGAAGGTGCTTGAGCGCGGGGACACGATCTTCTCGTCCGTCGAGAGCGACAAGCTCGACGTCGAAAACCTGCGGGAGCTGAGCCTGTTGACGGCCAAGCCCTTTATCTATGTCTTCAATGTCGATGACACGATTTTGGGCAGCACCGAGCGCCAGGCGGAGTTGCGCGAACTGGTGGCTCCGGCGGACTGCGTGTTCCTTGACGCGAAGCTGGAGTCGGATCTGGTGGAGCTGGAACCGGAAGAAGCCCGCGAGATGTTGGAGATGAACGGCCAGGATGAATCCGGTCTGGACCAGCTGGCAAGGGTCGGCTTCCATACGCTGGGCCTCCAGACTTACCTGACGGCCGGGCCGAAGGAAGCACGCGCCTGGACGATCAACCAGGGCGATACCGCTCCGCAGGCAGCCGGAGTCATACACTCCGATTTCCAGCGCGGCTTCATCAAAGCTGAAGTGGTCTCCTTCGCCGATCTCGTCGACGCCGGTTCGATGGCAGAGGCCAAGGCCCGCGGCAAGGTCAGGATCGAAGGCAAGGAATACGTCATGTCCGACGGCGACGTCGTGGAATTTAGGTTCAACGTCTAAGTCTGTGCCGCCGATGGCAAGGTAGTCCTATGACCATGCAGCATAAGAGCGTTGACGAGTACATCGGTTCGTTCGCTGAGGACGTCCAGTTGCGGCTTCGGGAGTTGCGGGAAATAAGCCGCGCCGGCGCTCCCAACGCCACCGAAGGACTGAAATGGGGCCACCCTGCCTACTCCCTGGGAACAATCCTATTCGTCTTCAGCGGCCATCAGAAGCACGCAAATTTCGTCTTCACGCCGTCCACCCTAGATGCTTTCCGCGACCAGCTCACTGATGGATACAAGACAGGGAAAGGCTCGATACAGCTGCCGTACGGCGAACCTGTACCCGCAGCCGTGCTCAGCAGGATGATTGGCTATCGCATTCGGGAGTACGAGAAGGACGGCGTGAAGTGGATGTAGCTTGCCCGCTTGCTGCCGCAATGCGTGAAACCGGTTAGCAACCAATAACTAAAATTCCTCCCACCCAGCGGTTCCGGCTCGACAAGAGCGGAGCCGCTGGTTCTTTTTTGCCCGTTCCTTCCGCGTGTTTACGCGGATCAGCTGATCTTCTTCTCGGAGTGGGGAGGCTCGTTCACGACGTTGTGTTGCGCCGCCGTTTGGTTGCATCTCGATAACAACCCGTTGTGAAGCAACTTTTTTATACCCAAGAGTAGGTGTAACGGTTTACGCTCTATTGCATGTGAGGCACGCCACTTCCATGGCAGTCATTCAGGGGCAACCAATCCGTGCTTTTGCCGGATCCCGATCGGCGAACCGGCCACACACATCACTCTGAGGAACTAGGAGGCGGAATGCGTTTCGGACGTACTTCCAAAGCAATCGGTGTTGCTGCTGTTGCGGCTATGGCACTGAGTGCCTGCGCGTCGACGGGTGGCGGAAATACCGCATCCGAAGGTGCAGGCGATACCGCGGCTACCGGTGGAACCATTAGCGTCGCTGAGACCAATGCGTTCAGTTCGTTCAACTCGGACACCGCCGCAGGCAACGTTGATATCAACGGCAAGATCGCCTACATGACCCGCGGCGGTTTCTACCACATCGACAATGAACTCAACGTCGTCCGGAACGAAGAATTCGGAACGTACGAGAAGCTTTCCGATGACCCACTGGTCGTGAAATACACAGTCAACGATGGCGTCCAGTGGTCTGACGGCAATGCCGTCGACGCGGCCGACCTCATGCTGAACTGGGTCTCCGAATCCGGCTACGCCAATGATGCGACGGTCGACCCGGAAACAGGTGAAGTCACCGAAGGGACTTCCTACTTCGACTATGCCGGCGACACGAGCGGCCTGGCTCTGACCGAGATCCCCGAGATCGGCGACGACGGCCGCTCCATCACATTGAACTACTCCAAGCCGTACGCCGACTGGGAGATTGTCTTCGGTGGACTGAACGACGGCGGTATCGGCATGCCAGCGCATGTCATTGCTGAAAAGGCCGGTCTGGCTGACGAGCAAGCCCTTATCGACCTCATCCAGGGACTGGAACGCGGTGACGCGGAGAACCCTGCCGACCCGAATGCCGAGCTGCAGGCAGTCGCTGATGTTTATAACACTGGATTCGACACGAAGTCCCTGCCCAGCGAAGAATCGCTGTATCTCTCCAGCGGGCCTTTCGTAGTGGACAGCATCACGCCGGACCAGTCAATCACCCTGGTGCGTAATGAGTCCTATGACTGGGGCCCCACCCCGAACGTGAACGAAATTACGGTCCGGTTCATCGGGGCCGCCCCCGACCAGGTCCAGGCGCTGGAGAACGGCGAGGTGGACATCATCGCACCCCAGCCCTCCGCGGACACCGTCGAACTGCTCGAATCCATTGAAGGCGTCACGGTAGAAGTTGATGACCAGCTGGCCTACGACCATATCGACCTCAATTACACGGGTGTCTTCGCAGACGAGAACGTCCGGGAAGCTTTCATGAAAGCTGTTCCACGGCAGACCATCGTGGACCGCATCGTGAAGCCGCTGAAGGAAGACGCTGCACCGCTGGACTCGCAGTTCTTCGTTCCTGCCCAGGAAGCCTATGAAGCATCCGCGGCCTCCAACGGCTCAGGGGCCTACCAGGAAGCTGATATCGAGGGCGCCAAGGAGTTGCTCAACGGTGAGACTCCCGAAGTGCGGATCATGTACAACAAGGACAACCCGAACCGCGTCGATGCCTTTGCCCTGATCCAGGAATCTGCCGAGCAGGCAGGGTTCGAAATTGTCGACGGCGGTCTTGGCGCCTCTGACTGGGGTGCTGCCCTGGGAACCGGCACCTATGATGCGTCCATCTACGGCTGGATCAACTCCGGCGTTGGGGTCAGCGGCGTACCGCAGATCTTCCGTACGGACAGCGGCTCAAACTACAACGGCTTCTCCGATCCGGAGGCCGACAAGCTGATGGACGAACTCATGGTCACCACGGACGCTGCTGCACAGGATGAGATCATCACCAAGATCGACAAGCTGGTGTGGGACTCGTTCTACGGCCTGCCGCTCTTCCAATCGGTGGGGCTGGATGCTTACAACAGCGAACGTGTCGAAGGCGTTGTTTACCAGCCGAACCAGACCGGTGTCTTCTGGAACTTCTGGGACTGGAAAGTCAAGGGCGAGTAACTCCCGTACGTTCTAACGCGCAGGATACTGCAAGGCGCTGGGACCATATGCATCAACGGTCCCGGCGCCTTTGCAGTCTCCTGAAACGTCCCTGACCCATTGCGGCCCTGGATCTTCCCTCGCAGATCGGGGTCCAGCGGCGGGCAACCGGATTACGTCGTCCGGGAAGTGAAAACGAGGTTTATACATACGATGGTGACCTATATTGTGCGGCGGCTATTCACAGCCGTACTGATTCTCCTGGGTGCCTCATTCTTGGTTTATCAGCTAACAGCACTGTCCGGCGACCCTCTTGCTGACCTACGCACGAGCAACCAGCCGAATAAGGAAGAGCTCATCCAGCAGCGTATCGAGCTTCTGGACCTGAATGTGCCTGCACCCATACGTTATTTCCACTGGTTGGGAGGCGCAGCAAAATGCCTGGTGCCGTTCGCCGGGCAGTGCGATCTCGGGTTTTCCATCACCGGACAGCCCGTGACCGAGGCGCTGGGCAGAGCGATGGGCATGACGATACTTCTGGTCAGCGCGGCGGCAATTCTGGCGGTGCTTATCGGCGTTTCGCTCGGCATTGTGACAGCGCTGCGTCAGTACAGCACGCTGGATTATGGTGTCACCTTTATGGCGTTCCTCTTCTTCTCGCTGCCGGTTTTCTGGGTAGCAGTTCTGCTCAAGGAATACGTTGCCATCGGGTTCAACAACTTCCTGCGGGAACCGCAGATCCCCTTGGTAACCATAATCATCGTGAGCGTGGTTAGCGCCTTGATCTGGTTCATCTGCGCCCGTGGAACAGTGCCGGCCCGACTCAAGGCTGCTGGCATCGGGTTCGTGCTGGCCGGCGGCGTACTCTGGCTGCTGTCGGCGACATCCTGGTTCAGCTCGCCAGGGCTTGGGCTGCCGGTTATTGCAGTCACAGGTGCAGGAATCGCCTTCGGCGCAACCTTGTTGACCGCGGGCTTGAAGAACCGGCGGGCACTGTATTCGTCCCTGACAATGGTGGCCGTCGGAATATTGCTGTATTTTCCCATCCAGCCGCTGCTGGCCCAGGCAACGGGCCTGATGGTTTTCCTGCTGGCCGTAGCCACAATCCTGGTAGGGCTGGGCGTTGGATACGTCATGGGCGGATACGACCGACGCCAGAACATGAGCGCGGCAGTCATTACGTCGTTCCTGACCGCAGGACTGGTCTTTCTGGACCGGTACATGCAGGCGTGGCCTGCATACTTCAACAACAACAGAGTCAACGGTCGGCCCATCGCCACCATCGGAGCGGAGACGCCGAATCTGGAGGGCGACTTCTGGGTGCACGGCTTGGACACTTTTACCCACCTGCTCCTGCCCACCATTGCCCTCCTGCTGATATCGCTGGCTTCCTACAGCCGGTATTCGCGGTCTTCGATGCTGGAAATCATGAACATGGACTACATCCGTACCGCGCGGGCGAAGGGGCTCGGTGAGCGGACCGTGGTTATGCGCCACGCATTCAGGAACGCGCTGATCCCCATTGCCACCATCGTGGCCTATGACATCGGCGGACTGATCGGCGGTGCGGTCATCACGGAGCGGGTCTTCGCGTTCGCTGGCATGGGGCAACTCTTCATACAGGCGCTGGATCGAGTTGACCCGAATCCCGTCATGGGAGTCTTCCTGGTCACGGGCATCCTGGCGCTCGTCTTCAACCTCATAGCGGACCTCGTATACTCCGCCCTGGATCCGAGAGTGAGGGTCAAGGCATGACCACCACGAGTACTGTTTCAACCGAACCTGCGGCACATCAAGAAAAAGCCGGACTAAGCCAAGGCCAGATTGTCCGCAAGCGGTTCATGGGCAACACCGCGGCGCTGATCAGCCTGGTGCTGTTCTTGCTCATTCTGGTTCTGGCTTATTCGGCCGGCGGTTTCTTCGGCCTGCCGGGGTGGTGGAAATTCACCTATAACGAGGTCAATGACCTGGCCAATGGCGGAAAGCCAACACTGCAGCTCTTCCCGTTCAGCTTGGGCGAGCACCCGTTCGGCCAGGATCGGCTGGGCCGGGATACCTTCGCCCAGACGATGCGGGGCGTGCAAATTTCCGTAGCCGTGATGTTTATCATCGGCGTCGTAGGCGGCGCGATTGGCGTCGTGGTTGGAGCTGTCTCCGGCTTCTTCCGCGGCAGGATCGAAGCGGTGCTCATGCGACTGACGGACATCGTCATCGTGATTCCGCTGATTATTCTGGCAGCCGTTCTCGGTCAGCTCGCTGCACGCTGGATTCCAGCCGGAATCCAGCCCTATTTTCTGGGCCTCTTTGTCGGGCTCGTCGCGTGGACCGGTCTCGCCCGGCTGGTCCGAGCAGAATTTCTCTCCCTGCGCGAGCGCGAATTTGTGGATGCAGCCCGCATCGCGGGCGCCTCGAACGCACGAATCATCTTTAAGCACATTCTGCCCAACGCCGTGGGAGTCATCATTGTCAGCGTGACGCTGAGTATGTCCGCTGCCATTCTATTGGAGACCAGCCTGTCCTACATCGGCATGGGTGTGAAGGCGCCAGATGTTTCGCTGGGCTCGCTGATCAGCCAGAACCAGGAAGCGTTTTCCACCCGTCCGTGGCTCTTCTGGTGGCCGGGCATTTTTATTGTGGCCATTTGCTTGTGCATCAACTTCATCGGCGACGGACTGCGGGATGCCTTTGACCCCCGGCAGAAGAAGTTCAATGCCAGGAAAGCAGGTGCGGCAGCAGGACCGGATGATGGTCATGGAGCCGAAGGCTTCCGGACAACGAAGGTCTGAGATGATGGCTGGAAATCTTCTGAATGCGCGGTGCTCAGCCGGTCAACGACAGCATGCTGGCTACGATCAGGGCTGCTGCCGCAATGAGAACCAACCAGTTCGGCCTTTTCGCGACTGTGGCAGTGTCGGCCTCGCCAGTCGCCACCGCGCCGGACGCGATCAGCTCGGCCCAACGGGAGCGGACATGGAAGGCCGCGGCACCGGAATCCGAATTGGAAAGGTCACCGGGACGCACGGACTCACCCGGCCCATATGTCACCTCCGGGAGCCCACGGACATGCCCCGGCTGTGCCCGCTGGACGCCGAAGATGCCCGGCGCCGGCGCCGCCCATGCGGCGAACTTTTCCTCTGGGGTCACCAATGTCAGCGCGTATTTCGTATCAACCATGATCAGGGCATTCCACGGGACCTGTACCGTCAGCAGAGGATTGCGCAGCGCCACCCCGTCGTTGGAAACAACGACGGCGGGATACCAGGCCAGCCACCACGCCAGGTACCCGAGGGCTACCAAAGGCACAAGCTGCACGAGAGCCGGGAATCCATGCGTCACGGCCGCGGAAAGCACGCTGAACAACACAACGAGCCAGACAACACCCGTCAACCAAGCGGCACTTCTCGGCCGGAAAACAACAGGAGCGTTGGTGTCATGACTGGACATGCTTCCATCGTGTCAGGGACGTGTGCCACATCACTAATGGAACAAGCCGGCTGGGAGCAGTTGGAAGGAAAAACCCGCAATGACTGAAATGATCGATCCTGCCATCCCCATCTATACCGGAACCCCCGCTGGCGGCTCAGAACCGCCGGTGCTGGAGGTTTCGGATCTGAGCGTCGATTTTGGTGTTGAGAAGGAATGGGTGCCGGCTGCCATTGATCTGAACTACCAGGTCTCGGCAGGGGAGGTGCTCGCCATTGTCGGTGAGTCCGGTTCGGGCAAAAGCGCCAGCTCCATGGCGCTGCTGGGACTGCTGCCGGCCAATAGCCGAGTGCGCGGCAGCGTGAAGCTCAATGGCAAAGAGATCTTGGGACTCAACCCCAACAAACTGCGGCAACTTCGCGGCAATGACGTGGCTGTTATTTTCCAGGAACCGATGACAGCGATGAACCCGGTCTACACCATCGGCTTTCAGATTGTGGAGACGCTGCGCCTGCACAACGCCATTTCTCCCGAGGAGGCCAAGGACCGGGCCATCCGCCTGCTCGAGCTGGTCGAACTGCCCGATCCGGAGAAGGCGTTCAGGTCCTATCCTCACCAGTTGTCTGGCGGACAACGGCAGCGGGCGATGATCGCCCAGTCGCTGTCATGTGATCCGAAGCTGCTGATCGCCGACGAACCGACCACCGCTCTCGACGTGACGGTTCAGGCGGAGATCCTGGACCTGATGCGCAATCTCCGCAACAAGCTGGATAGCGCGATCGTCCTGATTACCCATGACATGGGTGTGGTCGCTGATCTGGCGGACCGCATCGCCGTGATGCGTCGTGGCCGGATCGTCGAAACGGGAACGGCACAGGAGATCTTCAACGATCCGCGGCATGAATACACCCAGCAACTGCTGGCTGCCGTTCCTCACCTGGGAGGCCACAACACAGGCAGCGACGACATCGATATCACCGCAGCTCTCGCTGCAGCAACAGGCATTACGCTTCACGAGGTTGATGAGACGGAGTTGCAGCGCAGGGAAGCCGCTAACGAGGCGGCACTGGACATGGCTGCCAGAGAGAGCACACACGGCGAGCCGGTCCTGGAACTCACCAACGTCGCCATCGAATACCCCAAACAAGGCAGAGTGCCGGCGTTCCGGGCGGTGGAAGGAGCGAACCTGGCGATCTATCCGGGCCAGGTCGTTGGCCTTGTCGGCGAATCGGGCTCCGGGAAAACGACTATCGGCCGTGCCGCCGTCGGACTTCTGCCGGTGGCCGAGGGCTCCCTGAAAGTTGTCGGACGCGAGATAGCGGGCGCTAGCCGCAAGCAACTGCACGCACTCCGTCGCCAAGTCGGCATGGTTTTCCAGGATCCTTCTTCGTCGCTGAATCCAAGGCTCCCTATTGGTGAAAGCATTGGCGAGCCCATGTTCCTTGCCGGTGTCGCTAAAGGTGCGGCCCTGCAACGGAACATCGAGACACTGCTCGATCAAGTTGAGCTGCCCCGTAACTACCGGAACCGTTATCCGCACGAGCTCTCCGGCGGGCAGAAGCAGCGGGTAGGTATTGCCCGGGCCCTGTCCTTGGAACCGAAGCTGATGGTTGCTGACGAACCGACGTCGGCGCTTGACGTCTCCGTCCAAGCCACTGTGCTGGAACTTTTCCAGACTCTGCAACGTGAACTTGGTTTCGCCTGTCTTTTCGTTACCCACGACCTGGCAGTCATTGATGTCTTGGCTGACCGGATCTGCGTTATGCGGCACGGCAACATCGTTGAGCAGGGCACGCGCGACCAGATACTCCGCCATCCGCAGGAGCTGTATACGCAGCGTCTGCTGGCAGCGGTACCGCTGCCGGATCCGGACAAACAGCGTGAGCGCAGGGAATTGCGCGCCCAACTGCTGGCCACGGCGGATTAGGCGGCCGTCCCTACGATCTCCCACCATCCATAGCACCGGGGTCCGGACCGTGAAAGGATGCTGTCCGGACCCCTGCGGTCCCCACTGAATGGTCGAAACAAAGGAGTGACCGATGATCCGCACCATGAACATCGAGGCGATCGAACGCGGCATCGGACGGCCATGGACCGCGGTCGAAGAGTTCCTGGCCTCCATCGATGCCAAAGAGAAGAGTCATAAGGAGATTGCCCAAGCCCTGCAGGATGCCGGTCTGGCCAAGGACTGGTGGGCGCAATCTGCCACAGTCGCTTTTGAGCAGTTGATTGGGCGGCGTGTGCCGGGGCAGGACTGTGATGGCAGGTTCCAGACTTCTGCGAGCAAGACAGTGGCCGGCACGATGGACGAGGCGAGGGACAAGTGGGTAGCCCTGATAGGTGCCGCTGAGGATTTTTCCGGAGTGGGCGTAAGCCGAGGTCCGGAACTGAGTGAAACCGACAAGTGGCGCTACTGGCGCTGCGGACTGGCCGACGGCTCACGAGTGAACGTCAACATCTATGAAAAGGCCCCGGGTAAGTCGGCGCTGTCCCTGCAGCACGAGAAGCTGGAGACCCCTGAGCAGTTGGACCATTGGAAGTCCTTTTGGAAGGCAACGCTAAGCCAGCTCTCCTAGCCGCATTAAGAGGGTCATGACACGCCCGGGTAGCGGCTCGCTTCTCCGATGCAAAAACGTTACATCCCGATTTTGGGTAATGCCGCCACTTTCCTGCGCTGACGCGGGACAATGGCGCTGAAAGGGCTTGCCGGCCGCCTCTTCGGGCAAATTGCAACCTAATAGAAAACCCAATACTGTTACCGAGGTCACACGTCGGGAATATCCTGATCACGACCAAGAGTTGGTCCGGCGCAATCCGATGCCGGGCGTTCCGACTGCAAAGAGGAATCGACATGCGTTTCGCGCGAACATCGAAACTGATTGGTCTGGCCGCAGCTGCTGCCTTGGCCCTGAGTGCATGCGGCGGGGGAGGTGGCACCGAAGGCGGAGAGGGCAACGCTGCTGCAGTTATTACCGCCAACAGTACGGAGCCGCAAAATCCGCTGATCCCAACCAACACGAACGAGGTCGGCGGCGGCCGCGTGGTGGACCTCCTCTTCGAAGGACTCATCAGTTACGACGCCGAGGGCAAACCGGTCAACGAGATGGCAGAGTCCATCGAGACCGAGGATTCGCAGACCTACACGATCAAGCTCAAGGCCGACCAGACGTTCACGAACGGCGAGCCCGTTACTGCCAACTCCTTCGTGGATGCTTGGAACTATGGCGCTGCAGCCGAGAACGCGCAGCTGGGCCAGTACTTTTTCGAGAGCATCGCCGGGTACGACGAAGTCAGCGCCGAAGGCAGTACCCAGACCGAGATGTCCGGCCTGAAGGTCGTCGACGACCTGACGTTCACCGCCGAACTGGCCCAGCCGGAATCCGACTGGCCGCTGCGGCTTGGCTACACGGCCTTCTCGCCGCTTCCGCAGGTTGCCTTTGAAGACATGGAAGCCTTTGGCAACAACCCGGCGGGCAACGGCCCGTACATGCTGGCAGACGAGGACGCGTGGCAGCACGATGTCCAGATCGCGTTGACGCCCAACCCTGATTACCAAGGCACCCGCACGCCGAAGAATGGCGGCATCACCTTCAAGTTCTACTCCGGCTTCGAAGCCGCGTACCAGGACCTGCTGGCGAACAACCTCGATCTGCTCGATACGATCCCGCCGAGCTCGCTGGCGAACTTCAAGACGGACCTTGGAGAGGGCCGCTGGCTGGAAAAGGCCTACGCCGGCAACCAGACCATCACCATTCCGCAGTACCTCGATGAGTGGACCGGCGAGGCCGGCGAACTGCGCCGCAAGGCCATTTCGATGGCCATCAACCGGGACGAAATTACCGAGGTCATTTTCTCGGGTGGACGCCAGCCGGCAACGGAATTCACCGCTCCTGTGCTCGACGGATACGACGAGAGCATTCCCGGCAGCGAAGTGCTTGAATACAACCCCGAAGAAGCCAAGAAGCTTTGGGAACAGGCAGATGAAATCGATCCCTGGGGCGACAAGACCTTCACCATCGCATCGAATGCCGACGGTGGACACAAGGAATGGATCGAAGCCGTGGTCAACGGCCTGAAGAACGACCTGGGCATTGACGCGCAGTTTGAACCGTACGCCACCTTTGCCGAAGTCCGTACCAAGATCACGGCTAAGGACATGACCGGAGCATTCCGCACGGGCTGGCAGGCGGACTACCCGTCGCTGTACAACTTCCTTGGCCCGCTGTTCGGCACTGGCGCTGGTTCCAACGACGGCCAGTATTCCAGCGAGGAATTCGACAAGAAACTCAACGAGGGCCTGAACGCCGAAACCCCTGAACAGGGCAACGCCATCTTCAACGAGTCGCAGGAGATCCTGCTCCAGGATCTGCCGGCGATCCCGCTGTGGTACCAAGTGCGGCAGGTGGGCTGGAGCGAAAACGTTGAGAACGTCGACACCGCTTGGAATGGTGTCCCGATCTACCACAACATCACCGGCAAGTAAGAACTATCTAACGGCTGTTCGGGGGCCGGCCATCCTTTGGCCGGCCCCCGTGCTGTGCCGGACTCGCAAAGAACAGGCATGTGAATGACTAGTCTCCTGCTGGTTCCGTCGGAAGAAGCTACACAATGACGTGGTACATCATCCGGCGGTTCCTCCAAATGATCCCCGTCTTCTTCGGGGCAACCTTCCTCGTATATTTCCTGGTGTTTTCGCTGCCAGGCGACCCCATTCAGGCGCTGTTCGGCGACCGTCCGGTCAATGAAGCAGTTGCCGCCCAGCTCAGAGAGCAATACAACCTCGACGAGCCGTTCCTGGTGCAGTATTTCCTGTACCTGAAGAACCTGGTCACCTTTAACTTGGGCAATGATTTTTCGGGCAGGCCCGTCGCCGAAGTACTGGTCCAGATCTTCCCCGTGACGATCAGGCTGGCGATCCTGGCACTGATCTTCGAGGCCGTATTCGGCATTATCTTCGGCGTCATCGCCGGCCTGCGGAAGGGCAAGTTGTTCGACGGCACCGTCCTGGTGGCCTCGCTGATCGTCATCGCCATTCCCATCTTCGTGCTGGGTTTTGTGATGCAGTTTGTGGTCGGAGTGAAACTTGGCTGGGCCAAGCCCACGGTCGGCGGCGATGCCGGTTGGCTTGACCTGATCCTGCCGGCGATCGTGCTCGGACTGGTGTCCTTTGCCTACGTGCTGCGCCTAACCCGAACCTCCATTATCGAAAATATGCACGCGGACTACGTGCGCACCGCGACGGCGAAAGGCTTGAGCCGGCAACGCGTCGTCGTCGTCCATATCCTGCGGAACTCGATGATTCCCGTAGTCACCTTCCTTGGAGCGGATCTCGGCGCCCTCATGGGCGGCGCGATCGTAACGGAAGGAATCTTCAATGTGCCCGGTGTCGGCCAGCGGCTCTACCAGTCCGTGCTCCGCGGCGAAGGGCCAACCATTGTGTCCATTGTCAGCGTGCTGGTGATGGTCTACATCCTGGCAAACCTGCTGGTCGATGTTCTTTACGCCTGGCTTGATCCGAGGATTCGTTATGCCTGAGAAACCCACTGAAAAGATCGAACACTACGTCGCTCCGCTGGATGAGACCCCGCTCCAGGCCACGGACAATGTGGCCGAGGACGTACAGCCGCTGAGCCTCTGGGCCGAGGCATGGCGGAATCTGCGCAAGCAACCGCTGTTCATCATTTCCACCCTGTTGATTGTCCTGATTGTCTTCGTGGCACTGTTCCCCGGCGTTTTCACCCAGACGCCGCCCAACCAGAACTGCCTGCTGGCGAATTCCGACGGCGATCCGGCACCCGGACACCCGCTGGGCTTCACGCTGCAGGGCTGTGATGTCTTTTCCCGGATTGTCTACGGTACGCAGGCGTCGCTCACAGTGGGCATCTTCGCCACCTTGGGGGCACTGATTATCGGTGGAACCCTTGGTGCCATCGCAGGCTTCTACGGCGGCTGGCTCGATGCAGTGATCGCGCGTCTGGGCGACGTATTCTTCGCCCTGCCGCTGATTCTTGGCGCCATCATCATCATGCAGTTGCCGTTCTTCCGGGAAAACCGAAATGTCTGGACAGTGGTGATCACGCTGACGGTGTTCGGATGGCCACAGATTGCCCGGATCACCCGCGGCGCGGTCCTTTCCGTGCGGAACGCGGACTTTGTGACCGCGGCCAGATCATTGGGCGTCTCCCGGCCCGCCGCGCTGGTGCGCCATGTCATTCCGAACTCGTTGGCGCCGGTCATCGTTGTGGCCACGGTTAACCTCGGCATCTTCATCGTCGCCGAGGCAACACTGTCCTTCCTCGGTATCGGGCTGCCGCCGGACGTGATGAGCTGGGGCAACGACATCTCCTCGGCGCAGGTTTCCCTGCGCTCGAATCCCTCCACCCTGCTGTGGCCCGCTGCCGCACTCTCCGTGACCGTCCTGAGCTTCATCATGCTTGGGGACGCTCTCCGGGATGCCCTGGACCCGAAGGCCAGAAAACGATGACAGTAATCAACGAAGTCAATAGCAACGAACCCCTGCTGGAAATCCGCGACCTGGCCATCAGCTTCGCCACGTCCACCGGTGAGGTACAGGCAGTCAAGGATGCCCATCTGACAGTCATGCCGGGTGAGACGGTAGCCATCGTGGGGGAGTCCGGATCGGGAAAGTCCACGACGGCACTGGCCGCCATCGGACTGCTGCCGGGGAACGGCAGGGTCAGCGGCGGCCGGATTACCTTCGCCGGCGAAGACCTGACGGGGGCCAGCAGCAAGCGAATTGTGGAGCTGCGGGGCAGTTCCATCGGCATGGTCCCCCAGGATCCCATGTCCAATTTGAACCCGGTCTGGAAGATCGGCTTCCAGGTGCGGGAGACGCTGAAGGCCAACGGTCTTCCGGCCGGGCCTTCCGACGTCGCCAAGGTGCTGGCCGAGGCGGGGCTGCCGGACGCAGAACGGCGCGCCAGGCAGTTCCCGCATGAGTTCTCCGGCGGCATGCGCCAGCGCGCGCTGATCGCGATCGGGCTGTCCTGCCGTCCGCGGCTGCTGATCGCAGATGAGCCGACGTCGGCCCTGGACGTTACCGTGCAGCGGCAGATCCTGGACCATCTGGAAACCATGACGGCGGAGCTGGGCACGGCGGTGCTGCTGATTACCCATGACCTGGGACTGGCCGCCGAACGCGCGCGGAAAGTGGTGGTCATGTACAAGGGCCGCGTAGTGGAATCCGGTCCCGCCCAGGAGATTCTGACCAATCCGCGCCACCCGTACACCAAGCGGTTGGTGGAGGCGGCGCCGTCGCTCGCTTCCCGACGGATCCAGTCGGCCAAGGCGGCGGGAATCGAGACAGGGGAGTTGCTCGCTCCCGCAGAGGCCGCCGCGGAAACAGCCGACAACGTTATCGAGGTCAGCAACTTGACCAAGGTGTTTAAGTTGCGGGGAGGGTTCGGTAAGTCCACCGACTTCACAGCTGTGGATGATGTGTCCTTTGCGATCAAACGCGGAACCACCACGGCGGTAGTGGGGGAGTCCGGCTCGGGCAAATCCACCGTCGCCAGGATGGTGCTGAACCTCGAGGATCCTACGAGCGGGAAAATCCGGTTCGACGGCGTCGATATGGGCTCGCTCAAGGGCAAGGAATTGCTGGCTTTCCGCCGGCGGGTCCAGCCGATCTTCCAGGACCCGTACGGCTCGCTGGATCCGATGTACAACATTTTCCGCACCATCGAGGAGCCGCTGCGCGTCCACAACATCGGCGACAAAAAGAGCCGCGAAGCCAAAGTGCGCAAACTGCTGGACCAAGTGGCTCTGCCCGCTTCCGTCATGCGGAGATTCCCGAACGAGCTCTCGGGCGGCCAGCGGCAGCGAATCGCCATTGCCCGTGCGCTGGCACTCGATCCCGAAGTGGTGATCTGCGACGAAGCGGTATCTGCCCTGGACGTGCTGGTGCAGGACCAGATCCTGAACCTGCTGGCCGATCTGCAGCACGAACTGGGGCTGAGCTATCTGTTCATCACCCATGACCTCGCGGTGGTGCGGCAGATTGCGGATCATGTTTGCGTCATGGAGAAGGGCCGGGTGGTCGAAGCAGGCACTACGGATGCGGTCTTCGACGAGCCTGAGCAGGAATACACGCGCGCATTGCTGGCGGCTATTCCGGGATCAAGTCTGGAGCTGCCTCCACAGGTAGCCTGACCGAAACCCACCTAAGTGGATGGAGAGCCGGGGCTGCGCGTGATACGCAGCCCCGGTTCGGCGTGCCCGGAAAATCTGCATTAGGTGAGGATTTGCCTATGCCGCTAGAATATACATGCCCCCTTTTGAGGGCGCACGGCTGCGCATTTCGCCGTCCCTTTAGTTCTCCACCTGAATTGAGCATTCTCGCATGTCTGAAACCACCACGTCGACGCAGAGCGCCGTCCGCAGCGACCTTCGTAACGTCGCTATCGTTGCCCACGTTGACCACGGTAAGACCACTCTGGTGGACGCCATGCTGAAGCAGACCGGGGCATTCTCAAGCCATGGCGATGTCGAAGAGCGCGTCATGGACTCCGGTGACCTGGAGCGCGAAAAGGGAATTACCATTTTGGCGAAGAACACCACCGTGTTCTATTCCGGTCCCTCCGCCAAGGGTGAAAATGTCACCATCAACGTCATCGACACTCCCGGCCACGCCGACTTCGGTGGCGAGGTTGAGCGCGGCCTGTCCATGGTCGACGGCGTTGTGCTGCTGGTTGATGCTTCCGAGGGCCCGCTGCCGCAGACCCGCTTCGTGCTGCGCAAGGCACTGGCTGCCAAGCTGCCCGTCGTGCTGCTGGTCAACAAGACCGACCGCCCCGATGCCCGCATTGACGACGTCGTCGCCGAATCGATGGATCTGCTGCTCGGCCTCGCCTCGGACCTCTCCGACGAAGTTCCGGACCTGGACCTGGACGCCGTGTTGAACGTGCCGGTTGTCTACGCCTCCGGAAAGCTCGGACGCGCCTCGCTGGAGCAGCCCGCGGACGGCACCGCTCCCGACAATGAGGACCTGGAGCCGCTCTTCGCGACCATCATGGAGCACATCCCGGCACCTACCTACGATCCGGCCGGTGTGCTGCAGGCGCACGTGACCAACCTGGATGCTTCCCCGTTCCTTGGCCGCCTGGCCCTGCTGCGCATCTACAACGGCACCCTGAAGAAGGGCCAGACGGTTGCCTGGGCCCGCCAGAACGGCGAGCTGAAGAATGTGCGTATTTCGGAACTGCTGGCAACCAAGGGCCTGACCCGCGTTCCGGCCGAAGAAGCCGGCCCGGGCGAGATTGTCGCCGTCGCCGGCATCGAGGAAATCACCATCGGTGAAACCCTGACAGATGCCGATAACCCGCAGCCGCTGCCCATGATCACCGTCGATGATCCGGCCATCTCCATGACCATCGGCATCAACACTTCCCCGCTGGCCGGCAAGGTCAAGGGCGCCAAGGTCACCGCGCGCCAGGTCAAAGACCGTCTGGACAAGGAACTGATCGGCAACGTCTCGCTCAAGGTCCTGCCGACCGAGCGTCCTGATTCCTGGGAGGTCCAGGGCCGCGGCGAGCTGGCGCTGGCCATCCTGGTGGAGCAGATGCGCCGCGAGGGCTTCGAGCTCACCGTCGGCAAGCCGCAGGTGGTTACCAAGACCATCGACGGCAAGATCCATGAGCCGATGGAGCACATGACCATCGACGTACCGGAAGAGTACCTCGGCGCCGTCACCCAGCTGATGGCCGCCCGCAAGGGCCGCATGGTCAACATGGCCAACCACGGCACCGGCTGGGTCCGGATGGAATTCATCGTTCCCGCCCGCGGCCTGATCGGGTTCCGCACCCGGTTCCTGACCGAGACCCGCGGTGCCGGCATCGCCGCGTCCATCTCCGAAGGCTACGAGCCGTGGGCCGGCCCGATCGAATACCGCACCAACGGCTCCATGGTTGCCGACCGCGCCGGCGTCGTGACGCCGTTCGCCATGATCAACCTGCAGGAACGCGGTTCCTTCTTCGTTCCGCCGACCTCCGAGGTCTACGAGGGCATGATCGTGGGCGAGAACTCCCGCGCCGACGACATGGACGTGAACATCACCAAGGAAAAAAAGCTCACCAACATGCGTGCCGCTTCCTCGGACAGCTTCGAGAACCTGACCCCGCCGCGGATCCTCACCCTGGAGGAGTCCCTCGAATTTGCCCGCGAGGACGAATGCGTCGAGGTCACTCCTGAATCCATCAGGATCCGCAAGCTGATTCTTGACTCCAACGAACGGGCCAAGGCAAACCGCGCCCGCGCCAAGGCCTAAACTGGTCCTATGACTGAGCAGAGGCAACCCACGGACTATGGAAGTGGGTTGCCTCCGGCGTTTAAAACCCCGGATGCCCCGGATCTGCGAACCAGAGTACGACGGCGGCAACATCCGTTCGCAGGGTGGGGCACCGCCGTCGTTGGTGGCGTTATCGCCGCTGTGCTGGGCACCAATCTCCACGGCCAGCTTGCCTACGCGGGGGACCAGGCCTACCCCTGGGGAGCGGTCCTGGCGCTGGTTCTCGCTTTCGCGGTGATGGTCTGGGTCGGCATGCGGGCGAATAATGTTCTGGCCACGGGCCTGACCGGCATGGTGACCTACCTGCTGGTGGGCATCATGGCCACCAGCGTCTTCGGGGATCCGCTCATTGTTACCGAGACCACCGCCGAGATGCCGCTGGGCATCGAACTCGCCGGAAAGATCTGGATGATCGGGCTGGCGGTCGCCGTCGTGCTGGCCATCATGCCCGCCGCCTGGGCGCTCAAACCGCGGCGCTAGTTGGCTGTACGGTCCACGTGGTGGGCCAGGAAGATCGACGTCGCGGTGCCGTCCTCATCTGCCGGCCGGCGGGCATACTCTTCCAGCACGGCGCGGATCTTGTCCATCATTTCCTTGCGGTTGGCATCATTGAGCTTGATGCCCATCCGGGTGGTTTCGATCTCATCCGGGGCGAGCCCGTCGATCTCCTGCAGGAACGTCTCGACCAGCACGGGTGCGGCGTCGGGCATTTTGGCGCCCCAGGACATCCGGGTGGCCCGATAGGGAACTTCTTTGGCCCCTCGGTTGCCCTTGCGCGATTCTTCCGCTTCGAGGAAGCCGGTGTTGAGCAGGGTCCGCACGTGGTGCAGCGAGGTTGCCGGATTCATCGCCAGCAGCTCTGCAATCTCCTTATTGGTCCGCGAGCGGTGCAGGCAGAGGCGGAGTATGCGGAGGCGGACAGGGGAGCTGAGCGCGCGTCCGGTAGCTTGAAGGTCCTGGTCCGTTGGCATGTTTCCAGCATACGTGAGGCAGAGCCGACGATTGATGTTTCTCAATCACAAGTCCGGATTTTGTGCCTGAAGCTAGCGGGCCGGGTAGCGGGGTGCCCTCGGTGCCGGGGGAGGAGGCACTTCCTTCGCGGCTTCGACCCGGTCCAGCGGGACCGCCACGTCACCGCGGCGGGTGCGGACCGTGCACTCGGCGCTGCCCATGTTGATCAGGTAGCCCAGCGCGTCCGTAACGCCGTCGTCAAGGCGGTAGCGTACCACTACCCGGGTTCCGGGCGCGGCTCCTCGCAGGAAGTCCAAGGGCGTAGCCGATCTCACCCCTTCATAGTACGTGTGACCTCGGCCGCTGTTGGATAATGGACCAAGCGATACCCTTGGTGGTAGCTGACAACGAAAGGTGCTCAAGGACGTGACGTATGTAATCGCACAGCCGTGCGTGGATGTCAAAGACAAGGCGTGCATTGAAGAATGCCCGGTGGACTGCATCTATGAAGGCGAGCGTTCTCTCTACATCCACCCCGACGAGTGTGTGGACTGCGGCGCGTGTGAACCCGTGTGTCCGGTCGAGGCCATTTATTACGAAGATGACACTCCGGAGCAGTGGGCCGAGTACTACAAGGCCAATGTCGAGTTCTTCGACGATCTCGGTTCTCCGGGCGGTGCCGCCAAGATCGGCAACACGCACAAGGACCACCCGATCATCGCCGTGCTTCCTCCCCAGAACCAAGAGTAGGCATGGAAGGTTTTGGTCTCCGGCTGCCCGAGTACCCATGGAACGCGATGCAGCCTTATCTCGAAAAGGCCTCGCTTCATCCGGACGGGGCAGTTAATCTCTCCATCGGTACGCCGGTAGATCCCACACCGGCCGTGGTGCAGGACGCCCTGAAGGCAGCTTCGGACGCCCCTGGCTATCCCACCACGCACGGTACGCCGGCGCTGCGTGAAGCGATCGCGGACTGGTTTGCCAGCCGCCGCAACGTTCCCGGTCTGGATCCAGCGGCGATTATGCCCACAGTTGGTTCCAAGGAGCTGGTGGCGTGGCTGCCGCTGCTGCTGGGCCTGGGTAAGAACGACGTCGTTGTGCGGCCCGTGGTGGCTTACCCGACTTACGACATCGGCGCGCTGCTTGCAGGCGCCACCCCTGTTGCGGCAGACAACCTGGACGACCTTGAGCCCGACGTCCGCCGGCGCGTTAAGCTCGTCTGGGTGAACTCGCCCGGGAATCCCACCGGCATTGTCCGGGGCCGCGAATCGGTGCGCGAGATCGTGGACCAGGCCCGGGCTATCGGCGCCGTCGTTGCGTCGGACGAATGTTACGCCGAACTGGGCTGGGGCCAGTGGGATCCGGAACGCGGCGGGGAAACCGTTCCCAGCGTGCTGGATCCGTTCGTGGCCCAGGGCAGCCACGAGGGACTCTTGAGCATCTACTCGCTCAGCAAGCAGTCGAACCTGGCCGGTTATCGTGCAGCGTTCATTGCTGGCGACCCGGTGCTGATGCCGAACCTGATCAACAGCCGCAAGCATGCCGGCATGATCGTCCCGTACCCCATCCAGGAAGCGATGCGCACCGCGCTGGCGGACAACGGCCACGTGCAGGCGCAGAAGGATCTCTACCGCCGCCGCCGCGAACGCCTGCTGCCGGCCCTGCGGAAATTCGGCATCGACATCCAGCATTCGGAGGCCGGGCTGTATCTGTGGGGAACCGCGGGCGAAGATACCTGGACCACGGTGGACCGCCTGGCCCAGCTTGGCGTCGTCGTCGGGCCCGGAGTCTTCTACGGCGAACAGGGCAAGGGGTTCATCCGGGTTGCGTTGACCGGCAGCGATGAACGGATCGACGCCGCCGTCGAGCGGTTGAGCTGACTTGACGTGATTCGCGCGGTCACGTAAGCACAAATCCGGGCCTCTGTTGCCTGCGTTAGTGACCAAAAAGTGACCGTACGATTAGTTATCCCGGGCACTATGCGGGTAGCGTTTTACCCGAGTATGCATACGTTCGGCGCCCCAATACCGCCGTGTGTGCGCTAGTTTCCATACACCTCCTGAAGGGGACTCAATGACTGAGCAATCCGGTGCTACCCTGCATTACGATGGCGGCGAACTCGACCTCCCGCGGCTCAAAGCGGCCGAAGGCAATGACGGCTACGACGTTTCGAAGCTGCTGAAGCAGACCGGTGCCGTCACGTTTGACCCCGGTTTCATGAACACCGCGGCCACCACGTCGGCCATCACCTACATTGACGGCGACGCCGGCATCCTGCGCTACCGCGGGTACCCCATTGACCAGCTGGCCGAGAACTCGAGCTTCCTCGAGGTTTCCTACCTGCTGATCTACGGCAACCTGCCCACCCCTTCCGAACTGGAAAACTTCGACCAGCGCATCCGCCGCCACACCCTGCTGCACGAAGAGCTCAAGGGCTTCTTCGGTGGCTTCCCCCGTGACGCGCACCCGATGCCGGTGCTCTCCTCGGCCGTTTCCGCGCTGTCCACGTTCTACCAGGACTCCCTGGACCCGTTCGACGACGAGCAGGTGGAGCTGTCCACCATCCGCCTGATGGCCAAGATGCCCGTGATCGCGGCCTACGCGCACAAGAAGTCCATCGGCCAGGCGCTGCTGTATCCGGACAACTCCATGAATCTCGTGGAGAACTTCATGCGGCTGAGCTTCGGGCTCCCGGCCGAGCCGTATGAAATGGACCCCACCATGGTCAAGGCGCTGGATCTGCTGCTGATCCTGCACGCGGACCACGAGCAGAACTGCTCGACCTCCACGGTGCGTTTGGTGGGCAGCTCGAACGCGAACATGTTCGCTTCCGTCTCCGCCGGCATCAACGCCCTCTTCGGCCCGCTCCACGGCGGCGCCAACGAGGCCGTCCTCAACATGCTGCGCCAGATCCAGTCCTCCGACATGCAGCCCGAGGACTTCATGGAGAAGGTCAAAAACAAGGAAGCCGGCGTCCGGCTGATGGGCTTCGGCCACCGGGTCTACAAGAACTACGACCCGCGCGCCAGGATCGTGAAGGCAACCGCGCACGAGATCCTCAGCAAGCTCGGTGGCAACGACGAACTGCTGGACATCGCCATGCGGCTGGAAGAAAAGGCCCTGGCCGATGACTACTTCATCGAGCGCAAGCTGTACCCGAACGTGGACTTCTACACCGGCCTGATCTACAAGGCCATGGGCTTCCCCGAGAAGATGTTCACGGTCCTGTTCGCCATCGGCCGCCTGCCGGGCTGGATCGCCCAGTGGCGCGAAATGATGAAGGACCCGCAGACCAAGATCGGCCGTCCGCGCCAGCTCTACACGGGCGAGGGCGAGCGACAGTACCCCATGCGTTAACCCGCAGTTGTGCCAAAGCCAGGGCCCCGGATTTCCGGGGCCCTGGCTCTTTAATGCTTGGCCGAAGACTTAATGCTTAGACGACGACGGCGGCAGTCCTCCTTGCGCTGGAAGGCTGCCGCCGGCGTCGTTGTTGGCTTTATATTGCTGGCATTATTCGGCGTAGCCGTTGGGATTGTTCTTCTGCCAGCGCCAGTGGTCTTCGCACATCGTCTCCAGCGTCCGGTGCGCCGACCAGCCGAGTTCCGCCAAGGCAGCGGAAGCGTCGGCGTAGCTGATGGCGGCATCGCCGGGCCGGCGGTCGGTTAGCTCGTAGGGAATCTCGAAGCCGGCAGCCTTGCCGAACGCCGAGAGGACCTCCAGGACTGAAGAGCCGCGGCCTGTGCCCAGATTCCACCGGCGCACGCCGGGCCTGCCGGCGATGAAGTCCAGCGCCGCCAGGTGGCCTGCGGCGAGGTCCATCACGTGGATGTAGTCGCGCACTCCGGTGCCGTCCGGCGTCGGATAGTCGCTGCCGAAGACCCGCACCTTGTCGCGGCGGCCCACGGCCACCTGGGCGACGAATGGCAGCAGGTTGTTGGGGACGCCCGTGGGATCCTCGCCAATAAGGCCGGACTCGTGCGCGCCCACGGGGTTGAAGTAACGCAGCAGGGCAACGTGCCAGCGCTCATCCGAGGCGCCGAGATCGGAGAGGATGTCCTCGATCTGTTCCTTGGTCCGGCCGTAGGGGTTGGTGGCGTCCAGCGGCATCTTCTCCGTCAGCGGCACTTCATCGGAGTTCCCGTAGACGGTGGCGGATGAGCTGAAAACGATGGTGCGGACGTTGTGCGCTTCCATGGCGCGCAGCAGGTTGAGCGTGCCGCCGACGTTGTTGTGGTAGTAATGCAGCGGCTGGTCCACGGATTCGCCTACGGCCTTCAGACCGGCGAAATGGATCACCGCGTCGACGCGCTCGGCATCGAAGACTTCGCCGAGACGGACCTCGTCGAGAAGATCCGCCTTATGGAACGAGACCTTCCGCCCGGCCAGCTCCTGCACGCGGCGCAGCGATTCCTCGCTGGAGTTGGCCAGATTATCCACGACTACCACGTCGTGTCCCGCCTCAAGCAAGGCCAATGTTGTATGCGAGCCGATGTAGCCGGTGCCTCCGGTGACCAGAATCTTCATACCATCAAGCCTAGTAGCTGATGCCGAATGCGCTGTATTTTGCGGTGGTCGCCTGCCTCACCACGGTCTAGAGTGGATCTTAGGGCGGTTCGAAAGGATCTTGGTCTATGCATCACACCGGCGGGCCCGGGTGGCGGATAACAACCGACACCTCGGCGCATTTGCTTCTGGCCTTGTACTTGCATGATGTCGCCGGCCTGGACGGCGCAGGCCTGCCTGCCGTGTGCGGTGCTGATCCACCGGTCAGGAAAGCCGATCCGCGCCAGCTGACCGCGCATGTTGGCGGGACGAGGGCGTTGCGGCGGGAATGGGAGCAGTGGTGGTCGCTCCTGATCCAGGAGGACCCTGCCGCGGCGGATGCTTTGGTACCGCCTGCCTTCCCGGCCTTCGACGGCAGCCCGGCGCTGCAGAAGCTGCTGCAGGCCCACTTCGGGGCGGCAATGAGCTGGTCCAGCGAACGCGTGGCGGATTACCGGCTGCTGGCCGAGGAGCGCGAAGCCAGCGGCAAGACCAAGCTGGTCGGGCAGATGGTGCAGGACCGGGAAATGGAGCTGGGCCGCGATGCCCGCGGGTTCGAGCTCAAGTTCATCGAGTTGCCGTTGCGCGAACGCCGCGCCTGGTTTGTGGAACCGAACAAGGTGCTCCTGAACCAGTACCTGATCGATGACGAGGGGTCGTACCGGAGCTTCATCCAACCGATCGTTGAACTGCTCGTCTGATCACGGCTGTAGCTGGCCGGCTTCAGGGCTGGTCAGCCACCGTGATGACCACGGTTCCGGTTTCGGAGCCGGCAGCGAGCCATTCGCCGTCGGAACGCTGCCAGCTCAGGCCGGCGAAGGACACGGAATCGATATTGAGTTCCTTGGCTGACGCCACGGCCCATTGGGCCACCGCCCAGCCGGTCCTGTCGCCTGCCTGCACGCGCAGGGTCCCGTCCTCGACCGCAGTTTCCAACCCGGGGTGCGAGACCTCCAGGGCGCCTTCAACGTCGGCAGGATCTCCGGCCGACTCGGCTTCCTTGAGCACGCAGTTCAGGGCGGCGGGGGAGTGTCCGGTCAACGCTGAGGCGAAGGCTTTGGCCTCGCCTTCGTGGTCCGCATAGGCATCAGGGTAAGCGCTGCGCTGAACCTGCTGCGCCGCGACGGTAACCGGCAGGCTTTCGTAGTCGGGAATCTCTTCCAGCACGGAGAAAAAGCGGTTGGTCGCATAGACCGGATCCATGACCTGCTCCTCGGAGCCCCAGCCCTGCGTCGGCCGCTGCTGGAACAGGCCGCGTGAATCCGGGCCGGCGTCGTCTCCGTGCCCAATGTTGCGCAGCTTCGACTCCTGGATCGCCGTGGCCAAGGCAATCGAGGCAGCGCGGGCGGGCAGCCCGCGTTGCATGGAAATGCCGGCGATGAGGGCTGCGTTGGCCGCCTGGTCCGGAGCCAGTTCAAAGGTCTCCGGACCCACCACAGCCGTGCAGCGCTCACGGACGAGCAACTGGGAACGGTCGATGGAGGTGGCGGACAGCCAGAGGCCACCCACTACCAGGGCAAGCAGCACCAGCAGCACGAGAAGACTGCGTCGGCGCCGCCGTGAACGGGCCATTGTGGTTACACGTACCTTCTAGTTGGCGTGCAGGGCAGCGTTGAGCTCAACGGTCTGGCCCTTGCGGGGCAGGACTTCAACGACGCCGGAAATGGAGTTGCGGCGGAAAAGCAGGTTCGATACGCCGGACAGCTCCACTGCCTTGATCTGACGGGCTTCGCCGTCGGCCGACAGCAGGCTGACCCGGGTGCCGGCGGTGACGTAGAGACCGGCCTCCACCACACAGTCATCACCGATGCTGATGCCGACGCCGGAGTTGGCGCCGAGCAGGACACGTTGGCCGATGCTGATGCGTTCCTTGCCGCCGCCCGAGAGGGTACCCATGATGGAGGCGCCGCCGCCCACATCGGAGCCGTCCGCGACTATGACTCCTGCGGAGATCCGGCCCTCGACCATGGACGTGCCGAGCGTGCCGGCGTTGAAGTTGACGAAGCCTTCGTGCATGACCGTGGTGCCTGCCGCCAGGTGTGCACCGAGCCGCACGCGGTCCGCATCGGCAACGCGCACGCCGGAGGGCAGGACGTAGTCCACCATGCGCGGGAACTTGTCCACGCCGTAGACGGTGACCGCGCCGCGGCGGCGCAGCCGCAGACGCGTTGCCTCGAAGTTCTCCGCGGAACAGGGACCGAAGTTGGTCCAGACGACATTGGCCAGCAGGCCGAAAATGCCGTCCATGTTCAGCGAGTTGGGGGTGACTAGGCGGTGCGAGAGCAGGTGCAGCCGCAGGTAGGCATCGGCTGTGTCTGCCGGGGCGGCGTCAAGCTCAATGCTGCGGCTGACCAGCTCAAGCCGGGTGCCGCGCTCGGCGTCCTCACCCTGCTCTGCGAGGGACTCTAGCTCGGGATCAGTCTCAGCAGCGGCGGGAGCCTGGCCGAGGCCGGGAGCCGGATACCAGACATCCAGAACAGTGCCGTTGGAGGCGACGGTGGCAAGGCCAGTGCCGTAGGCGGTGCGGAAGACAGTTGCAGCGGTGTTGTTCTCAGGCATGCACTCAAGTCTACCGACGAGATCTAAGCGCCCTGACACGGTTACGCTAGGGGAGTGACTGCTTTCACCACTGCCCTGGATCTGACCTCCGATGTTGCCGACCTCACTGCGGCGCTCATTGATATTAACAGTGTCTCCGGTAACGAGCGGGAACTGGCCGATGCCGTAGAAGCCGCGCTGCGGGCACTTCCGCACCTACGGGTCACGCGCGACGGCGATGCCATTGTTGCCCGGACCGATCTGGGCCGCGACGAGCGCGTTATCCTGGCCGGCCACCTGGACACTGTCCCGCTGCCGTTGACGGCCGGATCCCGCGGAACCGTCCCGTCCAGCTGGGACGGTGAGGTCCTCTATGGCCGCGGCACCACGGACATGAAGGGCGGCGTCGCTGTCCAGCTGGCACTGGCCGCCCGCCTGGTCGATCCGGCCCGGGACGTGACCTATGTTTTTTACGACCATGAAGAAGTTGAAGCTTCGCTCAGCGGATTGGGCCGGTTGGTCGATAACTATCCGGAGTTGCTGCAGGGGGATTTCGCCATCCTGCTGGAGCCGACAGACGGCACGGTGGAGGGCGGCTGCAACGGTACCAGCCGGTTCGAAGTGACCACTGTCGGCAAGGCGGCGCATTCCGCCCGTGCCTGGATGGGGCAGAACGCCATTCATGCCGCTGCGGAGATCCTGACGCGGCTCAGGGACCACGAGCCTGCCAGGGTCACGGTGGACGGCCTCGAGTACCGGGAGAGCCTGAATGCGGTGAAGATCCACGGCGGCACCGCCGGAAACGTCATTCCGGACCGTACTGTCATCGAAATCAACTACCGTTTCGCTCCGGATAAGACCCCGGACGATGCCGAGGCCTACGTCCGGGACCTGCTGGACGGCTTCGCCGTGGTCCGGACCGATGTGGCAGCGGGCGCTCGTCCCGGCCTGCACCATCCCGCCGCCGCAGATTTCGTGGCGGCTGTCGGCGCGGAGCCGAAGCCTAAATACGGTTGGACCGATGTGGCCCGTTTCAGCGCGCTTGGTATTCCCGCCGTTAATTTCGGTCCCGGAGACGCGCTCCTTGCCCACACGGACAATGAGCATGTTCCGGCAGAGGCCATACGCGAATGCTTCCGGGCCTTGGACAGGTGGCTCTCGACCTAGCCTTAAGGCCAAACGACGCGGGGTTCCCGGCAGCGATGCTGCCAGGAACCCCGCGTCGTTAAAAAGCTGTTTGTCAGATTTTGGCTACCAGCGTTGGCACACTGGTGGGCCGCGTCTTTCCGGAGGTCCGGCTGCTGAGCAGCCCGGAGAGTTTCTGGGCCACCCACGAAAGCGCAAAGTTGATGATGATGAACAGTAACGCGGCCACCGTCAGCGCCTGCAGGATGGGGCCAGCAGAGCCGTAGATCTGCATGCCACGCAGCAGTTCGGAGTAGGTGATGATCGAGCCGAGTGCGGAGTCCTTCAAGATGACCACGAACTGGCTGATCAGCGAGGGCAGCATCGCTACCAGAGCTTGCGGCAACTCGATGTTCCGCAGCGACTGTCCGCGCGTCATGCCGATGGCCATGCCCGCCTCGCGCTGTCCCTTGGGCAGCCCGTAGACGCCGGAGCGGACCAGTTCCGCGATCACCGAACCGTTGTAAAGCGTCAGTGCTATTACGACGGCGAAGAACGGAGTGTCGGCGGGTTCTACGATTTGGAGACGGCCAAGCAGCAGCCAGAAGAAGATCATCATCAGCAGTACGGGCACGGCCCGGAAGAATTCTACGATGATGCCGCAGAGCCAGCGGACAGCGCGGTTGGTAGCGAGTCGTCCGACGCCGAAGAGCAGGCCGAATATCACGGACGTGACAATGGCCGCGGCCGCTGCCTTGAAGGTGTTCATCAACCCCGGAAGAATGGCGAACTGCCACACATCGGCGGTCAGGAACGGTGCCCATAATTCCGCCTCGAGCTGGCCTTGGTCGTTCAGTCCTTTGAGGACGAACGCGGCGGCACCGAGGAAGAGGATGATGCCGAGCACGTTGGTGGCAAGGATCCGACGCTGGGCCTTCGGCCCGGGTGCATCGAAGAGGACGCTTTGCTGGATTTTCATCGTGCCACCGCCAGTTTCGAGGAAAGCCAGGTTGTCACAAGGCCAATGGGTATGACGATGATGACGAAGCCCAGGGCGAAGGTGGCGAAGATGGCCATGATGACGTCCGGACGGAACTCGATCATGGTCTTCATCAGACCGGCGGCTTCGGCAACGGATGCGACCGTTGCAACGGTGGTGTTCTTCGTCAACGCGATCAGTGTGTTGCCCAGGGGAGCGACGGCACCGCGGAAGGCCTGGGGCAGGATCACCAGGCGTGCTGCCGGAAGAAAGCTTAGGCCGATGGCGCGGGCCGCCTCGGCCTGTCCCAGCGGCACCGTATTGACGCCGCTTCGGATGGCTTCGCAGACGAAGGCGGCGTGGTAGACCGACAGGCCGACGATGGCCCATAGGAAGAAGTTGAAGTTGAAGTCGCTGGAGAGGTTCAGCTGGAGCTGGAAGATGGCCACCAGGATGCAGAAGACCATGATGATGGTCAGGGGCGTGTTCCGGAAAATGTTGACATACGCCGTGCCGGCCCAGCGGAAGCTCGGCACCGGCGAAATCCGCATCAGCGCCAGGACGGTGCCGAGTACCAGCGAGCACAGGGCGGACCAAAACGTGAGTTGGATATTGACCCACAGGGCCGCGACGACGTCATAGGTCTCCAGCGCCGTTAGATAGCTCTGGAAATACTCTGTCAAACTGTCCATCCCCTCTCATGGGAGTGACTTTGGGTGACTGTGGGGCAGACCAGTTGGCCCGCCCCACAGGATGTGCAATTACGCGCAGGTGTCGCCCGGCGTCGGCGGGTTCAGTTCCTCGTTGAACTTGTAGTCGACACCTTCGGTATTCGCCGCCAGGGCTTCCTCCCAGGCGCCTTCTTCGACCATCTTGTTGATCGCCGCGTTGATGTCAGCGCAGAGTTCGGTGCCCTTGGGCAGGCCGACGCCGTAGCGCTCTTCGGAGAACGGATTGCCGACAACCTTGAACTGCCCGGCGAAGTTCTCCTGTGCGGCCAGGCCGGCCAGGATGATGTCGTCGGTGGTCACGGCGTCGATCTGGCCGCTCTGCATGGCGGTCACGCACTCGGCGTAGCCCGGTCGTTCGAGGAGGTTTACTTCCTCGGCGTGGTCGTCCTTGATGCGCTGGGCCGAGGTGGAACCGGTGACGGAGCACAGGTTCTTCCCGTTGAGGTCATCCGGGCCCTGGATCTCGGTGTCTTCGGCCCGTACCAGCAGGTCCTGGCCGGCAACGAAGTACGGTCCGGCGAAGTCCACGGTCTCCTTGCGCTCGTCGGTGATGGAGTACGTCGCGAAGATCATGTCCACCTGGCCATTGGCCAGCATGTTCTCGCGGTTGGCCGAAGGGGATTCCACGAACTCGATCTGTTCCTCGGTGTAGCCCAGTTCGTTGGCGACGTACTTGGCGACATCTACGTCGAAACCGGTGAACTCGCCGCCGGAGGAAAAGCCGAGGCCCGGCTGATCGTACTTAATACCGACACGTAGGGTTTCGCCCTCTCCGCTGCCGGCCGTCTCGCCCCCGTCGCCGCCGTCGCCGCCACAGGCGGACAGTGTCAGTGCGGCAATGGCACCCATTGCCGCCATTGCAAAGCGGGTCTTGCGCATGTTTTCTCCTTGCTAGTGATTACTTCGGATGAAATTTCCGGTCGGGGAGGTCAGTGGTTGAGGATCTTGCCCAAGAAGTCCTTGGCACGGTCGCTCTTGGGATTGGTGAAGAATTCTTCCGGCGTGGCCTGCTCCACGATCTGGCCATCGGCCATGAAGATCACCCGGTCCGCCGCCTTGCGCGCGAAGCCCATTTCGTGGGTCACCACGATCATGGTCATGCCTTCTTTGGCGAGCTGGACCATGGTGTCCAGCACTTCGTTGATCATCTCCGGGTCCAGCGCGGACGTCGGCTCGTCGAACAGCATGACTTTCGGCTTCATCGCCAGGGCACGGGCAATCGCAACGCGCTGCTGCTGGCCGCCGGAGAGCTGGGCCGGCAACTTATCCGCCTGGTTTGCGACGCCGACGCGCTTGAGCAGGCTCATCGCCAGCTCCTTGGCCTCGCCGTTCTTCATCTTTTTGACCTTCAGCGGCCCGAGCGTGACGTTTTCCAGGATGGACTTGTGCGCGAACAGGTTGAAGGACTGGAACACCATGCCGACATCGGCGCGCAGATTGGCCAGCTCCTTGCCCTCGGCCGGAAGCTTCCTGCCGTCGATGAGAATGTCGCCGTCGTCGATCGTTTCCAAGCGGTTGATAGCACGGCAGAGCGTGGACTTACCGGACCCCGAAGGGCCAATAACGACGACGACCTCGCCCTTGGTGACTTCAAGATTGATGTTCTGCAGCACATGCAGCGAACCGAAGTGCTTGTTGACGTCTTTGAGCAGGACCAGAGGCTGGGTTGCGTGTGGAGTACGGCCGGCAGCCGCGCTGCTGGAAGCCGCCGGCGTCGATTCACTGTGTTGGGCGTCACGGGTCATGACTTGAATCTAGCGAAAGATTCCCACGGAGCAATGCATTTGGGGGAACGAATGGCCGAATCGTGATTGAAGTTTAATGTGGCCGATTCGGCTATCGGTTGGATAAACGTCGCTAAAACCGCGTCGCCGCGCGGGTTTGGTAGGTAGCCTTGGGGAATGAGTAACCACCAGCATGAAATTCCGCTGCCGTCCGAGATCGCGGCACGGATGCCTTCCCGGCATAAAGGTTCCGTGGAACTGCGCCGGTCCCAGGCGAATATTCCGCAGGCCGACCAGTATCTCTTGGACACTCGCGATAAAGCGGATTTCACCCATACGGACCCCTGGCGAGTGCTGCGGATCCAAAGTGAATTTGTGGAAGGTTTCGGCACACTCGCCGAGCTGGGGCCTGCCGTCAGTGTTTTCGGGTCGGCCCGCACCCGCCCCGGCACCAAGCACTACGACATCGCCGAACAGATCGGACGACGGCTGGTGGAGAATAATTTCGCTGTCATCACCGGCGGCGGTCCTGGTTCGATGGAAGCGGCGAACAAAGGTGCCAGCGAAGCCGGCGGGCTCTCCGTGGGGCTGGGGATTGAACTGCCATTCGAGCAGGGGCTGAACGACTGGGTTGATCTCGGGATCAACTTCCGGTACTTCTTCGCCCGCAAGACCATGTTTGTCAAGTACGCGCAGGGCTTCATCGTGTTGCCCGGCGGCCTCGGAACCATGGACGAGCTGTTCGAAGCCATGGTGCTGGTGCAGACGCAGAAGGTGACGTCGTTTCCCATCGTGCTGGTGGGAAGTGCCTTCTGGGGCCCGCTGATCGAATGGGTCCGCGGCACGTTGCTGGAGGAGGGCATGATCGCGGAGGTCGATCTGGACCTGGTGCGCGTGGTGGATACCGCTGAGGATGCGGTGGAGGGGATCCTGGAGGGACTCTTGCAGAGCCGCGGCCGCCCCTCTGAGAGCATCGTGGACGTGTAAGGTCATGGCCGCATCTGGCACGATGGTTCCGTGAGCCTGTTCCTGGTCTTCCTCGCCATAGCCGCCGCAGGTGCCGTGGCCGTGGTTGTCTCCGGACGGGTCAGCCGGCGCGCCAAGACGGAGGCCGGCCAGGGCTGGGAACGAGGTGAAGTTCCGGCGTTGGACGGTTTGAGCGAAGCCGATCCGCGGCTGCCGGCAGTGCTGTTGCCCGAACACCCGGTTGCCTCAGACATTGACCGGCTGCGGTTCTCGGTGGCCTTCCGCGGGTACCGCATGGATCAGGTGGACCAGGTCCTGGACAGGCTGCGCCGGGAACTGGCGGCGAGGGACGAACTCATCAGCGAATTCAGGAGAGAAAGACACTGGAAGAACGACGACGGAACTCCGCTCCCGCCGGCCTCATGACTAGTCCGCCGCGCCAAGGCAGAGCCGGCAGCTTTCTCAGGGACGAACTGGCGTTTTGGAAAAAGCGGGTGGCGGCCTGGCCTTGGTGGGTCCACGTGGTCGTCCTTTACGCAATGGCCCGGATCTACTCGCTGTTTGTCTTCCTCGCGGTTGCGCGCCAACAAGGACCGAGCCCCTGGGGCGGCGCCCATCCCGACTACCTGTCCTTCATCGGTATCTGGGACAGCGCCTGGTATGAGCAGATCTACCGCGACGGGTATCCATCCGAAATCCCCCGCGCCGGGGATGGTCAGGCACAGGAAAATTCGTGGGCGTTCTACGCGTTGTTCCCGGCGATCATCCGTGGGCTGAATGCTGCCACGGGTCAGGATTGGGAGGTTCTGGCCCCTGTTGCGGCGACGCTGGCCGGTTTCGTGGCAGCAGTGATCGTTTACAAGCTGTTCCGGCTGTATGCCGGGCACGGCACAGCCCTTTGGGCCGTGGTGTTTGTGGCCGTCTTTCCGGTATCGCCGATACTGCAGGTTCCCTACGCCGAATCACTGAACCTTGCGCTGCTGGCCGGCAGTCTGTATCTGGTCATCACCCGGCGCTATCTATTAGCGGTCCCGGTGGTCCTGTTGATGTGCCTGTCCCGGCCTACAGGTGTGCCGTTCGCCGCAATGATGGGGGCGTACTTGTTGTGGCGGCTTTGGCGCCGGCAACGGGACGAACTTCAGACACCCGAATTCCTGCGCATCGTAGCGCTGGCGCTCGTTAGTTGCGCCGGCGCGCTCATTTGGCCTGCGCTCGCCTGGGCCGTTACGGGCGAAATGGATGCGTATACGGCAACGGAAACGGCGTGGCGCGGGGATGACCTGGTGCTCTTCATGCCGTGGTTCGATATGGGCAAGGACCTGTTCGGCCCCGTAGGCGGCGTACTGGCTCCGCTGGTCCTGGTGGCAGCGGCAGTGTTGTGTCTGAGCAGCGGGCCGGCGCGGAGAATCGGCATGGAACTGCGGCTGTGGTGTGCCGCCTATGCCGCCTACCTTTTCGCGTTCCTGCATCCGCAAACCAGTACGTTCCGCTTGCTGCTGCCGCTGTTCCCTTTGGCGCTCGTGGCCGCAATGGCCTCGCGCAGTACCGCCTACCGGGTGTGCCTGGGTGTGATGTTCCTTGCCGGACAGATTGTCTGGGTGGCCTGGCTGTGGTCCTGGGCGGAATTGCCCGGTGGGGGAGACTACCCGCCGTAACGCTGGCGGTAGCGTTCCGACACGAAGCCTGACACGTGGCGCGGTGATTAGCACCGGCCTGTGATGTACGCGATAATGGTGAATGGATGACGCACGGCCGACCGCCAAATCTTGCCGTGCTGACATGTTGACGGGCGAACAGGTCACCGACTTGTCCGCCCACGGTGAAAGGGAAAACCAAATGGCTGCGATGAAACCGCGTACAGGTGACGGACCCATGGAAGTCACCAAGGAGGGGCGCAGCCTCATTCTGCGGGTTCCGATCGACGGCGGCGGCCGCTTGGTACTGGAACTCAACGCCGAAGAGGCCGGCAATCTCAAGGACTGCCTGCTCGGCGTCACCGACAGCGTCGCCAGCTAAGGCCTGAGCGAGTGGGCCACCCTGTAGCTACCCCAGACGAACTGACAACCAGGTCGCTCGAAGAAGCGCTGGCCGCACCCAGGCCCTCCACAATCGTGGCCCGGCCCGGGCTGGGCAAGGACCACGTGGTACCGGAACCGGGCACGGGCGTCAGCGTGCTGGTGGTTCCCATCGGCACCTCCGGCGTCTCCGGCGTCCCGGGCGGGAATTCCGACGAGCGGGCAACGCCGCAGCCGCGGCAGGGTGCAGCGGAAGCTGCCGCCAGGTACGACGTCGACGTAGCTGTCCTGGCAGAGGCGAACTCGGTGACCGGCAAGGCCGCCGAAATTCTGGCCGTTACTGCGCCTCGCCGCGAACCGGGCCTGCCCCAACGGCTGCTGTTCCTTGGTGTCGGAGACGAATCGCCGGCGAGCCTGCGCAAGGCCGGAGCGGCTCTGGCCAAGGCGACTTTTGGCGTGGAAACCATCCGGGCCAGCGTCGTCGACGGGCTGGACGCGCAGGCACAGCAGGCCTTCGTCGAGGGTTTCCTGCTCGGTGGCTACCGTCCGCCGAGGGCCGGCACCTCGCCTGCCCCGAAGCCGATGGCCCGCACCCTGGAGCTGACGGGCGCGTCCGAGACCGCCTTGGCCGCGGCGGGTGCCACGGCCAGGGCCGTCTGGCTGGCCCGCAACCTGGCGAACATGCCTTCCAACGTCAAGAACCCGGCGTGGATGGCAGGACAGGCCGAACGCCTCGCGGCCGAGAGCGGGCTCGAGGTGCGCCTTTGGAATGACGCCGAGCTCGCAGCCGGCGGATTTGGCGGCCTGCTGGCCGTGGGCCGGGGGTCCGAGCATGAATCCCGGCTGGTCCAGCTGTCCTATACTCCGGCGGGTGCGGCCCCGGATGCGCAGCACATTGTCCTGGTGGGCAAGGGCATTACGTTTGACACCGGCGGAATATCCCTGAAGCCGCGTGAAGCAATGGTGCCGATGAAAACGGACATGGCGGGTGCCGGCGTCGTCCTGGCCGTGCTGAACGCCGCCGCCGAACTTGGTGTTCCGCACCGTGTCACCGGCCTGCTGGCACTGGCCGAAAATTCGATTGGTGCCGCCTCCTATCGTCCGGGTGACGTCGTCAGGACCTATGACGGCACCACCGTTGAAATCGGCAATACCGACGCCGAAGGACGCATGGTGCTCGCCGATGCCCTAGCGTTTGCCCGTGAGGAACTGGCACCGGATGTGCTGATCGACATTGCAACGCTGACGGGCGCGGCTTCACTGGGACTGGGCCGGCGGCATGCCGCACTGTACGGAACCAGGCAGGATCTGGTGGGCGGTTTCGAACGTGCAGCCGAGCTGTCGGGGGAGCGGGTGTGGCATATGCCCTTGGCGGAGGCAGCGGAGGAATACCGGTCCTCGCTGGATTCCACGGTGGCTGACCTGTCCCATATTTCTTCACCGAAATCCAAGGTCCAGGCCGGTTCGATCACGGCCGCGCTGTTCCTTCGGGAGTTTGTCGGCCGGACCCCGTGGATCCACCTGGACATCGCCGGTCCGGCCCGGGCCACCGCCGATGAAGCAGAGGTCACCAAGGGCGCTACCGGCTACGGCGCGCGCCTGCTGCTGTCGTTCCTGGCCGGCTACCGCGGCTAGCCTCAGCGTTTGACGGCCAGCAACAGTCCGTCACCGGTGGGCAGGACGGTCGAGATCAGGTCCTCGTTTTCCCGGACGCTCTTGCCCACCTGCCGCAAGGTGTTGGTGGCCTCCTCCCGGATGGCAGGGTCCGAGACACGGTCCTTGTCCAGCGCGTCGTTAATGATCAGCATTCCGCCGCTCTTGAGCAGGCGCACGGCCCGCTCCACATAAAGGGGGTAGGAGGGCTTATCGGCATCCACAAAGACCAGATCGTAGGCGCCGTCGGTCAGCCGCGGCAGCACGTCGGCCGCCCGGCCGGAAATGGTCCGGGTGCGGTTGCTGGGAATTCCTGCCTCGGCGTAGGCTTCGCGTGCGGCCCTCAAATGGTCCACGTCGGAATCGATGGTCGTAAGCACGGCATTGGCGGGCAGGCCGCGCAGCAGGCAGACGCCCGAAACGCCTGCGCCCGAACCGATCTCGACCACCGTGTGTGCTTTGGAACCCGCGGCCAGAACTGTCAACGCGGCGGCAACGCCGGGACTGACCGTGGCGACGCCGAGTTCGTAGGAGCGTTCACGTGCGCGGAGCAATACCTCATCCTCGGTGGGCAGTCCCTCCGTGTAGGACCAGCTGGTTTGCTTATCGGCGCTCATGAACCATCACTTTCTCAGGAAGAATCTTCATATTCCAGCCCCAGCCTACTGCTACCGCCGCGTATCCGTGCCGCGGGAGAGCGAGACGCCCTAGTGTTGCGCCTTCGTGCAGGTGGCTAACAGAATTCTCCCAGCTTTCTGGGTGAGGATGGACATCCGTAGGTCAAATGTGTTTCACGGTTGCCGGGGGACGTACCGCAGACCCGAACGTAGCCAGGGGCTGAAGCGAACGGGCAACCGCCGAGGGGAGTAGCTATGACTAAGTTGCAGCAGGACGCCACTGAAGAGCCGGCCGCTGCCGGGGCGGAGACGCCGTGGGTTGCTCCGACCTGGGAAGAAGTAGTTACCAATCACTCGGCCAAGGTTTATCGGCTCGCCTACCGCCTTACCGGCAATAAGCACGACGCCGAAGACCTCACCCAGGAAGTCTTCGTCCGGGTGTTCCGTTCCCTCGAGAACTTCAAGCCGGGCACGCTTGACGGCTGGCTGCACAGGATTACCACCAACCTCTTTCTGGACCAGGCCCGGCGGAAGAGCCGGATCCGTTTCGACGGGCTCGCCGATGATGCCGAAGCACGTATTCCCGGCCGCGATCCGGGGCCGGAACGCAGCTTCGAATTCAACAATCTCGACGTCGATGTGCAGGCAGCGCTTGAAGATCTTCCGCCCGACTTCCGGGCGGCGGTTGTACTGTGCGACCTGGAGGGTCTTTCCTACGACGAAGTCTCCGCGGCATTGGGCGTCAAGCTCGGCACTGTCCGTTCGCGCATTCACCGCGGACGGACCATGCTGCGTGAGAAGCTGGCACACCGCGACCCGGCTGCCAAGCGGCCTTCCCGGCTAAAGCTGCCCCGCGTGGCCGGAGCACACTGAATCCACCATGCGCCACCCCGAACGTGATTTGGCGGAGTATCTGGACGGCGAACTTGCTGACGAGCGCCGGCCAGGTTTTGAACGCCACCTGCAGCGCTGTGGGCGATGCCGTGAGTCTGTTGCGGAACATCGCGTCATTCAGGAGCGCCTGCGTGCCCTCGACGTGCCGCCGCCCGGCCCAGACCTGGCCAGTAGAATCCTGAGCCGCAGTTCCCACGCCTTCGTAGCCGTCTCCACGGGTACGCCCGATGCTGCGCCAGCCTCGCCGGCGGCCGCGCTGCCGTCCGCGGAGGGTGAAGCAGCAGGGTCTCCGCGCCACCGCACTGCGCTGACGCTGTGCAGCGTTTTGACGGGCTTCGCGGCGCTGACTGCGGGGACGGCCTATGTGCTCGGCGGTGAAGACTCCCGTCCCGTTGCCAGCGGTGCCGGTTCCTCCGGCGCGGACTGGCAGGGATCGCAGGAACTGCAGTCCAATCTCGCCGGCAGCGTCCATGAACTGGACCGCGAAGGCCTCGCCGAACTCCGTGGCCACGGGTGGAATTGCCCGCAGCTTGTCGGAATGGGTTATGAGTTCGTCTCCGCGCGAAAAATCGAGATTGCCGGTGCACCGGCCGTCCGGATAGAGCTCGCGAATGAAGAGACCGGGACTGTTGTGGTTACCGAACAACGTCGCGGCACGGAGCGGATCAGGAACGAGGAGCCCGATGCCGCCCGCGCCGGGGCCGCAGTGAATGCCGTGACAGGAAACACCGTGGCAGCCGACGGGTTCCATCCTGTGGACGGTATGGACCGGGAGATGTGGGTGCACTCGGCCAATGACTGGACCGTTGTGCTGGACTCGGAGAACGTGACCTACACGGTGTGGGCGGACATCCCGCTCTCGGCGCTGCCGGAGACGGTCAACCAGATCATCGTGACGGAGAAGTCACGACTGATGCTTCCGGAAGAAGAACCCGCGGACGATCCGGTCAACCGGATCATCCGGGGGTTGGGCAAGCTGATCGAACCTGCAGGCGAGCGATGATCCCCGACCAAAGTTGGCTGTTACAGGGCCGGAACAGGTAATCTTCAAACGTGCTCGGAATTAACGGATCGGAACTGATCATTCTCGCGGTAATTGCCGTGATAGTGCTCGGTCCTGAGCGTTTGCCCGAATACGCCGCCCAGCTGGGCCGGCTTGTTAAGCAGCTGCGCAGGATGGCGGCCGGGGCCAAAGACCAGCTCCGCGAAGAAGTCGGCGACGAAATTGTTGATATGGACTGGCGCAAGCTCGATCCACGTCAGTATGACCCGCGCCGGATCATCAAGGAAGCTCTGCTTGACGACGATGAAGACGACGATTTCGGTCCGCAGCGCAGCACGGCGAAGTCAACTCCTGCCCTGGCGGCCGGAGCCGCTGGTGCGGCCGCTGCCGCAACGGCGACGAAACCGGCCGGAACTTCTACGGCAGCAGCGGGTCCAGGGGCAGGCCCCGGGACCAGACCCATTGAGCGGCTCGAGCCGGGTCAGGCTGCCCCTTTCGACGTCGAAGCCACCTAGGCCGGGCTGACCCCCAAGGGACGGCCGGCGAGACCGCGGGGGCGGGATGCCAGCTCCGCAGCGATGCTCCGCAAAGCCTTGGCTGCCGGTGAAGACCCTGCCGGGCCGCCCGCCAGAACGATGGGTTCGCCGCGGTCGCCGCCTTCCCGAAGCCGCGGATCCAAGGGGACACTGCCCAGCAGCTTAATATTTTTGTCCAGGGTGCTGCTCAACCGCTCGGCCACCACCTGCCCGCCGCCGGCGCCGAAAACTTCCACCCGGCTGCCGTCCTCCAGCTCAAGCCAGGACATGTTCTCGATGACACCCGCGATCTGCTGGCCCGTTTGCACCGCGATGGACCCGGCCCGTTCTGCGACATCGGCGGCAGCGCTTTGCGGCGTGGTGACCACCAGTATCCGGGACTCGGGCAGCAGTTGCGATACGGAGATGGCGATGTCCCCGGTGCCGGGCGGCAAGTCCAGGAACAGCGCATCAAGGTCGCCGAAGTAGACATCGGTCAGGAACTGCTCGAGTGCACGGTGGAGCATCGGTCCGCGCCACGCCACCGGCTGGTTTCCCGAGACGAACATGCCGATGGAGATGGTTTTGACGCCGTAGGCCACCGGCGGCAGGATCATTTCGTCCACGCGCGTGGGGGCACCGGTGATGCCCATCAGGCCGGGGATAGAGAAACCGTAAACGTCCGCGTCGATGATCCCTACACGCAAACCCTGGGCCGCCATGGCACACGCGAGATTCACCGTGACGCTGGATTTGCCCACGCCGCCCTTACCGCTGGCCACGGCGTAAATCCTGGTCAACGAGGACGGATCGTTGAAGGGAATGCCGCGCTCCGCGCCGGGCCCCTTGAGCCGTTCCTTCAAAGCGGTCCGCTGTTCCTGCGTCATCACATCCAGCACCACCGAAACCGCGCTGATGCCTGGTACGGCGGCCAGGGACTTCTCCACATCGCTGGTAATGGTGTCACGAAGGGGGCACCCGGCGATGGTGAGCAGCACTTCCACGGTGACAGCGCCGCCGTCGTCAATGGAAAAACCCTTCAGCATGCCCAGTTCGGTAATCGGCCGGCGCAGTTCCGGGTCGATGACTTTTTCCAGGGCCCGCTGGACGGACTGCCTGTCGGGTAGGGGATGATGCGGTGTCACGGCCTAGCTTTCGGATTGTTTCTGGGGACGCGCGGAAATGCGGGGCAAGGCAGCAGTCGCGTCCGAGACTTTCTTCTTGCCCCTGCGGACGGGACGCTCGTCGCCGTCGTCGGACTCAAGGAGTTCCTCGAGGACGCTTCGAAGTTCGCTGCGGACGAAGTCGCGGGTGGCCACTTCCTGCAGCGCGATGCGCAGCGCGGCCAGTTCACGCGTCAGGTACTCCGTATCGGAAAGGTTCCGCTCGGCGCGCTGCCGGTCCTGCTGGAGCGAGACCTTGTCCCGGTCGTCCTGACGGTTCTGGGCCAGCAGCAGCAACGGTGCCGCGTAGGACGCCTGCAAGGAAAGCATCAGCGTCAGCGCGGTGAAACCCAGTGCCGCGCTGTCGAAGCGCAGCGACGGCGGCCCCCACGTATTCCAGCCGAGCCAAATCAGGCAGAAGACCGACATCCAGACCAGGAACTGCGGGGTGCCCATGAACCGGGCGAAGTTCTCGGTGGCGCTGCCGAAGGCATCCGGGTTGGGCCGCAACCGCGGAAGCAGACGGGCGCGCGCCTCGCGGGGGATGTCCAGCGCACCGGCGGTATTCTTCTTCTCAGCCATTTCGGCCCACCTTCCGGCTCAGTGATACCTCATCATCCTGCGCCCTCCAGTCATCGGGCAGCAGATGGTCGAGCACATCATCCACCGTAACCGCACCAACGAGCCTGTCGTCCTCGTTCACCACGGCGAGCGAGTTCAGGTTGTAGGTGGCCAGCATCCGCGCCACTTCGCTGACGTCCGCCTGATCCGACACCGGGTCAAGGTCCGTATCCACAATATTGCCCAATGCCTCCGGCGGCGGATAGCGCAGCAACTGCTGGATATGCACGACGCCGAGATAGCGGCCCGTGGGTGTTTCCAGCGGCGGCCGACAGACGAAAATGGCCGACGCCAACGCGGGCGTCAGTTCCTCGCGGCGTACGTGGGCCAGGGCTTGGGCTACGGTAGCTTCCGGAGGCAGGATGACCGGAACCGGGGTCATGATGGAGCCGGCGGTGTTCTCCTCATACTCCATGAGGCGTCGGACGTCTTTGGCTTCCTCTGGCTCCATGCGCTGGAGCAGTTCTTCTTTCTGCTCTTCGGGCAGTTCCGCCAGCAGGTCTGCAGCGTCGTCGGGGTCCATTTCTTCCAGGACATCGGCGGCACGCTCAATGTCCAGCGAGGACAGGATCTGGACCTGGTCGTCATCCGGAAGCTCCTGGAGCACCGCCGCGAGCCGCTGGTCCTGCAGCTCGCTGGCTACCTCGATCCGGCGTTTACCCGTCATCTCGTGCAGGGCTTCGGCAAAGTCCGCTGCTTTGAGGTCCTCGTGGCTGGCCACGAACGCCGTTGCGGCCTGCGGCTCGTTCTGGGCGCCCTGCTGGGCCTCGTTCCAGTCAATGATGAGCGTCTCGTTGCGGCGAAGGCTGCGTAGCGGGGATGTGGAGTGGCCACGCCGGACAAACAGCTGGGAAACGTACCAGTCACCGTTCCTGGACTTTTCCATCGCGATGTCTTCGATGGTGGCGTCGCCGCTGCCATCCGCCAGAGTGACCCGGCGGTCGAACATCTCCGCGACCATCAGCATTTCCGCGCCACGCTGTTCGAACCGGCGCAGGTTGACCAATCCGGTACAGATGATCTGGCTGGCGTTGATCGAGGTAATTCTGGTCATGGGCACAAAGACGCGTTTCTTGCCGGGGACCTCGACGACAATGCCCACGACCTGGGGCGGTTTGGCCCCGCCGCGGTCAAGCGCTACGGCATCACGCAGCCGACCCAGACGGTCGCCCAAAGGGTCGAAAACGTCCAGGCCGAGCAGGCGTGCAACGAAGACTCTGGTTGGATTTGTGCTCACCCCATTAGGCTACGTGGTATGTGCCGTTCAAGCCGCACCGGGGCGCGCCAAAGGCCACAGACGTTCACCTGAAGCGATACCGGGCACACTGCCGGGACTATGTGGGGGACAATGAGGGTATGTCAATGCTTGGCCGTACCGAATCACGTGACCTGAAGCCGGGGCTTCCGCAAGGCGAGCTGCTCGGCAATTACCGGACTTATCTGGACGCGCAGAAAGTGGTGGACTACCTTGCGGACCAGGAGTTCCCCGTCCAGCACGTGACAATTGTAGGCAATGACCTCAAGTCCGTGGAACGCGTGACTGGCAGGCTGAGCTATCCGAAGGTTGCTCTTTCCGGGGCGGCAACGGGTGCATGGTTCGGTCTGTTCGTCGGGCTTCTGCTGATGCTGTTCGGCGGTGGCGGAAGCTACATGCTGGTGCTCTCTTCGATGGCCATGGGCGCCGCATTCTGGATCCTGTTCGGTGTGGTCAGCTATGCGTTTACCCGCGGCAAGCGGGACTTCACCTCGACCCAGCAGACGGTTGCAACCAGCTACGACGTCGTCGTTGCCACCGAAGTGGCGCACGAGGCCCGCCGACTGGCCTCACAGCTGCCGATGCCCGGCCATGCTTTCCACCCCGGTGCACAGGGGCCCGGCCCCGGGCAGCAACGGCAGCAACCGCAGCAATCCCAGCAGCAGCCGCCGATGCCTGACCGTCCGGCGCAGTGGGGCGATCCGTACCAGCAGCCCGGCCAGAACCAGTCCGGCCAGCCAGGCATCCCGCCGCAGCCAAACAGCCAGCCGTCGGCCGGTGCCGGTGAGGAAAACGGCGCCGAGACGACGGGTGCGCCGGTGCGTGGCCGTTTCCCGGATCTGCCGGACGGCCGTCCCCAGTACGGCGTCCGCATCTCGCCGGAGCAGGAGCAGGGCCAGCCGGATGACCGCGGTGGGCCTTCCGGCAACCCGGAAGTACAACGGAAACAGGACCAGAAACCAGAGGGTCCCTCGGAGCAGCCGCGCCAGTAAGGCCGCCGGCCTCCAGCGACATCCAAACAGTAGGGGACGGATTTATTGCGGATATCCGTCCCCTACTGTTTCTGCTGTCTGGTCCTGCAGCGCCTGGCCGGGCAGAGTCTGCCCGGCCGAGCCGGCTATTCCCCGGTGGGGCTGTAGATGCCGGCCATCCAGGACTCGACCTCGTCTGGCTTGCGTGGCAGGGCTGCGCTGAGGTTTACCGGGCCATCGGCGGTCATCAGGATGTCATCCTCGATCCGGATACCGATGCCGCGGTATTCCTCCGGAACCGCCAGGTCTTCGTTCTTGAAGTAGAGGCCCGGTTCGATGGTGAAAACCATGCCTTCAGTGAGGATGCCGTCCAGATAGAGCTCGCGCTTGGCCTGCGCACAGTCGTGGACGTCCAGCCCCAGGTGATGGCTGGTTCCGTGTGGCATCCAGCGCCGGTGATGCTGGCCGTGCTCCGACAGCGCCTCGTCCAAAGAAACGGGCAGCACACCCCACTCGTCCAGCCGCTCGGCCAGTACCGTTACGGCAGCCGTGTGCACATCACGGAACTTCGCGCCCGGCTGGGCCGCGGCGAAGCCGGCATCCGCCGCGTCCAGCACGGCCTGGTAGATCTTGCGCTGGATCTCGCTGAAGCTGCCGTTGACCGGAAGGGTCCGGGTTACGTCCGCGGTGTACAGGGAATCGGCCTCCACCCCGGCATCGAGCAGCAACAGATCGCCGGCGTTGACCCGGCCGTTGTTGCGGATCCAGTGCAGGATCGTTGCATTGTTGCCGGCTGCGGCAATCGTGTCGTAGCCGAGATCATTGCCCTCTTCACGGGCGCGGGCGAAGAACGCCCCTTCGACCACGCGCTCACCCCGGTCATGGATGATCGCGCGCGGCAGAACCTTGACCACTTCATGGAAGCCGTTGATGGTGGCGGCTACGGCCTTTTTGATTTCCGCAATTTCCCACTCGTCCTTGAGCAGGCGCAGTTCGGACAGGGCTTCGGCAAGCAAGGCGTCGAGCTTGTCGGACTCTTCCAGGTCCACCCCCGTGTTGATGCGGGAAGTGTCGACGAGCGCGTCCACGTTCATGTCCACTTCGCGCAGCAGGCGGATCCGCATGCCGCCGACACTGACCACGCCGGCGCCTTTGGTAATGGCTACCTCGAGCTCGCTCAGCTCAGCGGTGTCCAGGTCCAGCAGCTGGTTGAGCTCGGGCAGGGTGGGCCGCGGGCCGATCCAGAATTCGCCGTAGCGGGCGTTGGCATAGAACTCCGGCGTATCCCGGCCCGACAGCGGGCGGAAATAGAGCGTGGCATGGTGGTGGCCGCCGTCGTCGCCGGCGCCTTCTGCCGTCGGTTCCAGAACCAGGACGGCTTCTGGCTCATGGTCCAGTCCGAGACCGGTCAGATGGGCGAAGCCGGAATGCGGGCGGAACCGGTAGTCCGTGTCATTGGAGCGGACCTTGAGCGGACCGGCGGGGACGACCAGCCGCTCGCCTCGGAACTTCTCCGAAATGGCACGACGGCGGCGCGCGGCATGCGCTGCCACCTCGGCTTTGGCCGGGGCCTGGGCGGTACTTGGGGCCCACTTGCTGCCCATGAAGTCCTTGAAAGCATCGGATTCCGGGCGCTGCGATCGGTTGTTTCCGCGCTCTTCGAGCGGCTGCCCTTCGGAAGCCTGCAGCGGGGCGCTGTTATTGACGTCTGTACTCACCGAACCATCGTCTCACCGGCGCCAAGACCTGCCAAACGTTCCAGCACAGCATTCCGGTGCCGGTGCGCGGTAGATTGGTGGCGTGAGAATCGATCTGCACGCACACTCCACAGTCTCGGACGGCACGCAACCGCCCGCCGACGTCGTACGTTCGGCTGCCGCCGCAGGCCTGGACGTAGTCGCGCTGACCGACCACGACTCGACGTCGGGCTGGGAGCCCGCTTTCGCGGCTGCGCGTGAGTGCGGCATCGGGCTGGTACCCGGCATGGAAGTGACCTGCCACTCTGTGCAAGGGATCAGCGTCCACGTCCTGGCCTACCTGCACGACCCGGCCCACCCCGGTCTGCTGGCAGAAATCGGTAAAGCCCGCGACGCACGGCTGACCAGGGCCGAACGGATGGTCGAACTGCTGGCGGAGGACTATCCGATCACGTGGGCGGACGTTAATGCCCATACCGCTCACGGCGCGACGGTGGGGCGCCCGCATATCGCGGATGCCCTGGTGGCGGCGGGCATCGTTTCCGACCGCAGCGAGGCGTTCTCCCATATTCTGACGTCCCGGTCGCGGTATTACATCACGCACTATGCGCCGGAACCCGCGCGCGCCGTCGAACTGATTAAGCAGGCGGGCGGCGTGGCCGTCTTCGCCCATCCCGTGGCCTCCAGCCGCGGCAGGGTTGTCGGTGAGGAGGTCTTCCGGGAAATGATCGACGCAGGGCTCGACGGCGTGGAGGTTGACCACCGGGATAATCCGGAAGAAGGCAAGGCCTGGCTCCGGCGGCTGGCCGCCGAAAACGGGCTGCTGGTTACCGGATCAAGCGACTACCACGGGGCGGGAAAACCCAACCGGCTGGGGGAGAATACGACCTCCGTCCAGGTGCTCGAAAGGGTCCTCGAACTGGGCACGGGAAGTACTGCATACCTCCCGCGGCGGGACACAAAAGACGGCTATCAGGCGCAATGATGCTAAAGTATTGAAAGCACGATGCTTGCTTGTAGCAATCTTCCGATGTCTTTGAGCCGGAAAACGCACAGGTAGGAAGCATTATTAATCCCGTAGTCGGCTGAAGAACAGCCACTGCCTTTGCGGCGCGGAGGGATTCCGGCCGCATTTTTGTTTGCTGCAGCGAGTGCAGCTTGTTTGTTGGGTCCGGCGTCGCGCTGGACGGGAGTGCGCGCCTCGAATCCTTCACCGGATTCAGATGTCCGCGGCCTTTTTGACGAGGAACCGCCGGACGAAACGTGGAAATAGAGCCTTGACGGCCGGCGCGCGTTGAATCTGGCAGGTGCCCGGTGAGCCTGTCATGAGGAGAGGAAGCGAATGACGCCTGAGGCGGAGTTCTATCAACTGAGCGGCTGGACCGTAATCCTGCTGTTGGTGCTGTTTTACGGCGGCACACTCCTGATGTCCACACTCATCGGGAAAAGGAAGGAAAACGCAGACGGTTACATGACCGCAGGCAACAAAGTCGGCTTCGGAATTTCCGCGGCCAGCATGACGGCGACCTGGATCTGGGCGTCCTCCATGTACGCCTCGGCAACGTCGGGCTACACCTACGGCATTTCGGGACCGATCCACTACGGTCTTTGGGGCGCACTGATGATCCTGTTCATCTACCCCTTTGGCAAGCGCATCCGCAAAGTCGCGCCAAAAGCCCATACGCTCGCTGAGGTTATGCATGCCCGACACGGTCGTTCCAGCCAGCTCATGCTGGCCGGTTCGAACGTCGTCGGGAGCCTCATCAGCCTCACCTCGAACTTCATCGCCGGCGGTGCGCTGATTGCGCTGCTGTCACCGTTCAGCTTCTCGCAGGGCATCATCGTGATCGCCGCAGGCGTGCTGCTCTACACGCTGTGGTCCGGCTTCCGGGCTTCCGTGATGACGGACTTTGCCCAGGTCGTCGCTATGCTCGGCGCCGTCGTCGTTATTATCCCGGTGGTCTTCTTCTCCGCCGGCGGCCCCGACATGTTTACCCAGGGCGCGGCGAATCTGACGCCGCAGCAATCCAACTTCTTCTCTTCTGATGCGTTCCTGAACCAGGGTGCGCCGTACATCGCTGCTGTGCTGGCCTACGCCATTGGCAACCAGACCATTGCCCAGCGGCTCTTCGCCGTGCGTGAGGATCTGATCAAGAAGACCTTCGTCACCGCTACGATCGGCTATGGTGCCACCATCATCGGTGTCGGCATGCTCGGCGTCATGGCGCTGTACCTGGGTATTTCACCGTCCGGCGGAGACACCAACAACCTGATTCCGCAGATGGCCTCCACCTACCTGGGGCCGATCCTGCTGGGTGTCTTCCTGATTATGATCATCGGCGCGCTGTCTTCGACTGCGGATTCGGATCTGGCCGCGCTGTCCTCGATCATGATGGCGGACGTCTACGGACAGAACATCGCCAAGGGCAAAGCCAACCCGAAGACCATGCTGATGGTCGGCCGCATCTCGATGATCGTTGCCACCGCCGCTGCACTGTATTTCGCCAGCGGGCAGATGAACATCCTGGACCTGCTGGTCTTCGTCGGTGCACTCTGGGGCGCACTGGTCTTCCCTGTGATCGCCAGCTTCTACTGGAACAAGGTCACCAACAAGGCGTTCACCGTTTCGGTGCTGGCGGCACTCGCCGTCTTCATCCCGGTCCGCTTCGAGTGGTTCCCGATGGACGGCGCCACCGGCATCGTCTTCGACGTGGTCTCCGTGGTGGGTATCGGCGTTGTGCTGGGCCTGATGTCCTTTGGGTTCTTCGGACTCAAGGCGGCCAGGATCATTGGCGCCCTTGGCGCGCTGATTGCGGCGCCGTTCGCCATCGGCTTCCTGCATGATTACACGGTCCTGACCGGTTCGCTGGTGGCCTACGCCATCAGTACCGTGATCTGCTACGCCATGTCGGTGCGCAGCAAGCAGGGCTTCGATTTCGCCCTGATCAAGCAGCGGATCGGCGATTACGACACGGATTCCGAGACCGAGCCGCAGCTCGGCGCTACTGCTGCCGGCACCGCTGCGACCGGCGCAGGAAAGTAAAGGAGACACCAATGGATAGCACCATCCTTTTGACCATTTACGTACTGATGTGGCCGGTGATCGTCGGCGGAACCCTGTTTATGATCTGCAAGGGCTTCTTCCGGGACTGGGTCGAGGCCCGTAGAGAGGGCCGCACCATAATCTAAGCGACCTGCCTGTCAACAAAGGCGGCCGGACAGTTTCGAAACTGTCCGGCCGCCTTTGTTATGCCTCCAGCAGGGGGCTTAGCGGATGTTCAGGCACTACGGTGCAGGTGCAGGCGCAGGTCCGAAGCGAACCACAGAGGCCTGGGGTGAGAGGCGCTTGTCCATGATCTCGATTGCCTGCGGGTTCTGGTCCACACAGACAAAGCGCCGTCCCAGCTGTCCCGCCACGGCGCCGAGGGTGCCCGAACCGGCAAAGAAGTCCAGCACCCAGTCGTCCTTGCGGCTGCTGGCTGCCACAACGCGCCGGAGCAGGCCCTCGGGCTTCTGCGTGGGGTAGCCGGTCTTTTCCTTGCCGGTCGGGGAGACGATGGTATGCCACCAGACGTCCGTGGGAAGTTTGCCCCGGGCAGCCTTCTCCGCAGTGACCAGGCCCGGAGCCATATAAGGCTCGCGGTCCACCTCGGCATTGTCGAAGTGGTAGGTGCGGGGGTTCTTCACGTAGACCAGGATGTTGTCGTGCTTGGCCGGCCAGCGGTTCTTCGCGCGGCCGCCGTAATCGTAGGCCCAGATGATTTCGTTCAGGAAGGACTCTCGCCCGAACAGGGCATCCAGCAACACCTTGGCGTAGTGCACCTCGCGGTAGTCCAGGTGCAGATACAGCGTGCCGTCGTCGGCGAGCAGCCGCCAAGCCTCGGCCAGCCTGGGCTCGAGGAAGGACCAATAGTCGTCGAAGGCATCGTCGTAGCTGGAGAGCATGCCCTTGATGGTCTGGTAGGAGCGGCCCTGGAAGCCCACCCGATCGCCCTCGCCGTCGGCGCTGCGGACCATGGACAGCTGCTGGCGCCGCTGTGACCGGCCGGTGTTAAACGGCGGGTCGACGTAGATGAGCGTGAAGGCGCCGTCCGGCAGCGTCGGCAGGAACTCCGCGTTATCCGCGTGCACCACCAGATTGCTGCCGTCCGGCGACCACAAAGAACTGGGCCCGGGCCCGGGCCCGCAGACAGTCTCCGTCATAACTGAAGAGGTAGCCTTTTCTCGTCCGGTGCTGCCGGTTATTCCGCGTTACCGGCGCCGGAGGTATCCGGCGCGCTAACCACTTCGCCGTTGCGCCGCCGGGTACGGCTGCGGCTGCGGCGCGGACGAACGCTCTCACCCTCGGTCTTGGTGGTGTTCTCGGCCTGGGCCGGACGGTCGGTTGCCGTGCGGCCGGCAGCTTCTTCAGTTCCGGAAGAACGACGACGGCGCCGGCGGCTTCCGTCGGAAGGCTCGGTCGCGCGGGATCCGGCTTCGGAACGGCCTTCGCCGCGGCCGCGGCTAGGGCCGCCACCGCGTTCGGAGCCACGTCCGCCCTGGCGGCCGGAATCACGACCGCCGTGCTTCTTGCCGGTTTCGCCCAGGTCTTCAAGCTCCTCGGCGTCGATGCCGGCGAGCTTGCGCTGGTCGCGGGGCAGACGACCCTTGGTACCCTCGGGAATATCCAGATCCGTGTACAGATGCGGCGATGAGGAGTAGGTTTCCACCGGCTCCGGCTGGTCCAGGCCCAGGGCCTTGTTGATCAGGCCCCAGCGGGGAACATCGTCCCAGTCCACGAACGTGACCGCGGTGCCCTTGTTGCCGGCACGGCCGGTGCGGCCCACACGGTGCAGATAGGTCTTCTCGTCTTCGGGGCACTGGTAGTTGATTACGTGGGTGACGTCGTCGACGTCGATACCGCGGGCAGCGACGTCGGTGGCGACGAGCACATCTACCTTGTCGCTGCGGAAGGCACGCAGCGCCTGTTCACGGGCGCCCTGGCCTAGGTCGCCGTGGATGGCGCCGGCGGCGAAACCGCGGTCAATCAGCTCTTCGGAGACCTTGGCGGCGGTGCGCTTGGTCTTCGTGAAAATGATGGTCCGGCCGCGGCCGCGGGACTGCAGGATCCGCGAGACAACCTCGGTCTTGTCCAGGTTGTGCGCACGGTAGATGACCTGGCGGATGTCTTTCTTGGTGATGCCCTCATCGTCCGGGTCAGCGGCACGGATGTGCGTCGGCTGCGTCATGTAGCGCCGCGCCATGGCGACAACGGGGCCGGGCATGGTGGCAGAGAAGAGCATGGTCTGCCGGATGGCAGGGGTCGCGGCGATCAGCGTTTCCACATCGGGCAGGAAGCCCAGATCCAGCATTTCATCCGCCTCGTCGAGGACCACGATGCGCACGTTCTTCAGGTTCAGGTGGCGCTGCCGGTGCAGGTCGATCAGGCGCCCCGGAGTTCCCACAACCACTTCGACGCCCTTGGCGAGCATCTCGGTCTGCGGCTCATAGGCGCGGCCACCATAGATAGTGGCGATGCGCGCATTGCGGTGGCGCGAAGCGGTGGTGAGGTCCTTGGCCACCTGCACGGCAAGCTCACGGGTCGGAACGATGACGAGGGCCTGCGGGGCACCCGGGACGGGTAGTTTGTCATAACCGTCGTCTTCAGGGCCGACAACGCGTTGCAGCGCGGGAATGCCGAAGCCCAGGGTCTTGCCGGTACCGGTCTTGGCCTGCCCGATGATGTCATGGCCGTCGAGCGCCACGGGCAGCGTCATGGACTGGATCGGGAAAGGGTGCGTGATGCCGGCGTCGAAGAGCGAGCGCACAATGTCGGCGCGGACGTTGAAGTCGGCGAAGGTCTGCTGCGGAATCTCGTGCGGACGTTCATCGGAAGCGAGGCTTGCCTCGACTTTGATTTCCTCAAGGCTGTTTTCCGCATGGAGCAGGTTGTTCTGGTCCACGAGGGAATTCTCAGTGTTCAATTAAATACCATTCAAATAAGGCGCCTGGGCCCCGGTGCTCAACGACACGGCCATCTTGCGGCCGTGCGGAACTGTCCGGTTGCGTGACGCAGCCAGTGGAAGCCGATCGCGGGCTAACAACTGCGTGCCGGTGCAAGCCATCATGGCCATGCCGGCGGGTTAAAGATCGCGTAGGTGCGGATCTGTTGATGAAATTTACTAACAATCAACGACCGGGCATCCAGTTCTACAATGACCAGTCTACCGGCTGGCACCAAATCGTCTCCCGGCCGGCGCCATGGCGCGGATGGACGGACCGCTCAGGCCGGGCTGATCAGCTCGAACCGGACCGTGCGCTTCTCGATATCGGCCTCGACCAGACGGGCCCTGATAGCAGTGCCGGCCTGTAGTTCGCCGTCGCAACGCGCACTGACCGCGGGATCACTGATCTGGATAGTACCGTGCGGGACGGCTTCCTGACGGCCGTTGCCATTGGAATTATGGTTCGAGTGGTTGTTGGAATTACGGGCCGAGATCACCACGGCATCGAATTCCTCGCCCACCCGATGGCTGAGCAGGGCCGCTTCCACCGCGTCCAGCGCCGCACGGTCCAGCCGTCCGGACAGCTGGTCCGAGGCAGCCATCAGCTGGGGGAGTTCCGGCAAGGCCTGCCGGGCCCAGCCGGGCACCTCGGTCTTGGCGCACAACGCCTCGCAGATGACCAGGACAAAGCGGTCCACCAGGCGGCGCAGCGGTGCGGTGGTGTGGGCGTAGGGCGCAGCAATCGCGGCCTGGGTCTGCTCCTGCGGCACGTCGCCGTCGAACGGTGTGTAGCCGGCACCGCGGAACAGTGACCCGGCCGCGTCCATGAGTGCCAGTTGTTTCGGATCCGCGGTGTCGAGCCCGCGCAGATATTCGCCATAGGCAATACCCTCCGGCCAGGGGTGGCCCAGAGCCTTGGTCTGGCGTCGGAACCGGGCCTCCGACTCCTCGTCCGGAGCGGGCATGGTGCGCAGGATTCCTACCTTGCCCTTGAGCATGATTTCCGCTGCTGCCATACCGGTCATCAGCGAAATCTGGGCGTTCCAGTCCTCGACCGGCCGTGCAGGGCGCGCGACGATGAAGTAATGGCGGCCGTCATGGGCTATTTCCTCATCAGGAAGGTTCAGACTCGCGCCGCCGCGCTGCCGCTCCAGCTCGATGCGCTTGAGCCCTACTTCCTTGAGCAGCTGCAGATAGACCGGCGCTTCGCCGGAATCAATGTCCTGCTGGACCTGTTCGTAGTTCAGCTTGGCGCGGCTGCGCATTCTGGCCCGGCGCATCGACACGGTACTGACGACTGCGGCGGCGTCGAGCTCGAATTCCCACACGAATGCGCTGCGGTCCTGGTCCGGGAGGAGGCTGCCGGCGTCTTCGCTGATCAACAGCGGGTGCAACGGAATGCGTCCATCGGGAGCGTAGATGGTCTGGCCGCGCCGTCGCGTCTCAGCGTCAAGTTCACCGCCGGGAGCAACAAAAGCGGGAACATCCGCGATGGCATACCAGAGCCGGTAGCCCTCGCCGTCGCGCTCGATGTACATCGCCTGGTCCAGGTCGGTGGAGCTTGGTGGATCGATGGTGACAAAGTCCAGCCCGGTTAGATCCGCGGCTGGCATGGAGTGTTCCGCCACGGCCTTCTCGGCTTCCGCAAGGACCGAAGGGCTGAACGCCGCGGGAAGTTCCAGCTCGGTGCGCAGTTCCTTCAGCACACGGGCGAGCAGATGCTGCGATTCATTAACTCTGGCGTCGACGTGTGAATACGGCACAGGCCCAGCCTATCGCCACAGCGCCGCAGGTGGGGCGTTAGGGTAGTGCTCATGAGCTCCGAAGGATCCTTCCCCACTGATCGTCCGGCCACCAGCAACGGGACAGGAGCGGAACATCTGCAGCATGTCGTTGATCTGTACGGCGTCATGGCCTACGGCGAGCTGTCCGCCTTCGAGCGGTTCTCCTCGGACGCCCGGTTCTCGCCAACGTTGAAAGACCGCGCGGATCTCGGGCGCCTCGCCGTCGTCGAATTCGGGCACTTTGAACTTGTCAGCGCCGAGCTGGCGCGCCTTGATGTCGACGTGCAGGTTGCCATGGCGCCTTTCCAGGCTTCGATCGACGCGTTCCACGAGCGGACGCGGCCCGGAGACTGGTACGAATCGTTGATGAAGGCCTACGTCACGGATGCTGTTTCGGGGGATTTCTACCGTGCGATCGCCGACCGGCTGGATCCCGAGACGCGCGCGCTGGTGTCCAGGATCAAGGAAAACGGGGACCAGCTGACCTTGCTCACTAGTCGGCTGCGCAGGGCGCTGGAACATGACGAGCGGCTGGCCTCGAGGCTGGCCTTGTGGGGCCGGCGGCTGGTCGGCGAGGCGTTGACGCAGGCGCAGCGCATCGGGATCGAGCGGGCTTTCCTGGGCGCCCTGCTGGGACTGGACGAACCGGCCTCCCAGCAGGCGGTCACCGCGGAACTCTTCGCAGAACTGACCCGGAACCATTCCCGCCGGATGAACGCCCTGGGCCTTACCGCCTGAACGTTCACGCCACCAGCCGGCCGAACGGCGGGTTACAGGGGCGGCAGCGCGGACTTCAGCGCCCTGGCGGCCCCGGCCGGATCATCGGCATCGGTGACGGCGCGAACGACGACGACGCGTTTAGCCCCGGCCTCCGTTACCTGGCCGATGTTCTCCAGATCGATACCGCCAATGGCGAACCACGGCTTGCCGGAACCCGTCTGCGCCTGCTGGGCGGCAGTAAACTCCACCAGCTCAAGACCGACGGCGGCCCTGCCCGGCTTGGTAGGGGTGGCCCAGAGTGGCCCGGTGCAGAAATAGTCCAGGGCGTCATCGGCCAAGGCAGCTGATGCCTGTTCCGGAGTGTGGGTGGAGCGGCCGATAGCGGCAGCGGGCCCGAGCACGGACCGGGCCGCGGCCGGCGGAAGGTCCTGCTGTCCGACGTGGAAGACTGGTGCCCCGGCCACTGCAGCCAGATCCGCCCTGTCGTTGACGGACCACGGCTTTGAGTGCCGGACGGCAACGTCGGCGAGCACGCCGAGCAGCTCCAGCTCTTCGGCGGCATCGAGGGACTTGTCCCGCAACTGGATGATGTCCACACCGCCGGAGTAGGCAGCATCGAGGAACTGCTCGAAGTCCCCACGGTCGCGGCGCGCGTCGGTGCAAAGGTAAAGCTGGGCAGAGGAAAAATCCATACCTGCAACCATAATGGCAAACCGCGCAAGGAACTCCGCGGTGGCGGGACGCGGGCTTCGGCAGCAGAATGTGACGCCGGCGAAGCCGCGACTATGGCTACACTGGAGAAAACACTGCGGGAGCCTGATAGGGCGGCACGTTCGGCAATTGCCGGCGGCCGACAGGCTGAGAGGGTGCCTGGCACCGACCGTCGAACCTGATCCGGGTCATGCCGGCGTAGGGAAGGAAGCTCAAAGTTGTCCAAACATGTTGCCGTCATCGGCGCGGGCATAGTGGGACTGGGTATCGCCGCAGAAGCCACCCGCCGCGGCCACCGTGTCACCGTCATCGATCCCGCTCCCGCCACGGGCGCCACGTACGCCGCCGCGGGCATGCTCGCCCCGGTCAGCGAACTGCACTACCAGGAAGAGCGGCTGCTGGCCCTGACCCGCGAGTCCGCCCGGCTTTACCCTGGGTTCGTTGCGGGGCTGCGGGAGACCGGCTACCAGGAAACCGGGACCTTGGTTGCCGCTTTCGACGCCGCGGACCGCACCGCGCTCGCGGACCTGAAACAGGCGCAGCTGGCCGAAGGACTCGAGGTCCACGAAATCACTAGCCGCGAGGCCCGGCGGCTCGAACCCAGCCTGGGCCCGGCCCTGACCGGTGCCTTCTACGCGCCGGGCGACCACCAAGTGGATCCACGGGCCCTTTCCGCAGCGTTAGTGAAGATGCTGCGGAACTCAGGCGCCGCCGTCGTAAGTCAAAAGGCAGCCGGACTCATCACCGATGCTCGGGGCACGGTTGTTGGCGTGCAGTTAGCAGGCGGCGAGGTCCTTGCGGCCGATGAAACGGTGGTCGCGAACGGGCTTGCGGCCGCCAACCTCTCCGGCCTGCCCGCGGGGCTTCGGCTGCCGCTGCGTCCGGTGTACGGGGACATTCTGCGGCTGCGCGTACCGACAGGCCTGCAACCGTTTCTCACCTCGACAATTCGTGGCATCGTTCGCGGGCACCCGGTTTATCTTGTTCCGCGCGGGGACGGCACGGTGGTGATCGGAGCCACGCAGCGTGAGGACGGATCGGCGGATGTGTCGGCCGGCGGGGTGTACCAGTTGCTCCGCGACGCCCAGACGCTGGTGCCGGCCGTCGCGGAACTCGCGCTCGAAGAGATGACCTGCCGTGCTCGGCCGGGAACACCGGATAATGCGCCGTTGCTGGGACGGGTGGCGTCAGGGTCGGAGGACCTTCCGGGCTTGGTAGTTGCCACCGGATTCTTCCGCCACGGAGTGCTCCTGACGCCGGTCGCGGCCAGGATCTGCGCCGACCTCATCGACGGTGTGCAAATCTCCGCCGAGCTACTGCAATTCAATCCCGACAGGTTCAGCACTATGACCAAGGAGAGTCACGCATGAAGATCACCGTCAACGGCAGTCCGCACACCTTGCCGACCGCGCCAACACTGCTCGAGCTGGTGGCCAGGACCACCGGCCGTGAATTGGCGGAGGACGGGCGGCCGGCCGACGGCGGACGGCTCGGTGTGGCTGTCGCGCTGAACGCGGAGGTAGCGCCGCGCGGCAGCTGGGCCCGGACCGTGCTCGCCGACGGCGACGGCATAGAACTCGTGACCGCAGTACAGGGAGGCTGAATAATGGATGAACTGATGATCGACGGGGTAAGGCTCGGATCGCGCCTGATCATGGGCACGGGCGGCGCGCCGAGCCTGGATGGTTTGGGCGAGGCACTGCTGGCTTCCGGAACAGAACTCACCACGGTAGCGATGCGCCGCTACGCGGCCGGTACCGGTACTTCGGTCTTCGACCTGCTGGACCGCCATGGCATCCGCGTGCTGCCGAACACGGCGGGCTGCTACACGGCGCGGGAGGCGGTGATGACCGCCGAACTCGGGCGCGAAGCCCTGGAGACGAACTGGGTGAAACTCGAAGTCATCGCGGACGAAGAGACACTGCTGCCCGACGCGGTGGAACTTGTCGAGGCAACCGAGGCATTGGTCAACCGCGGGTTCAAGGTCTTCGCCTACACCAATGACGACCCGGTGCTGGCCCGCCGGCTCGAGCTGCTGGGTGCTGCCGCCGTGATGCCGCTGGGTGCTCCGATCGGTACCGGGCTGGGAATCCTCAATCCGCACAACATCGAATTGATTGTCTCGCGCGCCGGGATTCCGGTGGTGCTGGACGCCGGTATCGGCACGGCGTCGGACGCTGCGCTGGCCATGGAGCTTGGCTGCGACGCCGTCCTGCTCGCCACGGCCGTGACCAGGGCCCAGCATCCGGTCCGCATGGCCGAAGCCTTCAAACATGCGGTCATCGCCGGTAGGCTGGCGGCAACAGGCGGCCGGATTCCCAAACGGGAGCACGCATTGGCTTCATCATCGTTTGCAGGCCGCCCGGATCTCTAGCCACAGGAGGAGCAATGGCCGCCGAGGACAAGCTGGACAGCAAGCAGATCGATGAACAGCTCAGGACGCTGCCGGATTGGCGCCACAGCGAGGGCGCGCTTGTTACCGTCTTCAAGCTCGAGAACGGGCGCGCTGCGCTGGATTTCATCGCCGGAGCGGGAGAGTTGGCCGAGGAGGCCAACCACCATCCGGACCTGGACTGGCGCTACAACAAGGTCTTCATCCGGTTGACGTCACATGATGCGGGGTCCGCGGTAACAACCCGCGACGTCGCTGCAGCCACTTCCTTGAGTGAGCTTGCCATCCGGCTGGGAGCCACGGCCCAACCGGACAAGTACCCGGCCTGACGGCCAGGTACCCTCCGGCGGGTCAGCGCAGCGCTTCGGTCAGGCGCTCCACGTCCGCGGCGACGCGACGCCGGCCGACCAGGAGCACCGTGAGCCAAGCCACGGGAACGGTCACCACCATGGGCAGCAGCCACCCCAGATACTCCACGCCGGGCTGAGAGCCAAGGCCTGCGAACATCAGGATGAGCCACAAGATGGTGGCGGCCAGGATGGCCGATGCCGGCAGCAGCAGGACGCCGTAGGCGTGGCGCTTGTTGTCAATGCCCCACGCGGTCATGCCCACGGCGGCTGCCGCCAGAATGATCAGAACGAACTGGACCACGGTGCTGACTGGGGCTAAAGGGCCCCGAAGCCGACCTTACGCGGCTCCTCGGCGCCGATCTCAACATAGCCGAGGACATTGGTCGGGACGATGACCAGATTGCCCTTGCTGTCCTTCAGGCGCAGCTCGGCGCCGCCGTTCATGGCACGGGAAACCATTTCGGCAACTTCATCCGCGGACTCGTCGGACTCGACGACGATCTCGCGGCCGACGTTCTGAATACCAATCTTGATTTCCACTACTGATGCCTCCTGGTGTGCGAACGATGTCTGGTTCGAAATCTATCTTAGGATTCCTTAGGGAACCGTGAAATTCCGCGCCAAGCTAAACGGTAGATCAAATCGACGGCGGTATCACGCTCAAGCTCGTTGTCGGCCTGGAGCCAGTAACGGGCGCTGATCTGGGCCATGCCGGCCAGCGCCCGCCCCAGCAGCGTCGCCTCCACCTCCGACAGCTTTGTGTCATCGGCGATGACGGCGGCAATGGCACTGGCCAGTTGGGCGTTGAAGTCCTCCAGACGTTTGCTGACGTCCGGATCATTGTTCAGGTCCGATTCGAACACCAGCCGGTGTGCCTGGCTCTCCTGGGAAATGAAGCGGTAGTAAGCATCCATGGTGGCATGGACGCGCAGTTTGTTGTCGTTGGTGGAGTTCAGGGCTGCCATCAACATGGCCGTGAGCGATTCCAGATGGTGGTCCAGCAATGCCAGGTAGAGTTCCCGCTTGCCCGGGAAATGCTGGTACAATACGGGTTTGCTGACCCGGGCCGTCTCCGCGATCTCGTCCATGGCGGCGCCGTGGTATCCGTTGGCGACAAAAACTTCGTGCGCTGCCTGGAGCAGCTGGCGCCGGCGCTCCTCGCGGGGCAGGCGGGCAGGCTTGGCCGCCGGCCGGGAATCAGTACTCACTGTCTTCGGACCTCATCTGGCACCCGATTGTGGCCGCGCGCCGGTATAGCAGGAAATCTTGACTATCGTTCTCCAGCCAGTTTACGCGTCGGTAATACAGATCAATTCATCTATTCTGCCAACCCGCGGGCGTCGGCGTAGATTGGCTCTATGAATACGCAGGAATCACTGTTGTTGCCGCCATTGGTGGAACCCGCGGCCGAGCTCACGCAGGCCGAGATGGAGCGGTACTCGCGGCACCTGATCATTCCCGAAGTCGGCATGGCCGGACAGCTCCGGCTGAAGAACGCCAAGGTCCTTGTCATTGGCGCCGGCGGGCTGGGTTCTCCGGCCATGCTGTACCTGGCGGCGGCCGGCGTGGGCCGGATCGGCATTATTGACGATGACGTGGTCGAGACCAGCAACCTGCAGCGGCAGGTCATCCATACCGTCGCCGATCTGGGCCGCAGCAAGGCGCAGTCGGCGCGGGAAAGCATCCTCAACCTCAACCCCGGGGTGGACGTGGTGCTCCATGAAGTGCGGTTGGACAGGTCCAACGCGCTGGAGATCTTTGCCGGCTATGACGTGATTTTGGATGGCACGGATAACTTCGCCACCCGCTATCTCGTCAATGACGCCGCCGCGATCCTGGGCAAGCCCTATGTCTGGGGTTCGATCCTGCGGTTCGACGGGCAGGTCAGCGTTTTCTGGGACAAGTACGGGCCGAATTACCGCGACCTCTACCCGGAAGCTCCGCCGGCGGGTTCCGTGCCGTCCTGCGCCGAAGGCGGCGTGCTGGGCGTGCTCTGTGCACAGATCGGGTCCGTCATGGTCAACGAGGCCATCAAACTAATCACCGGAATTGGCCAGACGCTGTTGGGCCGGGTCCTGATCTTCAACTCGCTCCAGATGAGCTGGCGCGAACTGCGCGTGCGTAAGGACCCGGACGGCGAACCGATCACGGAGCTGATGGACTACGAAGCGTTCTGCGGCGTGGCACCTGGAGCCACGGTGGATGCCGACCATATGGTCTCGGCGCCCGAACTGGCGGCCATGCTCCAGTCCCGCGGACAAGGACCGGGAGACTTTGAGCTGATCGACGTCCGCGAGCCGGGCGAATTCGAGATCGTCAGCATTCCCGGTGCCACGCTGATTCCGAAGGGAAGGATCCTGTCCGGCGAGGCCTTGGGCGAGCTGCCCAGAGACCGGGACCTGGTCTTCCATTGCAAGGCGGGGACGCGTTCGGCCGAAGTGCTGCAGAATCTGCTGGACCACGGCTATACCCGCGTGCGGCATCTCGACGGCGGCATCCTCAGCTGGGTGCGTGAAGTGGAGCCGGACAAGCCGGTGTACTGAGCCGAAGGCACTGCCCGCAGGGTATTGAGCCGCAAGGCTCAGGCGGTGGCGGCCTGTTCCCGGCTGCCGCCCGAATGGTCTACGGGGCAGCTGTCCTCGCTGGCGGAGCTGGCCGGTGCTGCGGCGGGTTCTGCAACGCTGATGCCATAAAGTGCGTCAAGGGCCGCGATGTACTGGTCCTGCTGGCCGTTGGCGGCGAGCTCGCGGGCACGCACGGTCGGCAGATGAAGCAACTGCTTGACCATCCGCCGCATGGCGAATTCCACTTCCTGCGCAGGGCCGGTGCAGCCGTGCTGGTTACGGACCTTCTCCAGCTCCGTTTCCAATACCGCCATGGTGTGCCGGCGCAGTGCAACAATGGCGGCATCCACGGAGCGTGCCTGCTGGCTTTCCTCGAAGGTTCGTGCGGCGTGATCCACAATCTTTGCTGCCTGGTTGACCGACTCTGCCTGCTCTTCCGGAGCGGCCAGCCGCACGGATTCCAGCGTGATGAGCTCGACGCCGTCCAGTTCGCCAACAGCGGGGTCGAAATCGTGGGTCAGGGCCAAGTCAATGATGGTCAGCGGCTTGGCGTCGGCTTCACGGCCGGCGGCAACCTCGGCGGCGCTGATCTGGCGGTCGCTGCCGCTGCAACCGATGACAACATCCGCAGCGGCGACGGCAGCGCCCAGGGTCTCTTCCGTCAAAGGGAATCCGCCGCGGGTCTCGGTGAACGTCCGTGCACGGCCGGAGGATGAGTAGACGGAAATACTGGTGCAGCCGCGTTCGCGCAGCAGCGCCATGGTGGCACCGGCGTACGCCCCGGTGCCGAAAACAACGACGTTCTTGGACGCCCAGTCGCGCTCTTCGGCCAGATCGGTGGCCAGGTCCAGGGCAACGGAAACGATGGAAAGCCCGCGGCCGCCCAAAGCGGTCTGGGCGCCAACGTCCTTGGCGGTGCGCGAAGCGGTCTGGAACAGCCGTACGAGTGCCCCGCTGGCGGTGCCCTCCTGCTGCGCCTCGTTCAGGGCGCGGCGTACCTGGCCGGCGATTTCACGCTCGCCCACAACGGCTGAATCGAGGCCGGCGCCGACGGCAAAGAGGTGGCGGGAGACCTCGGGGCCGGTATTGGTGGTGAAGGAGCGGGCAACTAGGTTTTCGTCCAGCCCGGAACGGTCGCTGATCTCGGAGATCACGGCCGTGCGTGCGGCATCGACGTCGCCTTCGGAGCCGGTTTCGCAGTAGATCTCGACGCGGTTGCAGGTGGCAAGGACCACGGCGCCGGAGATGGGGCTTCCGTCCTTGAGCACGCTGGAAGCGACCTGGGAGGAGCCGGCACTCAGGCGGGCTACCGTTTCCAGATCAAGATCGGAATGGGTCGCAACCAAGGATAGTAAAACCACAACGCCTCATATCTTAGCCCGTAGGGACTTCAGGTTCTTCTTAGGATTGCCTGTTTACCTTGGGTTTACCCAATTTAGCCCGGTGACTTTTGCCACCATCCCTGTCCTGAGACGGCCGCGTTGGCCTTGAGCGCGCGGGTGGAGCAGAATCTATAAGCATGACGTTGAATGCTTCCCACCCCTTGATGGATGGCCGGACCTCGGATTCTGCCCTGATTACCGCTTACCGCGGCGGGAAGCCCGACCGGCGGCCGGTGTGGTTCATGCGGCAGGCCGGCCGCTCGCTGCCGGAGTACCGCGAGCTGAGGCAGGGGATTGCGATGCTTGATTCCTGCCTGAACCCGGAGCTGGCCGCCGAAATTACGCTGCAGCCCGTTCGGCGGCACGACGTGGACGCCGGAATTTTTTTCTCCGACATCGTTATTCCGCTGAAGCTGGCGGGGGTGGACGTTGACATCGTTCCCGGTGTTGGCCCGGTGCTGGGCAGTCCGGTGCGGACCGCCGCGGACGTCGCGAACCTGCCTACGCTGACCGATGAAGCGCTGGAGCCCATCCGTGAAGCCGTGCGGCTCACGGTCAATGAACTGGGTAAGAAGCCGTTGATCGGCTTCGCCGGTGCGCCCTTCACCCTCGCGGCCTACATGGTGGAGGGCAAGCCGTCGCGTGACCATCTGGGCCCGCGGACCATGATGCACGCGGAACCGGAAACGTGGCGGGCCCTCACCGACTGGGCGGCGGACGCCTCCGGAAAGTTCCTGCGCGCCCAGCTCGACGCCGGGGCCAGCGCCGGCCAGCTCTTTGACTCCTGGGCCGGCTCGCTAGGCCTGGAGGACTACCGCCGCCACGTGGCGCCGGCTTCCTCCCGCGCCCTGGACCACGTCCGGGACCTTGGCGTTCCGCTGGTCCACTTCGGCACCGGGACTTCCGAACTGCTGGTCGCCATGCGCGATGTCGGCGTCGACGTGATCGGCGTGGACTACCGTCTGCCGCTGGATGAGGCCAACCGCAGGCTGGGCGGCAAGACCCCGCTGCAGGGCAACATCGATCCGGCGTTGCTCTCTGCCCCGTGGGAAGTATTGGAACAGCACGTCCGCGAAGTACTCGCCGCTGGGGCGTCGGCTCCGGGCCACGTGGTCAATCTGGGGCATGGGGTCCCGCCGGAGACGGATCCGGAAGTGCTGACCCGCGTGGTCAAGCTGATCCATTCGGTGGACCTGTAGCCATGCCGCACCAGCGTCCCGACGCCGGGCACCCGGACCGCGCCGCCTCCCGCGGCAACCCCTGGACGGGCCGCCTTCCGGCACTCAAGGCTCCCACCGCCGTCGTTGTTGGCGGCGGGATTGCCGGGCTGGTCGCCGCGCGCGAACTTGCCATGCAGGGCGTGCAGGTCACCGTGCTGGAAGCGTCCGCGGACTTCGGCGGCTGTGTGGCGCGCCACGAGGTAGCGGGATTTACGCTCGACGCCGGCGCTGAATCCTTTGCAACACGGTCGCAGGCCGTCTCGGGGCTGGCCGGGGAGCTCGGGCTGGGGGAGAGCATCGTGGCTCCTGACCCGGCCGGTGCCTGGGTGCAGCTGCCCGGCTCGGCCCAGCGGCTGCCCAAAACCGGGCTGCTCGGCATTCCGGCGGACCCCGCCGATCCGCAGATCGTGGCGGCCATTGGACGCAAGGCTTCCCTGCGCGCGGCGGCGGACCGCGTGCTGCCGCTGGGGAACCTGCTGGGCAAAGACCAGCTGAGCCTGGGCGAGCTGGTCCGCACCCGGATGGGCAGCACCGTGCTCGAGCGGCTGGTGACCCCGGTGGTGGCCGGCGTCTATTCGGCCGATCCCGATGTGCTGGATGTGGACTCGGTGGCTCCGGGCCTGCGTGCTTCCGTGGCAACCCACGGTTCGCTACAGGCCGCGGTGGGCGCCATGCGCAAAGCGGCCCCGGCGGGTTCCGCGGTGGCCGGAATAGCGGGCGGTATGGGCCGGCTGACCGAGGCCTTGCTGGCGGATCTGAAGCGGCGCAAAGTCCAGCTGCACGCCTCCTCGCCGGTGAAAACAATTGCAAAGCACGACGGCGGCTGGCGGGTCGCTACCGCGGACGGCACCTATGACGCGGCCGGACTGGTGATGGCGGCGGACGGTGTTTCCGCCGTGACGCTGCTGCAGGAGAGCATCCCCGGAATCGCCGACGTGAAGCCGGCAGCCGGGCCGTCGGTGGCATTGGTGACGCTGGTGGTGGACCAGCCGGAGCTGGATGCCAAGCCGCGCGGCACCGGACTGCTGGTAGCGCCGGGGGTCGAAGGTATTGCGGCGAAGGCGCTCACGCACGCCACGGCCAAGTGGCAATGGCTGGCGGACGAAACCGGCCCGGGCAGCCACGTGCTGCGCCTGTCCTATGGCAGGGCGGTAGGACAGACGGGTACCGCAAAGCCGGAGGACTTCACCGGCTGGCCCGACGAGAAGCTGTACCGCCAGGCACTCAGCGACGCCTCGGCGCTGATGGGCACCTCGATCACTGAACCGGACGTGCTGGGCTGGAAGGTGGTCCGATGGGTGGGCGCACTGCCGTCGGCCACCGTGGGACATCGGGACAGGGTGGCCCGCGTGCGCGAGCTCGCGGCCGACGGGAACTACCTGCAGCTGACCGGTGCCTGGCTGGCGGGAACAGGACTGGTGGCCGTGGTCGCCGACAGCCGGACCCGCGCACGCCAGCTTGCAGCTGAACTGAAGGCCGCGGCGCCGTCGTCGTCCTGAATTTCTTCTACAATGGGTAGAAGATCCGTTTTCGACTAATAACTACTGAAGAAGGCAGACTGTAAGCATGAGTGAAACGTCCACGTCCGGATCCGCCAACGCCGTCGAAACCGCGGGCGAAGAAGAGCTGTTCTACACCCTTTGGACCGTGTTCAAGCGGTCCGGTGCCGACATTGCGGACTCCGCCGTTGCCGACTTCGAGTCTGCCGTCGCCCGCCTCGGCGATGCCGGCGTGACCCTGCGCGGCGCCTACGACGTCTCGGCCATGCGCGAAGACGCCGATGTCATGATCTGGCTCCACGGCCCCAAGCCGGATGAGCTGCAGGCCGCCGTGCGCACCATCCGCCGCACTGCCCTGTTCGAAGAGACGGACATTGTCTGGTCCGCCATGGGTGTCCACCGCGACGCCGAATTCACCAAGAGCCACTCGCCGTCCTTCGCGCTGGGCAAGGAGCCGGAAGCCTGGCTCTGCGTCTACCCGTTTGTGCGCTCCTACGAGTGGTACCTGCTCCCGGCCGAGGAGCGCGGCAAGATGCTGCGCGACCACGGCATGCTCGGCCGCGATTTCCCGCAGGTGCTCGCCAACACCGTGGCGTCCTTCGCACTGGGCGACTGGGAATGGATCCTGGGCCTGGAAGCGCCGGAACTGATCGACCTGGTCGACCTGATGCGCCACCTGCGCTACACCGATGCCCGCAACCACGTCCGCGAGGAAATCCCGTTCTACACCGGCCGCCGCATCAGCCCCGCCGAGATTGCCGAGGTACTGCGGTGACCACCGCTGAAACAAACTTCGATCCGCGCGCGGGCGTGGACGAAAACGGCAGGATGGCGCCGAAGGACTACGATGCCATCATCCTGGCGTCCTTCGGCGGACCCGAGGGCCAGGAAGACGTCATCCCGTTCCTGCGCAATGTCACGCGCGGGCGCGGCATCCCCGATGAGCGGCTCGAAGAGGTGTCCCACCACTACCGCGCCAACGGCGGCATCAGCCCGATCAACGCGCAGAACCGGGCCCTCAAGGCGGCGATGGAGGCCGAACTGGCCAGCCGCGGGATCGACCTGCCGGTGCTCTGGGGCAACCGCAACTGGGCGCCCTTTATCGCGGACACCTTCCGCGAAGCGTACGACGCCGGCCACCGCCGCGTGCTGGCCGTCACCACCAGTGCCTACTCCTGCTATTCCAGCTGTCGTCAGTACCGCGAGGACTTCGGCGTGGCGCTGGTGGAGACCGGGCTGGAAGGCAAGCTGGAAGTGGATAAGGTCCGCCAGTACTTCGACCACCCGGGCTTCGTAGAGCCGTTCGTGGAGGGCGTGCGCGAAGGTCTGGCCAGCGTCCGGGCGGACCTTGCCGCAAAGGGCGAGGCCGATGCACCCGTGCACATCATGTTCGCCACCCACTCCATTCCCATGGGAGACGCCGAGGCCGCCGGGCCGCGCCTGGCAGACGGCGCCGAGTACGACGGCGGCAGCGCCTACGTGGCGCAGCACCTGGCTACCGGGCAGGCCGTGCTGGACCGGATTCCGGAGGCTGCCGGCGTCGCGCATTCGCTGGTTTACCAGTCCCGCTCCGGGGCGCCGCATGTGCCGTGGCTGGAACCGGACATCAACGACGCCCTCGAAGAGCTGGCCACGCGGGGCGTCAAAGGTGTTGTCATCGTCCCGCTGGGCTTTGTCAGCGACCACATGGAAGTGATCTGGGACCTGGACACCGAGGCACTGGAGACCTGCGGCAAGCTCGGCCTCGCCGCCGCCCGGGTACCGACGCCGGGCGTGCACCAGAAGTTCGTCGCAGGCCTGGTCGACCTGATCTGCGAACGGACCGCCGAGCACAACATTGCCGAACGCGCCGCCACCACCCAGCTGGGGCCGTGGATGGACGTATGTTTCCCCAACTGCTGTGCCAACCGCCGCGGCGAAAAACCCACGGTTGCCGGCATGGATTCCACCGTAGGAGTACCCGCACCGTGACAAGCACCGTCCGCATCGGAACCCGGGGCAGCGCCCTGGCCGTCACCCAGACCACCACCGTGGCCGAAGCCCTCGCCGCCGCCGGCGGGGTGGACTACGAGCTGGTCCGGATCAAGACCGAGGGCGACATCCTGAAGGGATCGCTGGCCCAGATCGGCGGCACCGGCGTGTTCGTTGCGGCCCTGCGCGAGGCCCTGCTCGATGACCGCTGCGATGTGGCAGTGCATTCACTTAAGGATCTGCCCACCGGGGTGGCTGAGGGGCTCCGGATCGCGGCGTATCCGGCACGCGTCGATGTCCGGGACGCACTGTGTGCCCGGGACGGACTCACGCTGTCCGAGCTGCCCGCCGGTGCGAAGGTCGGCACCGGTTCCCCGCGCCGCGCGGCCCAGCTCCGCGCCGCCCGGCCGGACCTGGAGGTCATCGACATCCGCGGCAACGTGGAGACCCGGCTCGGCCGTGTCCGGGGGATGCACGGCCCGGAGGTCGTCGAGGGTAAGCAGGGCGACCTTGACGGCGTGGTCCTGGCGGCCGCCGGCCTCAGCCGGCTGGGCCGGACCGAGACCATCACCGAGCTGCTGGACCCGGCCGTCATGCTGCCGGCCCCGGGGCAGGGCTCGCTGGCCGTGGAGTGCCGTACGGCCGACGCCGCGGACGGGAGTGCGCTGGCCAAGGCCATGCAGGATTACGACGACGAGGCCACCCGCCTCTCGGTGACCGCCGAACGTGCGCTGCTGGCCCGGCTCGAGGCCGGCTGCAGTGCACCCATCGGTGCGCTGGCAACGCTGGCCGGGGATGTGCTCCGGCTCGAAGCGGTAGTGTGCCGGCCCGACGGAACCCGTCTGCTGCGCAGCAGCCTGGAGACCAACAGCCCGGACATGGAGGGCGCGGCGGGCTTGGGATCCCGGCTGGCCGAAGACCTGCTGGCCCAGGGAGCCGGAGAACTGACCCCCTTGGCAGGCAGCTGAGCATGCCCCTGCTGCGGCCGCGAGGCAACCCCGGGAGTCCGCTCGCCGGGCTGGTAGTCGTGCTGCCGCGCAGTGCTGACCGGGCAGGTGCCATGGTGGCCGAGCTGGCCGGCAGGGGCGCCGAACCGAAGCTTATGCCGCTGATCGACTTCGAGGAACCAGAGTCCAGCCATGAGCTAGACGAAGCGCTGCGCATGCTTGGCCAGGGCCGCTTCGAGTGGATGGTCATCACCAGCATCACCACCGTGCGGGCGCTGAAGCATCGCGCTGCCGCACTCGGCACTACGCTGAAGGCACTGTCCGGCGACACCAAGATCGCCGCCGTCGGGTCGGGTACGGCCACGGTCCTGGAGGCCGAGGGCCTGCACGTTGACCTTGTTCCCGAGGGCACCATGGACGCCGTCGGACTGGTGGCGGACTGGCCGCCGCCGGGCGAGCCCCGCCCGGAAACGGCCCTGCGCACCAACGTTTTCCTGCCGCAGGCGGACATCGCGGCTGACACCATTTTCGAGGGCCTGATGGACAAGGGCTGGCAGGTGCTGCCTGTGGTCGCCTACCACACGGTGGACCATCCGGCCCGGGCGGAGCGGCGCCTGAGCGCTGTGCTGGAGTCCGCCTCTCCGGGGTCGACCGGAGCCGAACTGGAACCGATTACGGTGGAAGAATTCAACCGCGGCGTCGCCGAAAAGGCGATTGACGCCGTCGTTCTTACGTCTCCGAGCGTGGCCCGCCGGCTGCATCAACTCTCGCCCGACCTGCCGCCGCACGTACTGCTGGTGGCGATCGGCAACAGCACCGCGAGGGAAGCCGGAACGCTTGGCCTGGATATCGCCGCGACCGCCACCGCGCCGACGCCGGCCGGGATTGCGGACGCGCTGACCGAGGCCCTCAAGACCCGCACCGCACCAAAGCCGAAGGATGATGATGAGCTTTCCTAGCCACCGACCGCGCCGACTCCGCGCCACCGCAGCCCTGCGCAAACTCACCGCTGAAGTGCGGATCGAGAACTCGCAGCTGATTCTGCCGGCGTTTATCCGCGAGGGCATCTCCGAGCCGGCGCCGCTGCAGTCCATGCCCGGCGTCGTCCAGCACACGACCGATTCCCTCAAACGGGCGGCGTTCGAAGCGGTGGAACTTGGCCTCGGCGGCATCATGCTCTTCGGCGTGCCGGCCAACCGCGACGCCACCGGCAGCGCGGGCGTGGACCCGGACGGTGTCCTGAACAAGGCCATCACGGATGTGAAGGCCGAAGTAGGCAACGACCTGGTGGTCATGAGCGATGTTTGCCTCGACGAGTTCACGGACCACGGCCACTGCGGTGTCCTCACCCCGGATGGGGCGGTGGATAATGACGCCACGCTGGAGATCTACGCGCGGATGGCCGTGATCCAGGCACAGTCCGGCGCGGACGTCCTGGGCCCGTCCGGCATGATGGACGGCCAGGTTGCCGTGATCCGCCAGGCGCTCGACGAGGCAGGCCTAAAGGACACCGCGGTGCTGGCCTACGCGGCCAAGTACACGTCCGCCTTCTATGGTCCGTTCCGCGAGGCAGTGGATTCGCAGCTGAGCGGTGACCGGAAGACGTACCAGATGGATCCGGCCAACCGCCGCGAGGCCATGCTGGAGGTAGAGCTGGATCTCGAAGAGGGGGCGGACATGGTGATGGTCAAGCCCGCCATGAGTTACCTGGACATCGTGGCCGATGTGGCGGCCATGTCTCCGGTACCGGTGGCCGCCTACCAGATTTCCGGCGAATACGCGATGATCGAGGCGGCGGCGGCCAACGGCTGGATCGACCGCAAGCCTGCCATCCTCGAGTCCGTGCTGGGCATCCGGCGGGCCGGGGCAGATATGGTGTTGACATACTGGGCTGCCGAGATTGCCCGCTGGCTGAAGGAAAGCAACTAAGTAATGACTAGCTCTGAAGAACTGTTCGAACGCGCGCGCCATCTGATGCCCGGGGGAGTGAACTCGCCCGTGCGGGCCTTCGGGTCGGTCGGCGGGACACCGCGCTTCATGGTCTCCGCCAAGGGGCCCTACCTCACCGACGCCGATGGCCGCGAGTACGTTGACCTGGTCTGCTCCTGGGGCCCGGCACTGGTGGGCCATGCCCATCCCGAGGTGCTGGCAGCCGTCCACGCTGCCGTGGACCGCGGCTTGTCCTTCGGCGCGTCCACGCCCGCCGAAGCCGAACTGGCGGCCATCGTGATGGAGCGGGTTTCCGCCGTCGAGCGGCTGCGTATGGTATCCACGGGAACCGAGGCCACCATGACGGCCGTGCGGCTGGCCCGCGGCTTTACCGGCCGCAACCTGATCATCAAGTTCGCCGGCTGCTATCACGGTCATTTGGACGGGCTGCTGGCGGCCGCCGGATCGGGTCTTGCCACGCTGGCGCTGCCCGGCTCTGCCGGTGTCACCGAGGCAACGGCGGCTGAGACTCTGGTCCTGCCTTACAACGATCTGGCAGCGGTTGAAGCAGCGTTCGAAACCCACGGCCCCAACATCGCCGCGGTGATCACCGAAGCTGCACCGGCCAATATGGGTGTAGTGGAACCGGGCGCAGGCTTCAACGCAGCGCTTTCCCGGATCACCACACAGCACGGCGCCCTGCTCATTCTGGACGAGGTCCTGACCGGCTTCCGGACCGGTTATGCCGGCTACTGGGGCCTGACCGGAGGAGCCGAGGGAACGGACGCTCCGTTCACGCCGGACCTGCTGACCTTCGGCAAGGTCATCGGCGGCGGCATGCCGGTGGCAGCACTGGGCGGCCGGGCCGAGGTAATGGATTACCTTGCTCCGGTGGGTCCGGTCTACCAGGCCGGCACACTGTCGGGAAATCCGATCGCGATGGCGGCCGGTGTGGCCACGCTGACCGCGGCCACACCCGAGGTCTACGCCGGGATCGACAAGCGGTCCCTGGAGTTGTCCGGTGCCGTCTCCGCCGCGCTGGGCGAGGCAGGTGTGGACCACAGCATCCAGCGTGCCGGGAATCTCTTCAGCGTGGCCTTCGGAACCTCGGCCAACGGAGTCCACAACTACGAGGACGCCCAGGGACAGGAAGCCTTCCGGTACGCTCCGTTCTTCCATTCCATGCTGGATTCCGGCGTCTACCTGCCGCCGTCGGTCTTCGAAGCGTGGTTCCTCTCCGCGGCGCATGACGACAAGGCCATGGACCGGATTTACGCTGCCCTTCCGGCCGCAGCCAAGGCGGCGGCCGCTGCCTTATCTGGAGCCTGATTTCCAACCACTTCAAGGAGCATGTTGATGGCGTTGTTTGCCCGGCGGGACCAAGTTCAGGAACAAAATCTGTGGACCGATGGTATCGGCCGGGTGGGCACGCGCTCCGCACAGCTGCTGCTGATCCTGACGCTGCTCTCGGTCAGCGTATACGTGATGCTGCAACTGCAGTTGCTGGTCATCCCGGTGCTGATTGCCCTCATCCTGGCAGCCGCGGTCTATCCGGTGGTCAACGTCCTGAGGCGCTGGGGCTGGTCCAGTGCCCTGGCCACCGCGACGGCGTTCCTGGGCATCCTTGTGGTGCTCGGCGGAGTCATTACCGGCATCGTCGTCGCCGTCCGGAACGAGCTGGATGAACTCATCAGTTCGGCTACCGAAGGCTGGGCGCAGCTACAGGGCTTCCTGGCCGATTTCCCGCTCCCGGTCGACCAGGCGCAGATTGACGAGGCGCTGGCCGGGATTCTGGACTTCCTGACCAGTGCCGCCGTCGGCCGCAGCGCGTTGAGCGGACTGTCCACGGCCACGCAGTTCATCACCGGCGCGGTCCTGATGGCCGTGGTGCTGTTTTACTTCCTCAAGGACGGCGAGCGGATCTGGACGTTCCTGCTGCGCTGGTTCCCCTACCGACGTCGAGCGAAGATGGCGCTGGCCGGTTCGCGCGCCGTCGACGTCCTGGGCAATTACGTTCGGGGCACCGCCATCGTGGCGGCGGTCGACGCAATCTTTATCGGTCTTGCCTTGTTTATCCTGCAGGTGCCGCTGGCGCTGCCGCTGGCCGTGCTCATCTTCATCGGCGGTTTCGTGCCGATCGTGGGCGCCACGGTCGCCGGCGTGCTGGCCGCCCTCGTGGCCCTGGTGGCCAACGGCCCTGTGGCCGCGCTGGTGGTGATCGGTGTTGTGGTCCTGGTGAACCAGCTGGAAGGGAACTTCCTGCAACCGGTCGTGATGGGCCGTTCCGTCAGCCTCCATTCCCTAGTCATTCTCCTCGCCTTGACGGCAGGCACCATCCTTGGCGGTATTGTCGGCGCCATTCTTGCTGTGCCGGTGGCGGCGGTGGCCTGGGCCGTCATCCAGGTCTGGACGGGCGATACCAAGCCGGAAGCGTCAGGCCGGCGGGTGCGGCTCGAGGAAAAGGCCGTGGCGACGGTGTCCTGACCCGGCACGACAAACAAGCCTTGAGGCGGAACTGACAAGGGAGCCGGCAGCGTGTGCTGCCGGCTCCCTTGTGGTTAAGCGTGGCTGGTTCGGCCTTGCTGGCCGGGAAGGTTAGAACGCCGGGGTGACGTCACCGTTCGGCCAGGTCTCCACGATGTAGTCCTTGACCTCGGGGGAATGCAGGAGCTCTTCGAGCTTGGCGATGGCAGGATTGTCGTCGCCGGCCTGCCAGGCCAAGAAGTTGGCATAAGGATTGTTCTCTACGGATTCGACGGCGAGGGCGTCGTCGGCGCTCAATCCAGCTTGAAGGATGAAGTTGCCGTTAATGAGCGCAAGGTCGATCTTCGGGTCTTCAACCAGCGGAAGGATAATTTCCGGCTGGTTCTCCTCGAACGTCAGACCCTTCGGGTTCTGCTCTTCCGTTAGGGTGAGGGCAGCGGAGTCTTCCTCAATGCCATTGAGCAGGCCGGCTTCTTCGAGCATCTTCAGACCGCGGACCTGGTTGGCGGGGTCATTCGTGATGGCGATAGTGCCACCGTCGGGTACATCTTCAATGCTCTCGTGCTTCGAGGAGAACGCGGCGTACGGCTCGATGTGGACGCCTTCACCATGCTCGAACTCGTAGCCCTTGGTAGCGACCTGGTCTTCGAACCAAGGCAGGTGCTGGTAGTAGTTGGCGTCGAGCGATCCATCGCTGAGCGCGATATTAGGAGTCTGGTAGTCATCGAACTCCTGGATCTCCAGGTCGATGCCGGCTTCCTGGGCCAGATTCTGGTCAACGAACTCGAGGATCCGTGCATGCGGCACAGGGCTGGCCCCAACAGTAACTGTCACGGGATTGGCCGGATCGAGAGTAGCGCTGGGGGTAGATTCGGATCCACCGCAAGCCGTCAGCGCCAGCGTAGTGGCCAAGCCTGCGCCGATCAGAGATAGTGTTTTACGCATCCGAGTGCGTTCCTTTCAAATAACGCAGAGCCCGGACGAATATGATGTCGCCGGGATCCGGGTGTGGTGCAGCTAGCGGCTACTCGCTGCATTCTTCCGCTCGGCTGTCGACGATGCGGGAAGCATTGTGGAGGATCAGACCCCAATCGTTGTGGCCGGCTCATGCCGGCGCGCCTTCTTCGATCCGGCTGTCGCTGCGCTCCGGTGGTCGACCCGGCGGGCAACCGCGTCGCCGACCCATTGGATTGCCTGGACCAGGATGACCATGATTACGATGGTAACGATCATGACAGTGGTATCGAAGCGCTGGAAGCCGTAGTTGTAAGCGAGCCTTCCCAAACCGCCGCCGCCGGTGATGCCGGCCATTGCGGAGTATCCGACCAGGGTGACCATCGTCGTGGTCAACGCCGCCACCAGCCCAGGAAGGGCCTCAGGGACGAGCACTTTGCGAACGATCTGCATCCGCGTCGACCCCATGACCATAGCGGCGTCGATCTTGCCGGAACTTACATCCCGAAGCGCAGTCTCGACCAAGCGGGCGAAGAAGGGAACGGTGCCGATTGTCAGCGCAACGCAAGCGGCGATTGGGCCGATGCTGCTGCCGGTAATAACCCGTGCCAGCGGAATGAGGGCCACCATGAGGATGGCGAATGGAATGGATCGTGTGATGTTGACGACGACGTCGGAGACGATCCTGTTCGTCACAGGCATCGGTCGTAACCCGCCCGAGGCGCTGGTGTAGAGGAAGATTCCTAGCGGCAGTCCGATCGCCAAAGTGAAGATCCCGGAGATCGATACCATCTGCAGGGTCTCAACGACGGCTGTCGGGAGCGCCTTCGTGATACCGGGGTTGGTGCTCAGTTCTTCGAGGAAATTCATGCGGCATCCTTTCCTGTGGCACGCACGGAAACGCCCTGGCTGTGCAGATATTCGACTACCGGACCGGAATCCACGCCGGCGGGCAGCTGAATTCGGAGGTGGCCGAATTGTGTCCCGGCCAGGGTCTCGACACTGCCAGCAAGTACATTCAGGTCCATATTGAAGCGCCGTGCGGCGGAAGTCAGGACCGGTTCCGAGGCCGTGTCCCCCGAGAAAAGAATCTCCAGCACGGCTCCGGTGCCAAGCGGTTCCGCCGAAGGCAGCGGCAACAGGGTGCGGGACAGTTCGCTGCCCAGCCTGGCTGCGACATCTCGCAGCGGGCCGTGTTCAACGATGCGCCCGGCCGCCAGCAAGGACACCGAGTCGCAGACCCGCTTGACCACGTGCATTTCGTGCGTGATGATCAGCACCGTCAGCTGCAGGCGCTCGGTGAGGTCCTTGATCAGGACAAGGATCTCTTCGGTGGTTTTCGGGTCCAAAGCAGACGTGGGCTCGTCACAGAGAAGGACATCCGGATCGGAAGCGAGGGCGCGCGCAATGCCTACGCGCTGGCGCTGGCCGCCGGAGAGCTGGGAAGAATAAGCGTTTTCGAAGCCCTCCAGTCCAACCAGCCTCAATAGTTCAGTGACCTTGGTGCTGATGGCGTCCTTGGACGTGTTGACGATTTCCAGCGGATGTGCGACGTTCTGCGCGGTGGTCCGCGAATCCATCAGGTTGGCATGCTGGAAGATCATGCCGATGCGCCGGCGTGCGCTGCGCAAGTCTGCATCCCTGGCCGAGCTCAGTTCGGCCCCATTGATGCTCACTGACCCTGAGGTGGGGGAATCCAACAGGGTCAGGCAGCGGACCAAAGTCGACTTGCCCGCCCCTGAATGTCCCACGATGCCGTGAATTGATCCCCTCGGAACCTCAAGGCTGACTCCGTCAAGGGCAACAACTTCACGGTTGCCTTGGCGATAGACCTTGCGCAGGTCAGAAACAGTGATCACATGAATCCTCGGCTGATTGGGGACGGGTCCTGGTCTGCGGCGGCCAGCACGGGCAGCGAACAGCTTAAATTATGACAGGACTGGCCGCGCTCCCGAACACGGGCAAAGATTCGTAATATTCACACCCTAAATTGACTGCCTGCCGTCGCTGTGGGCCGCGCATGCACAACGCCTTCCCGCAACGGCCATACGCCATCGACCACCGCGTCCGGTTTGGTCCGGCGTAACCACTCCTGGAAATTCGTCGCCTGTTTGGCGCACCACTCCACTTGCGATGCGTGGAGCTCAGAAGGGTCGACCTGCAGTTCTGGGTATTTTCTTGCCAGCGCATCGGCAACGCCGATGGTGGCCAGCGCGTCTGCGGCGGAAGTGTGCGCGTTCTCCAGCGGCACTTGGTAAAACTCACTCAGGGCGACCAAAGTCCGCTTGCCGCGCCGGTACCGGTCCATCTGCTTGTCCAGCACAAAGGGATCGATGACGGGTGTGGGCTCTGGCATTTCCATGCCGTGGCGTCCGCATTCCTCGGCCAGGACCGTGAAATCGTAGGGAGCATTGAACGCCATAACCGGGATACCGGCGTCGAAATAGCTGCCGAGGGTCTGGGCGATTTCGGCAGCAGCCTGGGCGGCGTCCATTCCCTCGCTGAGGGCTTTGTCGTTGGTGATGCCGTGAATGGCAGAGGCTTCGGCCGGGATGGAGACACCGGGGTTGACCAGCCATTCCAGCTGTTGCAGTGGTTGCCCCAGCCCAGTGACAAGGACAATGGATGCGGTGACGATCCGTGCTTCGTGGGGATCCCGTCCGGTCGTTTCGACATCGAATGCTGCCCGGGGAAGTTCATGCCAGCTGCTCATGCCGGCAACGCTACCTGCCGGCAACGACATTTCCGCGGCGGGCCCCGCCGCCTGTGGATAAAAACACGTCGGCTGCCATTTAGAGTAGATCGCATGCGCCGGGAGTTTGTTGATGCCGTTCTGGAAGTGGCGGCACTCATACCGGCCGGTCGAGTCCTCTCTTATGGGGACATAGCGGAGCTGCTTGGCTCCGGTGGTGCCCGCCAGGTTGGCCGCGTGATGTCGCTCCATGGCGGGGCGGTGGCATGGTGGCGGGTCATCCGAGCGGACGGGACGCTGCCCAATGAGCTGATGGGCCGGGCGGTGCGGCGCTATCAACGTGAGCTCACACCGCTCATGATTCGGGAGGCCGGAAGCGAGCCGAAGGTCCAGATGCAGTTGGCCCGCTGGTTTCCGGATGACGATGACTTTGATCGCATTGAAGATATCCGCCAAAAAATGTCACTGCCGGCTGGTGGAATGGAACCGTGATCAAACCAATACAGCATGCACCGGAACTCAAACTGGTGCGGCCGAGCCGGTCCCGGGCGGAGCAGCCGGCCGAACGCCCGGACCAGAATGCCGTAATCTCGCTGCCCGAAGGCTGTGGGCCGGTGCTCGTTTACGGTGCTCCGGGGACCGGCAAGTCCACGGTGCTGGTCGAACACGCCGTCCACCGGGTCGAACAAACCGGACTGGATCCCGCGCGGATACTGATGCTGGCTCCGTCGCGTCTGGCCGCTGCGCGCCTGCGGGATAAGCTCACGGCGCGGCTGAACCGAAGCCTCAGTACAACGCCGGCGCGGACCTGGGCTGCCTACGCCTTCGACTTGATCCGGCGTGCCCGGGCCGAGGGTCGGCTGCCGCTGCTGGAACGGGCGCCGCGTCTGATGTCCGGCCCGGAGCAGGATCAGATCATTGCCGAACTGCTGCATGGACACCGTACCGGGCATAGCGGTGCCGTCAGGTGGCCCAGCGATCTTGACGAAGCGCTCGGAACCCGAGGATTCCGGCACGAGATCCGGCAGCTATTCGACCGCGTTATTGAATACGGCAGCACCGCCGAACATTTGGAGGCGATGGGGGTCGCCAGCGGGCGTGAAGACTGGCAATCGGCGGCGAGTCTGTTCCGGGAGTACCGTGACCTGATCGATCTGCGCATGCCGGAAGCCTTCGACCCGGCCGGTATTATCACTGCGGCGCGGCAACTGCTCATGGACGATGAAGATTTCCTGGACCGCGAACGGCAGCGGCTCGGGCTGATCCTGGTCGATGACCTGCAGGAGGCCAATCCTGCCGTCTACGAATTGCTGGCCGTCCTCGCCGAGGGTAAGGACACCATTGTCACGGCCTCCCCGGACACCGTTGTCCAGGGCTTCCGTGGAGCGCGGCCGGATCTGCTGGCGCGCCTGTCCGAGCTGTTGGCATCCGGCGGAGGACCTTTTCGGACGATGGCCTTGACCGGTTCCCACCGCATGGGGCCATTTGTTTCAGCAGCTTGGCAACGGGTTGCCTCGCGGATTTCCTTGGTTGCGGGCGCACAAATGGCACGCGAACTGACATTTCCGGAGCCTGACGGGCGGCAAACGGAGCTGGCCCATTCAGGGCTGGCTTCGGAGGCCAGTTCCCATCTGGTTGATTCACCGGTCCACGAGCAGCGCTACGTTGCCCAGCGGATTCTTGAAGCCCGGCTCTTTGACGGCATCAAGCTCAGTGACATGGCAGTTATCGTCCGTACCGGCGGCCAGCTTTCGCAACTGGCACGTTACCTCTCCGGGCAGGGGATCGCCGTGAAGATTCCGGTGGCGGAAACGGCGGTCCGCGACGAAGCCGCCGTCCGGCCGCTGCTGGACGCCTTGGCCATGGTGTTGGAGCCAGACCGGCTGGACGCAGAAACGGCAGTCCAACTGTTGACCTCGCGGATAGGCGGCGCGACTGCCATTGACCTGCGCAGGCTCCGCCAGTCGCTGCGACGTGAAGAACGGCTCGGCGGCGGCGGCAGATCCAGCGATGCCCTGCTGGTGGAGGCGCTGCGGAATCCGGCCACCCTCCAGACTCTGGGCCGCGAAGCAGGGCCGGCCAAGCGGATCGCGGCGATGCTCAGTGCCGGAACCCAGGCGGCACAGGAGCCCGGCGCCAACGCGGAGACGGTGCTGTGGGCCTTGTGGTCCGCCGCGGGCCTTGCCGACAGGTGGTCCGCGCAAGCGCTTCAGGGTGGTCCGGCGGGTGTCCGGGCGGACCGGGATCTGGATGCTCTCATGGCCCTGTTCCAAACGGCGGAGCGGTATGTTGACCAGCTGCCAGGCTCCAACCCCGCCCAGTTCCTTGACTACCTGCTGAACCAGGAACTCCCGATGGACAACCTCGCTCCCCGCGCGCAGTTGCGTGAAGCCGTGGAACTGATGACTCCGGCCAGTGCAGCGGGACGCGGCTGGCCGATGGTCATCGTGGCAGGTGTCCAGGAGGGTATCTGGCCCAACACCCGGTTACGTGGAGAGCTGCTGGGCAGTACGCAGTTCGTGGATGTCCTGGAGCACGGCATTGAGCAGGCGGGACAAATCGACGTCGTATCCAGGCTTCGGGAGACGCGTTACGACGAGCTCCGAAGCTTTTCAACGGCTGTCTCTCGTGCCGAGCACAGACTGATCTGTATTGCCGTGCAGTCGGAGGACGCCCAGCCTTCCGGGTTCCTCGACGTGGTGGATCCGTGGCTGGACGAGGAAGTGGCGCGGCCGGTGACTACGGTCATGCGGCCGCGGACGGTACGCGCGTTAGCCGCCGAATTGCGGCAGTGGGCACAGCAAGGAGCCGAGGAACCAGAACGCGCTGCCCAGGCAGCGGCGGGACTTGCCATGCTGGCCTCAAGCCCCGTTCCGGTACCGGGGGCACATCCATCGCAATGGTGGGGACTGCTGCCCTTGACCACCGATGCACCGATCGTGCCGCCGAACCAGCCGGTGCCGGTGTCGCCGTCCCGGGTGGAAGCGGTGCACGCCTCACCGATGGACTGGTTTGTTCAGGCGGCCGGTGGCGAGGCCGCCACGGACTTTGCCCGGAGCCTGGGCAACCTGGTTCACGCCATCGCCCAGGACATGCCGGATGCGACCGGAAACGAATACGTCCAGGAGCTCACCCGGCGGTGGCCGGCGCTGGGCATGAAGGAAAACTGGGAAGGCTGCCTGGACTTCCAGCGGGCCGAGGGCATGGTGCGCCGCCTGGCCCAGTACGTACTCCACATGCGGTCCGAGGGGCGGAGCCTGTTAGGCGTTGAGCAGGACTTTTCCGTTGATATCGAAGGCCCTGAACGCATCGCCAGACTGAGGGGACAGGTTGACAGGCTGGAACTGGACCGCGAAGGCAGGCTGGTGATCATAGACCTGAAGACCGGCAAATCGGCGCCGAACGCGGCAGACCTGGACCGGCATCCGCAGCTGGGCAGCTACCAGGCCGCGGTCAAGGCCGGGGCCTTTAACGAGGTTGGAAACCGGGAACCAAACATCGTCCGCCAGCCCGGCGGAGCCGCGCTGGTCCAGCTCGGCAAAGACTTGAAAAACGTCAAGGTCCAGCACCAGGACGGACTGGACACCGCCGAAGACTGGGCTACTCCGATGATCCATGAGGCGGCCGGACTGATGTCCGCTAATCAGTTTGAAGCCCGCCACGATCCGCAGAAAGCGCGCGGCGGTTCGCACGGGTGCCGTGTCCCCGAACTCTGCCCGCTGTGCGCCGAAGGAAAGCAGGTAACCGAGTGAGCGTCGGACAGGTCCTCACAACCTACGCCCCGAATGAACTTGCCCGGATGCTGGGCCAGCATCTGCCCACCCCCGAGCAGGCGGATATCGTCAGTTCGCCGTTGCAGCCGCTGCTCATCATTGCCGGCGCGGGTTCGGGCAAAACGGCCACGATGGCGGACCGCGTGGTGTGGCTGGTAGCCAACGGGATGGTCCGGCCGGAGGAGATCCTCGGTGTGACTTTCACCCGGAAGGCGGCGGGCGAGCTGGCGGCACGGATCCGCGTCCAGCTCAACAAGCTCGCCCGCCACGGGCTGCTGCCGGATGACGCGGATGACGCGGCCGGACTGCTGGAGCCCAAGGTGTCCACGTACCACTCGTACGCCAACGGTCTGGTGTCCGACTACGGGCTCCGGCTTGGCATCGAACGCGACGTCGTGCTGCTGGGCAGTGCGCAGTCATGGCAGCTTGCCAGCCAGGTGGTGGAGGCTTATGACGGGGATGTCGGACATCTGACGGCGGCCAAGTCCACTCTGGTCAAGGCAGTCATGCAGTTCGCCTCGGAGTGCTCGGAGCATCTGGCAACGCCGCAAGAGGCCATCGGTCTCCTGCAGGCCGACGTTGAGAGGATCAGTTCGCTGCCCTACGTTTTGGGCAGCACGCGGCAGCCAAAAGCCGCCGTCGTATCCTTGTTGAACCGTTTGCGGACCAGGATCACCGTTGCCGAACTCGCCGCACAATACGGCAGGGTCAAGCGTGAGCGCGGGGTGCTGGACTACGGCGATCTCGTCTCACTGGCGGCAGCGATCGCCAAGGACGTACCGCAGGCCCGCGAGCTGGAACGTCTCCGGTACAAAGTAGTGCTGTTGGACGAATTCCAGGACACCTCGCATGCGCAAATGGTGCTGTTCTCCAAGCTTTTCGGTGACGGCCATCCCGTTACCGCAGTAGGGGACCCGAACCAGTCCATTTATGGATTTCGGGGAGCCTCGGCCGGACAGCTTTTCGCCTTCCGCCAGCATTTCCCGCTCGTCGACGAGGACGGGCAGCGCAGTGTCGCCCCCGCCAGCTTCCTGACCGTGGCCTGGCGCAATGCCGTCAACGTGCTCGCCATGGCCAACACGATTTCGTCGCCGCTGAACAGGGTAGACCCGAACCGGCCGAAGCCGGGCCGGCTCGAGGTGCCTGCACTCAGGCCGCGTCCGAACGCGGTCGAGGGAACCGTTGTCCTCTCCCGCTACCGCAGCGAGTCCGAGGAGGCGGAACAGGTAGCTGCCGGCGTGGCAAGGGCGCGCCGGACCGTATTCGAGCGCGATCCGGAATCCGGCAGGGCTGAACCTGTCACCACGGCCGTGTTGTGCCGCCGGCGCGCGCAGATCGCCGGTGTCGCGAAAGCACTCGCGGACAAGGGCATTCCCTATGAGATCGTCGGGCTGGCAGGGCTGCTGAGTCAACCGGAGATCATCGACCTCGTCGCCACGCTCCGCGTCCTGGCCGATCCCGGTCGTTCCGACTCCCTCATGCGCCTGCTGGCTGGTGCCCGCTGGCGCATAGGGCCCGCGGACCTGATGGCGTTTGCCGATTGGTCCCGCTTTCTGGAGTCGCAGCGGCGCCGGGCGGCCGAGGACAGGCAGACGGTGGATCTGGATGCCGACGAACGGGCATCCCCCCAGGTCGTCCAGCAGGATCCGGCCGAGGCGGCCTCATTGGTGGAAGCCCTGGACCGGTTGCCCAAACCCGGCTGGACATCGCGCAACGGACGCTCGCTGACTCCCGAGGCGCTGGCCCGCCTGGAGCGGCTGTCGGCGGAGGTCCGGCAGTTGCGGACTTTCGTGGGGGACGAGCTTCCCCTGCTGCTGGGCGAAGTCGAACGGGCCATGCTGCTCGACATCGAAGTGGCTTCCAAACCCGGCGTTACCATCCACCAGGCACGGCGGCATCTGGATGCCTTCCATGACGCGGCCGCGACGTTCATGCAGACTGCGCAGCGGGTTGACCTGTTGGCTTTCCTTGCCTGGCTCGAAGCCGCCGCGGCAGAAGAAGGCGGACTGGATGTCGTCCAGGTCGACGTGAGCAAGGACGCCGTTCAGCTGTTGACGGTCCACGCGTCCAAGGGACTGGAATGGGACGCTGTATTTGTTCCCGGGCTCAACGACGGTGCCTTTCCTAGCGGCTCCGACAACCGCTGGAGCAGCGGAAACGAGGCCTTGCCCTGGCCCTTGCGCGGTGACGGGGCGGACCTGCCGCAGTGGGACACCGAGCAACCCGACCAGTTGTCCTGGTTCACCGCCGAAGAAGTCTACAAAGGTGAGGTCCAGGCCCACAACGAACAGGAGGAGCGGCGCCTGGCCTACGTGGCGTACACCCGGGCCAAGCACCTGCTGGTCTGCAGCTCCGCGGGCTGGGCAGGCAGCAAGGTCAAACCCTCCGCACCGTCAATATTCCTGACCGAGCTGGCCGAACTGGCGCAGCAGGACTCGTCGACAGTGCAGGTCGGCACATGGATCTCCGACGAGGAACTTGGCGATACCAACCCGTTCCGCGAGGAAACCGAGACGGCCTTCTGGCCCTACGACCCATTGGAAGGCCCTCTGGTATACCGCGGTGGAGAGCCGGAACCGGCCCGTCCCGGCCGGCGTGCTGCCATGGAGGCGGCCAGCCAGGCGGTGCTGCAGGCCATTGCAGAGGACCGGAAGCTTGAGCAGGGAGCACCGTGGGCCAGAGAAACGGAGTTGCTGCTGCAGGAGCACAATGCCTCCCGCGGAGCCAACGAGATCGAACTACCGGCACATATCTCCGCCTCCATGCTCGTGGAGCTGAAAGACAACCCTGCCGAGGTCACGCGGTCCTTGCGTCGACCCGTGCCGCGCAGGCCCGGCATGGCCGCGCGCAAGGGAACCGCGTTTCACAGCTGGGTGGAGGAGCACTTCGGCACCGCCGGCATGCTGGATCTGGACGACTTGTCCTCGCCCGCGGACTCCCATGTCGACGAGGCCTACGACCTAGAGACCATGAAAGCCACGTTCAAGGCCTCCGAATGGGCGGAGAAGACGCCGGCCGCCATCGAGGTACCGGTCGAAACCAGGGTGGATGAGGTTGTAGTGCGCGGCCGGATCGACGCTGTCTTCCGGGACCAGGACGGAACCTGGGACCTGGTGGACTGGAAGACCGGTTCCCCGCCCTCGCCGGACAAGTTGGGTGTACGTGCCGTTCAGCTCGCGGTGTACCGGCTGGCCTGGGCCCGGTTGCAGGGAATCGACCCTGCGGAGGTCAAAGCTGCGTTCTACTATGTGGCGGCGGATAAGACCGTGCGACCGCACGATTTGGCCGGTGAAGCCGAACTCGAAGCCATCGTGCGCGCGGCGTACGCCGGCTCCGAACGCTAAGAACCTGAACGGTGCTCAACGATGGGGATCGCTGTGGTTGTCAATGAATCATCAGCGGCAGCGGTCCCCGTGCCGGAGGCGCCGCCGTCGTTCTTTTTCGCGGGAGTGTTCGGTTCCGCGTCCGCCGAAGCGGGCGCCCGGTCCGCCGTCGCCTCGTCTTCCTTTGGCGGGTTCGGGCCGGCACCGCCGGCTCGCTTGTCCGTGCCAGACGCCTTATCGTCCGGCACGGTGTCCGCATCGTCGACCGGCCGAACCTCAGCGGCTGGGTTATCCGAAGGGGCCGCGGGAACTATCGGCTCCGCCGTCACGCGCTCGCTAATCCGGGGCGCGGCGGCGGGCCGCTCTGTCGACTGTGTGCCGGCTCGCTCACTTTCGAACGCCGCGGACGGCGGACCCGCCGGTGCAGCGGGAACGGGGAGCTTCTCGCTGCTGATCTCCTGGCCGCCGTGTTCGCGGATATCCGACTCAAGTTCCTGCAGCATCTCTTCGGCTTCGGCAATCATTGCGGCATCCTCGGCAGCGACACCGCGTACCAGCCACTGCGCCAGCGCGAATTCCGCGGCCAACGCGGCACGGCGCATCAGGTGCGGATCCACCGGCTCTTTGCGGTACTTGTTGTACGACTCCAGCACAACGTCGGCGAAAGACTGTTCGTGGACGGCGATAAGCCAGGCAAAATCGTCCGCCGGGTCGCCGATCCGCAGATCAGTCCATCCGGTGACGGCGCTGACGGCACCGTCCCAGATGACGAGGTTGTCCTCGTGCAGGTCACCGTGGACCACTGACGGGTTGAACTTCCAGAGCGTGACATCCTCCAGCGCATGCTCCCAACGGCGCAGCAAAGCCGGCGGGATCTTGCCCGTCGTGGCGGCCTGGTCGAGTTCGTTCAGCCGGCGCTGACGGAACTCATCAGCGGTGTAGCTCGGCAAATCCGCGCGGTCCACCATGGCCTGCGGCAGGTCATGGATTCCGGCCATGGCCCGGCCGATTTCGGTGGGCACTCTGCCGCCCTCGGCGACGAGCGTCTCGAGTTCCAAAGTAGCCCCGGGGACATGGTTGTAGACAAACGTGCGCAGTTCCCCTTGCTGGACGGTACCGGCCACGGACGGCACCTGGAACGGCAGTTCGGCCCGGATGCCGGGGGAGAAGGACCGCAGGACCAGCAACTCCGTTTCGAGTCTCATGCTGGCTTCCGGATGGCGGGGGGAGCGGACTCGCCACTGCTTGCCGGCGTCGTCGATCACCACTGCGGAAGTGAAGTCCGCGGCGTCGTCGGGAGCTCCGGAAACGCCGGCAGGCGCCAGTCCGGGTACGGCCGCGCTGGCCATGGCAGCCAGTTCCATAGGAGTCTTTCTCACGTAGTCCACCGTAATTGGAATGTTGCCCCAGCCATGGCGGATGCCGCGGCGAGTCGCTAGAACGTGACGCAGACTAAGCGCGTGCCCCCCCCCGTTCTCCCCAGATTGCGGGCCCAAATATCAATTGGCCCGCCGTGCTTAGTACGGTAGAGGCATGAGCACCACAACCCATGCCACAGGCTTTCCTCCGTTGGGCGGCCTGACCCTTGCCCGCAGCGCCATGGACCGGGGTTGCGAGCGCCGCAGTCAACCGGTTCTGTTCGACGATATCTGGGGCTTGGAATCCACCCGGGTCATGCTCATGGATGCGGGCAAAACGCTCGTGCGGGACAACAAGATTGTGCTGCAGCCCTCGTACGGGCGCCGCATGCCGGAAAATCTTGTCTATCTAGGCCGCGCAGTGGCGGGTGCTGATGTTCCCGAGGGGACGGATATTGTCCTGGAAGACCTGACAGGCGTAACCGCTGAAGCAAAGAACGACGGCGAGTGGTTGGGATTGCGCGACGTCGCAACTTCGCTGTCGCCCCAGGACGCCGGCCTGTTCGCGGAAGCAGCCGCGATTTCAAATTGGCACGCTGTCCATACGCATTGCCCGCGCTGCGGGACACGGACCACCGTGGAAAGCGGCGGCTGGGTCCGGCGCTGCCCGGCGGACGGCAGCGAGCACTATCCCCGCACGGATCCCGCCATCATTGTCTCGGTCGTGGACGCAGAGGACCGGCTGCTGCTGGGCAACTCGGCCAGTTGGCCCGTGGGACGGTACTCAACGCTGGCCGGTTTCGTGGAACCGGGGGAGTCCCTCGAAGCGGCCGTAATCCGGGAGATCGAGGAAGAATCCGGGATTGTTGTGCACTCGCCGCAGTACCTGGGATCGCAGCCGTGGCCCTTCCCTTCTTCTCTGATGCTGGGCTTCACTGCAGTCGCAACGGGAACGGAAACGGTCCCGGACGGTGTGGAAATCAGGGACGTGCGCTGGTTTACGCGGGCCGAACTCGCCCAGGGAATTGAATCCGGCGAGATCCAGGTCGCGGGCGGCATCTCGATCGCCCGCGCCTTGATCGAACACTGGTATGGCAGCGGGCTGCCGGAACCGCTGGGCGGGAAGTGAGCCTGGAACTACCGGTGGATGTCACTGACAATCTCGAAGCCAGAATCCTCGGCGGACTCGACGAGGAGCAGCGTCACGTTGCATCAACGCTGACCGGGCCCATGTCCGTGCTTGCAGGTGCGGGCACCGGCAAGACCCGGGCCATCACCCACCGCATTGCCTATGGGGTGCATTCGGGAGTTTACAAGCCACAGCAAGTGCTCGCGGTGACCTTCACGGCCCGTGCAGCGGCCGAAATGCGCACACGGCTGCGGGACCTGGGCGTGGGCGGGGTGCAGGCACGCACCTTCCATGCTGCCGCGCTGCGTCAGCTGCAGTACTTCTGGCCCCACGCAGTTGGCGGCCCGTTGCCGGGATTGCTGGACCACAAAGCCCAGGTCATTGCCGAATCCGCGCGGCGGCTGCGGTTGACCACGGACCGGGCCGCGATTCGCGACTTGGCCGCGGAGATCGAGTGGGCCAAGGTTTCCATGCTGACCCCGGATACGTACCTCAAGGCTGCAGCAGGCCGGGTCGAGCCGGCAGGGTTTGACCTGACGACCATTTCCCGGCTCTTCCAGGCGTACGAAGATGTCAAGACCGACCGCAACATCATCGATTTTGAAGATGTCCTGCTGATCACGGTGGGCATCCTGCAGGAAGATGCCAAGGTTGCCGCCACTGTGCGGGACCAGTACCGGCACTTCGTCGTGGACGAGTACCAGGACGTGTCCCCGCTGCAGCAACGGCTGCTGGACCTGTGGCTGGGTCCCAGGGATGAGTTGTGCGTGGTTGGCGATGCCAGCCAGACCATCTATTCCTTCACCGGTGCTACTTCCCGGCATCTGCTGGAGTTCACCAAGAGGTTCCCCGAGGCCGAGGTGGTCAGGCTGGTGCGGGACTACAGATCGACTCCGCAGGTGGTTAACCTGGCCAACTCGCTGCTTGCAGCGCGCACCAAGCAGCCGCGGCGCGGCGGCAACGATCCCTGGCCCGCCCCGCTCGAACTCATCGCCCAGCGCCCTACCGGTCCGGAGCCTTCGTTCACGGAATGCGCCGACGACGAGGCCGAAGCCGCACAGGTAGCCGGAAAGATCCGGACGCTTCTGAACGAGGGCGTACCCGCAAGCCAGATCGCCGTGCTGTACCGGACAAACGGCCAGTCGGAAGCCTACGAGCAGGCCCTGGCCTCGGCGGATATCGGCTACCAATTGCGCGGCGGCGAGCGGTTCTTCCGCCGGAAGGAAGTCCGGGATGCGATGCTGCAGCTGCGCGCCGGCGCCCGGGCCGCAGGGACTGATCCCGTGCCGCAGCTGGTCAGGGACATCCTTGCCAACCTTGGCTATACCGCGCAGGCTCCTCAATCCAGCGGTGCGGTACGCGAACGCTGGGAGTCCCTGGCCGCGCTTGTGGCCCTAGCGGATGAATTGGACAAGGCTCGCGGAAGCGCGGCCGGTGGTGTGTTTACGCTGCAGGATCTCGTTACGGAGTTGGAAGAGCGCACTGCAGCCCAGCACGCACCGACTGTCCAAGGCGTCACGCTGGCCTCGCTGCATTCGGCCAAGGGCCTGGAATGGGATGCCGTGTTCCTGGTCGGACTCAGCGAAGGCCTGATGCCGATCTCGTTCGCGGACACGGATGACGCAGTGGATGAAGAACGCAGGCTGCTTTACGTTGGGATCACGCGGGCACGCGAGCATCTTGCCCTGTCCTGGTCCCTGGCGCGCACACCCGGCGGCCGGGCCAACCGGAAGCCTTCACGCTTCCTGGACGGGCTGCGGCCGCAATCATCGTCCTCCGTGCAAAGCCGGACAAGCGCCAAGCCCTCCCGCCGCAAGCAAGCGGCACCCGCGGTGTGCCGTGTGTGCGGAACTCTGCTCAGCTCAGGCGCCGAACGCAAAGTCGGCCGCTGCCAAAACTGCCCGCCTACCTATGAGGAATCGACCTTCGAGGCTTTGCGGCAGTGGCGCAAGGATACCGCTCTGGAGGCTTCGGTGCCGGCCTTCGTCGTGTTCACCGATGCGACGCTGGTGGCTATTGCCGAAGCGCGTCCCCAGTCCATGCAGGAACTCTCGCGTCTTGCCGGTGTAGGGCCCGCCAAATTGGAACGCTATGGCGAAGACGTGTTGCGCATACTTTCCACTAACTAGGCTCAGAGTCCCTTGGACCGCTAGCTGTCCTGCAGCGCCGGCTGCAGCTGGCAGGCACACTCTGGGTGAGGCCGGTACTCGTGCCGGCCTACGGCGCCATCGGCTGAACGCAGCTGCAGGACGGCCGACCAGGTTGCCGGGCGGTTCCTGCCATCCAGAAAGAGCAGCGACTGCAGGCTTGCCAGCCCCGCCGCGGCTACGGACTGGGCCACTTCGTCGACGGCGCCGGTTTCTGCGCTGGCGCCGTGTACCTGCGAGCACAACTCATACCAGTCGGGATCTGTTTGGGCGTGATGCCGGTCCAAGCAGTCCAGGCATGCCGATTGCCCGGGTACCACCAACGGGCCAATCAACGCGTCCCGCTCGCGAAGCAGCAGCGACAGGTGGGGATTATCCCCTTCGGAGAGGCCGTGGCTGATGCGTGCGTTGGGCACATCGCGGTCTGTGTAGATAACGAGGTTCAGGAAGCGTGGGCGGCCGTCGGCGGCTTCCGGGTCCATGCTGTTGGACAGGATGTGTGTGGAAACCGTCGGGTCAATGTTGCGGATCATCTTCCGGACAGCTTGCGCCCGGTTCAGCCCGACGTCGGCCAATCTGAACGCTCCCGATCCCACGTCGGCGGGCCCCACGCTGGCCCGGTCTTCCAGCAGTAGTGTGCCGACGCCCGCAGCGGCTAGGGCGCAGGCGACAGCACCGCCCGTTCTCCCCAGCCCGATCAAATGCACGGCTGCCCTCGCCCGGTTCGCCAGCAGCGCCGACGAGTCGACGGAGTACACCGCGGACCAGTGGGCCCGATCGGGCGTCAGACGGTCCAGGCGCAGGCCGCTGAGTTGTTCTGACTTGGCCGGCGGATCGACCAGCACACTTTCCAGCGCCGCCACCAACGCCCGCGCCCTTTCCGGGCTGATGGCACAGTTCCCCGCAATGCTCTCCAGTTCCGTGTCGTCCAGACCTGTCCGCAGACGGTACAAAAATCCCAGATCCCCTTGGCCGGTGCCCTCGAGCACCAGGCCGGTGGAACCCAGGCCAATCTGCACTGTGCCCCGGCGCTCGATCAGGCGCAAACCGGGATTGATCTTCAACTCCGCCACAGCTTTCTCTCCTTTTCGAAGTTCCGGGATTCCATGCTGGCATGCCGGCAGCGGCGGGGAAGGAGTTATCCACAGAATCGAAGGTACGGTGGTGCGCGATTCTGACGCAGGCCCATTCACGGTAACGTCGTTGCCATGCGGGACAGACAGAAGAGCACAGCTTTACGGGCTGGAGACGGCCCGGCCGCGCTGACCACCAAGGACGGTAAACCTGTAGTGGTCAAGCGCTCCAACCGGCGACGGCGTACGGTATCTGCGGGCTGGCGCGAAGGTGAAATTATTATTTCCATTCCCGGCCACTTCACAGCAGCCCAGGAGCGTCAGTGGGTGGCGAGGATGGTCGCCCGTCTCGAGGCGAAATCGGAAGCCGACGTCGGCAAGCGGAAGGTCCGCAGTGACGAAGCGCTTATGCACAGGGCCACTATGCTGTCAGGCAGATACATCTCTGGGAATCCTTGCCCGGAGAGCATCCGCTGGGTGTCCAACCAGAACGGTCGCTGGGGATCCTGTACCCCGGCCCGCGGCACCATCAGGATTTCGGACAAGATCGAAGGCATGCCGCAACGGGTCATCGATTATGTGATCCTGCACGAACTGGCCCACCTAGTAGTTCCCGGACACGGGCCGGATTTCTGGAGCGTGCTCGAGCCATATCCTGACCTTGCCCGGGCCAAGGCATTTCTGGATGGGGCAGCGTTTGCGATGGGCCGGGGCCTTAGCGACAGCGGCGGGGATTTACTGGACGATGATGTTGACGACTAGGAGTCCTGGCGCCCATCCTTGGAGTCGCCGTTCTCATCCTCTCCGGTATCCGTTTCAGCATCGTTGGTAGGCTCATCAAACCCGCCCGCCAGCAGCTTTTGCAGGGCCTCGTCGACCTCCGTATCCGAGGCTTCCAGCAATTGGCGTCGGGAACTGAAGCCTGCCGGATCGTCCAGATCTTCCGATGTCGGCAGCAGGTCCGGGTGATGCCAGATGGAGTCCCGGCCTTCGAGGCCGCGTTCCTCGGCCAGGGCCGCCCAGAGTGCGGCCGCGTCGCGTAGCCGCCGGGGACGCAATTCCAATCCGACCAAAGCTGAAAAGGCATGCTCGGCAGGTCCGCCCGTTGCACGGCGTCGGCGCACGGTTTCCCGCAATGCACTCGCGGATGGCAGATTTACCGTGGCCGCGGCTGTCAGTTCATCGACCCAGCCTTCGACCAGCGCCAAAGTCGTCTCCAGCTTCACCAAGGCCGTGTCTTGCTCCGGTGTCCTTTGCGGCATGAACACGCCCTGGGACAGGGCATTCTGCATGGATTCGGGATCGGTGGGATCGATTTCCCGTGCTACTTCTTCAATTCGCGACATGTCGATATGGATGCCTCGGGCATAGCCTTCGATTGCTCCCAGAAGGTGTCCTGCCAACCAGGGAACATGGGTGAACAAGCGGGCGTGGGCCGCCTCCCGTACTGCGAGGAAGAGCCGGATCTCCGACTCGGGAACGTCCAGGCCCTCGCCGAAGGCCCTGACGTTGGCAGGCAACAGTGCCATCTTGCCTTCTGCCAGGGGGATGCCGATATCCGTGGAGCCGACAACCTCCTTGGACAAAGCGCCGACGGCCTGTCCCAGTTGCATACCGAACAGGGCGCCGCCCATGTTCTGCAGCATCGAATGGGCCCCGCCCATCATCGCCTTCATGTCCTCCGGCACCTGTTCGGAGAGTGCACTTGTAAGCGCGAAAGCAATACTGTTGGCCACCGGTTCGGTCAACCGCTTCCAGGTCGGCAGTGTCGCCTCAACCCATTCGGCCCGCGACCACGCCCTGCCCATGAGCCCGGTGCCGGCGAAATCCGTAACCGGATCCAGCCACATCTCGGCCAGTCGCAATGCCTCGTCCACCTCGCGGGATTGGGCGGGAGTAACCGAGGGGTCACTGTCCGAGGCTGCAACCTTACGCGCACTCTCGTGGGCCAGCTTCCAATTCACCGGGCCTTCATTTCCTGCACTCATCATCGCCTGGACCTGCTGCATCATTTGCGCCAAGACGTTGGGATCGGAAGGCAGACCTGCCGCCTTGGCTATTTCTGCGGGATCCATGCCGGCTCCCTCGGCGCCGAAAAGCTTGGCAAACATTTCGGACAGCGGATCCTTCGGATCGTCGCCGTTGTTGGATGGGTTGGAGGTCATCTATACCACCGGTCCTTGTGAGGGTTTGCTGGGGCATGCGGGCTTGGAAAAGGGCCTGGGGCCGTCGCCGGATTGTTGCTTCTGACTACACGTTACCGCTAGTTTTCACGCCGTGTCGTGCTTGGTGAGCCCGGTTCGCTCTAGGCAAATGAGAAGCGCCGTCTCGCCGCCCGGTGGGGCGTCCAAGTGGATCGGTACGGATTTCGGGCGTTCTCTCAGGCAAAGCGCGTAGTCTGGTGCAGGGCTCCGGTTTGACCGGTGCCCTTCCTGTCGTGCCTGGAGTATGCCGCGGGAGACGCTGAGAGAAGGAAACCACAGTTGACTGAGCCGACCGACCTCGGGGAGCAAGCGCCGCCGACGCCGCGCAAGCCAAAAAACCGACGGCATCCGGTCATGATTGGCGCGGGCGTCGTCGCCGTCGTCCTTGGCCTGCTTGCGTTGGCTCTGCCATCGCCGTACATCGTGGAGTCTCCCGGTCCTACTTTCAACACGATCGGTGCTGTAAATGATGTCCCGCTGATCGAGATTCCCGGTCAAAAGACATATCCCACCTCAGGGGCATTGGATATGACTACTGTCTACATGAGTGGCGGCCCTAGCGGCTCTGTGCGTTTGTTCGAAGTAGCCTCAGCCTGGCTGGATCCACGCCAGAGCGTCACGCCGGAAGAACTCGTGTACCCTCCGGGTGTCTCCGGCGAGCAGATCCAGAACCGAAACGCCGCGGCCATGGACTCGTCGCAGGAAACATCCGTTGCGGCAGCCTTGAGCCACTTGGGTGTCGACTTCGAGGAAGACCTGTCCATTGTCGGTTTCGCCGAGGGTGCAGCTGCGGCAAACCTGCTGGCGACGGATGACGTCATCGAAAGCATCAACGGCACCGTGGTCACTAACATCAATGTTCTTCGTGATGAGCTCAATGCCAGCGGTGGCGAACCCGTGGAGCTCAAGGTCCTCCGCGCCGGCGAGCCTGAGACCGTCCAGGTTGCTCCGGAGGCGAACGCCCAGGGCGCCTATCAGCTCGGCGTCCTGCTGGAGACCGACTTCGAGTTTCCGTACGACGTCAAAATTCAGCTGGAAAACGTCGTCGGGCCCAGCGCTGGCATGATGTTTGCCTTGGGGATTGTGGACAAGCTGACGCCAGGCGAACTGACCGGGGGGCTGCACGTCGCCGGCACCGGCACCATCGATTCGTCCGGAAACGTCGGTCCGATCGGCGGCATTGAACAGAAAATGTATGGCGCGCATCAGCGCGGCGCGACCGTTTTCCTTGCTCCGGAGGCCAATTGTGGCGATGTTGTCGGCAATGTGCCCGATGGGATGCAGGTGGTCAAGGTGGTAACTCTCGAAGACGCAGTGGAAGCCGTGAACCTGCTCGGTGAAGGCAAGGACGGGTCAGCGCTTCCCGCCTGCGGCTGACGTGTCACAATCGTGCGTCAGAAGCCGGCCGCGGCCGCTCCCGACTTCGTTGTGGCGTTCCCACAAGGCAGAATGGAAGGAAAGCGGAACCTCCCGGACTGCTCATTCGTGGTTTAGACGGAGGGGCCTCATGCATAGGCATGGATCCGCCGTCAAGCACAACGCACGCTGACAATGAGGTAAAGAGTGACATTCGGACAAGACCGGCCCCGTGATGACCGGCCAACCGCGCCCACCCAGTTAACACGGAAACGCTCCCCGCTGATACCCACCCTCATTGTGGTGGCCGTGCTGGTGGTCGGGTTCGTGTTCTTCTCGCAGATTTATGCGGACATCCTTTGGTACAACCAGCTTGGCTATCTGGAAGTATTCCTGAAGGAAAACGGCACGAAAATCGCTATCTTCCTGATTGCCTTCCTGATTATGGCTGCCGCGGTATACCTGAGCCTGCGCCTCGCCTACCGTTCGCGTCCGGTCTATGCGCCGGACAGCGCCCTGCAGGATAATCTCAACCGCTACCAGGAACAGCTTGAGCCCGTACGCAAGCTGCTGATGATCGGTATTCCGATTGTGCTCGGTGGCTTCGCCGGTACCGCGGCGGCATCCGCGTGGCAGACCGTGCTGCTGTTCTTCAACCAGGTTTCCTTTGGGCAGACAGATCCCCAGTTCAACCTGGACTACAGCTTCTACACCAACACGCTGCCCTTCCTGGGGTTCCTGACCGGGTTCCTGGTCAGCGTGGTACTAATCGCAGGTATCGCCGGTCTTCTGACCCATTACCTCTACGGCGGGATCCGGCTGGAGGAGAAGGGCTTTTTCGCTTCCAACGCTGCCCGTATCCACGTAGCCGTGTTCGCCGGCCTGTTCCTGCTCCTGCAAGGTGTGAATTACTGGCTGGACCGCTACAGCACCCTGCAGTCGGATTCGGGCAAGTGGACCGGCGCGCTCTACACGGATGTTAATGCCGTCATCCCGACCAAGGCGATTCTGGCAGTGGCTGCCATCATTGTGGCCATCCTGTTCATCGTTGCCGTCGTCTCGGGTCGCTGGCGCCTGCCGATCATCGGTACGGCCATGCTGATCATTACGGCGATTCTGGCCGGCGGCGTGTACCCCTGGGTTATTCAGCGCTTCCAAGTCGAGCCGTCCGAATTGAGTCGCGAAGCGGAATACATCGAGCACAACATTGCCCTGACGCGTCAGGCTTACGGGCTCGACGAGGTTCAGACATCAACCTACAACGCGACCGTTGAGGCCGAGGCCGGCGCGCTGCGGCAGGACGCCGAAACAACGGCGAACATCCGCTTGCTCGATCCCAACTTGGTTTCGGATGCCTTCAGCCAGCTGCAGCAGTTCCGGCAGTACTACCAGTTCCCGGAAATCCTGAACGTCGACCGCTACGAGATCGACGGCGAGATCCAGGACACCGTTATCGCTGTGCGTGAGCTCAATACAGCTGGCGTGCCTGCAGGCTGGGTCAACGAGCATGTCCTCTACACCCACGGTTACGGCGTGGTCGCCGCCGCCGGTTCCAGCGTTGAGCCCGATGGCAAGCCCACCTTTATTCAGTCCGGCATCCCGACCACTGGAATGCTGGGGGATGAAGAGTCCTACGAACCTAGGATCTACTTCGGCGAGCAGTCCCCCGAATACTCCATCGTTGGCGCACCCGAAGGCGCCAGTCCTACTGAGATCGACCGTCCGCAAAGCGAGGAGTCCGAGACAGAGTCCCGGAACACCTTCGAAGGCAATGGCGGCCCCAGCGTGGGCAATGCCTTCAACCGCCTTGTCTATGCGCTGAAATTCCAGTCCACAGACCTGATGCTTTCCGACCAGGTGAATCCCGAATCCCAGATCCTTTACGACCGGGATCCGCGGGAACGGGTGGAGAAGGTCGCACCGTATCTGACGGTGGATGGAAACGTTTACCCGGCCGTTATTGACGGCCGGGTCAAATGGATCGTCGACGGCTACACCACCAGCAAGCACTTCCCGTACTCGACCCCGCAACAGCTCCAGTCCGCGACTGCTGATTCTTCGACCGCGGGCGGCCAAAGCGTCGCCCTGCCGCCCGAAGAGGTCAACTACATCCGCAACGCGGTCAAGGCCACCGTCGACGCCTATGACGGTTCGGTGGACCTGTATGCATGGGATGATCAGGATCCGATCCTCAAGGCCTGGCAGAAGGTATTCCCGACGACGCTCAAGCCGTTCAGCGAAATGTCAGCCAGCCTGATGGACCACGTACGCTACCCTGAAGACCTTTTCAAGGTCCAGCGTGAACTCCTGGCCCGTTACCACGTGACGGATGTCGATAAGTTCTACACCAATAGCGACGCCTGGGCAGTGCCGACAGATCCGACGCTGGGCGCAAATTCCGACGTCAAGCAGCCTCCCTTCTACCTATCCCTGAAGATGCCCGAGCAGGAAAACGCTGCTTTCTCATTGACGACGCCGTTCATCCCGTTCGTTCCTGCCGGTGAGGAAGCGCGAAACGTGCTCTACGGCTTCCTCGCTGCCGAGGGTGATGCCGGAACCGGCGAGGACGGTGTTAAGAGCGAGGAATACGGCACGCTGAGGCTGCTTGATATTCCACGATCATTGTCGGTTCCCGCACCGGGCCAGGCACAGAACCTGTTCAACTCGGACACAGCGGTATCGACTGAGCTGAACCTGTTGCAGCAGGGCGCTACCGAAGTGCTCAAGGGCAACCTGCTCAGCCTGCCTGTCGGTGGCGGCATGCTGTACGTCCAGCCGGTATATGTCCAGTCCTCGGGCAGCTCTGCTTACCCGACGCTCCGCCGCGTACTCGTCAGCTTCGGCGAAGTTGTCGGCTTCGCTCCCACGTTGGACGAAGCCCTTGACCAGGTCTTCGGCGGTGACTCCGGTGCGACGACCGGCGACGCCGGGAACGTAGGCGAGACACCGGACGATCCGGCTGCCCCGCCTGCGGAAGGCGGCGGCGGTAACGCGGAGGCCAATCTGCGGGCGGCACTCGAAGCGGCGAATGCCGCGATCCGTGAGGGCGAGGCGGCTCTGGCAGAAGGCGACTTCGCGGCTTACGGTGCAGCACAGGAGAAGCTGAACCGGGCACTGCAGGATGCACTCGAAGCTGAAGGCATTGTATCGGGTGAGGCTCCAGCCGAGGGCGGCGAAGAGGCCCCGGCGGAAACGCCGGCCCCTGCGCCCTAGGCTGACCCCGCCGATTTGCGTAGCAACCCCGCGGCCGGTAGAGTAAAGACCGCGCCGCGGGGTGGAGCAGTTCGGTAGCTCGCTGGGCTCATAACCCAGAGGTCAGAGGTTCAAATCCTCTCCCCGCAACCAAGAAGAGGTCCCGACCGGAAACATCCGGTCGGGACCTCTTGGATTAAGATCTAAGTCTGGTTTTCCACGCTAGCGGGATGCCGCCCATACGTGGCCGCGGCGCATCTTTCACACCACAGCCACGTGCAGGAACGGCCGCTGTGAGGCCGCCGCTAGCTGGTTACTGGCCGGACTCGATGGAGGCAGAGCTGGAGCCGGACTTCAGGGCAGCCAAGCGTGCTTCGATCTCGGTTTGCTCTCCGAGGTCCTCGAGGCTCTCAAACTGTGCATCCAGACTCGACGAAGCCAGTTCCTGAGCGCCGCGGACGCGTGCCTCTTCCCGCCGGACCTTTTCCTCGAACCGTCCTACTTCGCTGGTCGGATCCATGATGTCGATGCTCTTGAGTGCGTCGTGCACCTGGGTCTGGGCCTCGGCCGTACGGGCGCGCGCGACGAGCTCGTTGCGCTTGTTTTGCAGCTCGGTCAGCTTGCCCTTCATCTGGTTAAGTCCGGTCTTGAGCTTTTCGACAACCTCGTTCTGGGAGGCGATGGTGGGCTCGACACCCTTGGCCTCGTTCTCGGCACTGATCTGGCGCTGTATGGCGACCTTGGCGAGATTGTCGAACTTTTCCGCATCGGCGGAATTGCCCGCGGCGCGGTACTCGTCGGCCTTTCGGCTGGCAGCCAAGGCCTTGTTGCCCCAGCTGCGCGCGTTTTCCATGTCTTCGTTGTGATCGTCCTGAAGCATGCGCAGGTTCCCGATTGTCTGGGCGACGGCGCTCTCGGCCTCGGCAATGTTGTTCGAGTAGTCGCGGACCATCTGGTCCAGCATCTTCTGGGGGTCTTCGGCCTGGTCCAGAACTGCGTTGATGTTCGCCTTTGCCAGCTGTGCGATACGGCCAAAGATTGACTGCTTAACCACTGTGATACCTTTCGTCCTGCTATCTGATTCTTGACTACAGCCCCTCGGGCTGCCCGGTTTCTTATCCAGTTAGAAGTTGCCGCCGGCACCTCCGCCGTCGCCAAAACCGCCGCCGCCGAAACCGCCGAAGCCGCCGCCGCCGAAGACGTCACCACCACCGCCGCCGCCGCCGAAGCCGCCGTGGCCGCCATGGCCGCCATGCAGAATGGAGTCGATCAGGATTCCGCCAAGGATGGCACCGCCGAGGCCGCCGCCGCGGCCACCAAACATTCCGCCGCCGCCGAAGCCTCCCATACCACCCATGCCGCCGAAACCATCTACATCCTGTTGTGCCATCTGGCTGGCCTGCTGCGCTAGAGCATTGGCCTGCTGGGCATAGTTGAGGGCTTGCTCGGGATCAGAATCGGCGATCTCCAGAGCGTAGGCAAGGTTGCGTTCGGCTTCGGCCAGCCGCGTCCGGGCTTCACTGCCCACGCCGCCGCGGCGGGCCTGGATGTAGTCCGAGGTTCCGGAGATCTGCGCCTGGGCGGACATAATGGTGTGCTGGAGCGACTCGCGTGCCCTGCGGGCGCGTTCCTGGGCATCGCGGATGCCGGTCAGTGAACGGTCCAGTGAATTCGCCGCGTCAAGGCGCTGGACAATGCTGATCGGATCGATCCGGCCGCCGGCGATTTCACCTTGGATGCCTTCCAACGCCGTTTCGACTTCGGCGACGGGCCCTGCGAGTTCCGGATGTTGCCCGTTGGCGATGAGGGCACGCGCATGGGCAAGATCCTGGGCGGTGTCCGAAATTGCGCTTTCCATGGCCGACCTCGCGGCGTCCAGGTCCTTGGAGGTTTTGCCGATGGCATCGAGAAGGACATTGGCTTGGTAGACGCTTTCTTCGGCCGCCCGGACGGCGACAACCGCGGCGCTGCGGTCTCCGGCGTCGAGCTTCTCCTGCGCGGTGGTTGCAGCATTGTCCACAAAATCAAGCCGTTCCTGCGCCTGATCGATGTTGTCGCGGACCTGCTCAAGCGCGGAGTCCGCGTACCGTTCACGGAGCCGGTCAAGGTCGGCGCGGCCGGCATCCAACCTCGTACGCGCTGCCTCGGCAGCTTCACGGGCGCTGGCCAAGGCTCCGGGGGCGTTCTTTTCCAGTTCACGCAGCGCGTCGAAATCTTCCTTGTGTTCCTGGAGCGATGCGCTGACCGCTTCGCAGCGACGGATGATGTCGCCAAGCCACGCCCGCTGCTGTTCCTCGGTATCCGGAATGTGGTCATCGAGCTGCTGCTGGAGCTTGAAGGACTCCATCATGTGCGCTTTGGCCGCGGTGATGTCCTCGTGGAACGGCTTGACGGCTGCCTCGCCGTACTGGGCCATGGCAAAGCCGACTTCCTGCTCGCTGGACCTGATGGCGTCATCGGCGGCAATCAGCAGGCTGCCGGCCTTCTTGCGCAGATCCTCGACGCTCATCGCGTCATGCGGATCAATCGGTTTGCCATCCGGTCCACGCTGGATCTGTGGTTCTCCGCGGCCGGAACTCTTGCGCCGCTTGGATTTCACATACAAATAGGTGCCGACTCCGCCCGCTGCGACGACGCCGCCCATCAAGAGCACGGGCGCCAGCGAACCGCCGCCGGAGGAAGAACCGACGTCGCCGCTGCCGCCGGAGGCGACATCAGCGATGGCCTCTGCCGCCAACACGCCTGCGTCCGCCCACTCGTCCTGGGCAAGTGCCGGGCTGAGCGACTGGAAGATCTGCTGGTCGCTGGCTGCGACAGGACTTCCTTCCGCAGACTGGAAGTGGGCCTCGCGTGATTCGACTGCGACAACGAGCATGCTGTCTGAGCTCCCCAGCTCCTTTTGCTGTGCTGTCTCCACTAGCCACTCGCTCGCATCGGAAGGGTTCTCGAATTCGTCCACGTAGATGACGTACAAGCCCAGGCCTTCTTCCTGGCGCAGGTTGCTAACGGCTTCCTCCACGTCGGCCTGTTCAGCACCAAGGACGCCTGCCTTATCAATCACAAACTCGCCGGGCGGAATCTCCACCGGTGGTTCGGCATTGGCCGCGGCCGGAGCCATGAAGACCGCCGAGAGCCCAACAGCGGCCCCCAAGCGAGTGAGCAGTGATCGCATGTAGAACCCTTCAGTATCGTCCGGAAGCCCGGTTGATATCGTGGCGGATACCGGAGCGCACCGTTGATCCGCCCCGTTTTTGATTCTATGGGGCGGTAGTGGGAGCGTCCACCCGAATCTACCGTCCCGGGAGCGGGTACGCCGGAAGCGCAATGTCCCGTCCGGACTGATTCCGTGGTGCCAGCCGGAGCTGAACTCATGCTTCACCGGGCATTCGGCGTATTCCCAGTTTTCTTCCAGCGAATATCGGCCCGGGTTTCAGATTGAGCAGGCATAGTGGTAACAGTCCAAGGAAAGGGAAACTATGACTGAGCACAACCAGGATCCGGAAGCCACCTTCCGGCGCCAGGTCCCGCCGCCGCCGGCGAAGCCACCGGCTGCAGCGGACGTCAACGCTGATTACCGCACCCCAGCCGGCGAACCGGATAGGGGAGAGCCAGCCGGTTCTGAGCAGAATCCGCGTACTCAGTCGCTTCCTCAGTCATCGCAGCCGACCGAGCCGCTTACGGGCTGGCACCGGCCGGATGGTTCGGACCATGCCCAATCCGGGACATTCGGCGAAACGAACAACGAGGACTCCGGCAGCCAGACGCGGCCCGGCGCAGCTTCACAGCAAACCGGATACAGCGAGGCCAGCCCCTACGGCCAGCAGAACCCCTATGGACAGCAGAGCTCTTACGGGCAGCAGCATCAGTACGGCGGGCACAATCCCTACGGCCAGCAAAGCGCGTACGGTCATTCCGGCAGCTACGGCCAGTCCGACGCATCATCGGAGGCCGGCTACGGGCAGCATGGCTCCGCACCTTACTACGCGTCGGCTGCATCTACGGGCACCCAGACGCCCAAGCAAGCAGCCAGGAAGCGTTTCGGAAGCGGCACGCTGGTAGCCGGTATGCTCCTCGCCGGGCTCGCAGGCGGCGGAGTCGCAGTGGGCGCGCAGTCGCTGGCGGGTGACGTCCCGCCGTCGTCGGTTGCCTCCGGTTCAGCGGAGCAGCTGATTGTTAACAACACCGACTCGGTCAACGAAATCACTGCTGCCGCGGCCAAGGCATCCCCGAGCGTCGTGACGATTTCCGTCGCCTCGGGTAATTCGGGCGGCTCCGGTTCGGGCATCATCCTCGATAAGGAAGGCCACATTCTCACCAACACGCACGTAGTTACTTTGGGTGGGCAGGCTGCGGACCCGAACGTCGAGGTCCGCACCAGCGACGGCAAGGTCCACCGGGCCAGCATCGTGGGAACGGACCCGCTGTCGGATCTGGCCGTGATCAAGATCGAAGCGCAAGGTCTGACGCCTGCTTCCTTCGCCGACTCGAGCGAGCTCAATGTCGGGGACACCGCCATCGCCATCGGGGCGCCCCTCGGCCTGAGCGGTACGGTGACGGACGGCATCATCTCGACGCTGAGCCGGACCATCAGTGTGTCTTCCTCGGAAGTGCCCGAGGCACCCGAGGAAGAGGCGGCCCCCAATCCCGGCGACCAGTGGAACTTCCAGTTCCCCGAGGATTCCGGCAACCAGTCCTCCGGACAGGGCAGTATCTACCTCAATGTCATCCAGACAGACGCCGCCATCAACCATGGCAATTCGGGCGGCGCCCTTGTGAATACCAACGGGGAAGTCATCGGCGTAAATGTTGCGATCGCATCCGCCAGCCAGGACAGCGGGAGCATCGGTGTTGGTTTCGCCATCCCGAGCAGCTATGCCGAGCGGATCGCCCAAGACCTGATTGCCGACGGCAAAGCAACGCACGGCTATCTAGGGGTCACGGTCACGGCCAAAGCTGCGGAGGCTTCGCGCGGGGGCACACAGTTCTCCGTCGGGGCCGAGGTCGCCGGCGTCAGCGGGGGGTCTCCTGCCGACAAGGCCGGACTGCGCGAAGGAGATGTCATTACGGGGGTCGGGGAACGTGTCATCGAGGACAGCCTCTCACTGACGGCAGCCATCCGTGAGCAGCCCGTGGGTGACACCGTAACGCTGAAAGTGCTGCGCGGGGGCGAAGAGCAGAGCATCGATGTAACAGTGGGGGAGAACCCGGAAAGCTGAATCGGCCTGTAGAAAAGAACCAGACCGGCTGCGGAACCTCCATAGGGGTCCGCAGCCGGTACTTTTTTACGTCATTTCCGAGCCGGTACGGTCCAGGGCGCCAGTCAGGGGACGCCGCCGGTATGGTTAGCTAAGCTGCACCGGCTGAGCACTGCGCGACCGCAGGCAGCCGCGGAAATCCGCAGCGGAAGGGTTGAGGAAACACATGCCAGCTTTGCCCATGGAAGCCGAGGGGCCAGTCACCGCACCTGAGCGGGTCCTGGTCTTCGCAGCCCATCCGGACGACCTGGATTTCGGCGCCGCCGGAACCATTGCACGCTGGACCGCCGCCGGCACGCAGGTGAGCTACTGCATCATGACCGACGGCGATGCTGGGGGATTCGACGAGGCGCATCGGCCGGAAATCGTGGCGATGCGCGCGGCCGAACAGGCCGAGGCTGCACGGATCTGCGGCGTGTCGGACCTGCATTTCCTCCACCAGCGCGACGGTTTTCTGGAGCCGAGCTACGAGGTCGTCGGCATGGTGGTGGAATTGATGCGGAAAATCCGTCCGGATATTGTGCTCGCCATGCACCCGGAACGTGCCTGGGACCGGATCCAGAAGAGCCATCCGGACCACTTGGCGTGCGGTGAGGCGGTTACCCGTGCGGTCTATCCCGCGGTGGAGAATCCGTTTGCCTATCCGGAACTTGCCGAAGCAGGCCTGCCCGCCTACAAAGTGCCGTATCTCTGGTTCTTCGGCGGGCCCGCCGAGCGGGAGAACCATTTTGTCGATATCACCGAGTTTGTCGACACCAAGGTGCAAGCTATCCGGATCCACGCGAGCCAGCACCCGGACGTGGAGCGGATGGATGCCAGGGTCCGCTCGATGCTGCGGACCAACGCGCGCCGTGGCGGTCTGGAGGAAGGCCGCAGTGCAGAGGCGTTCCATGTAGTCGGTATCAATACCCCGGCCACGATCGCCGGTTTCTAGCGCTCCGGGGCCCTTGCCAAGCAACGCGCGGCGAAGGGCCCTCGGAAAGCTACTGGTCCAGCGGGACGGACAGCGTGAACGGCGGCGTCGGCGACTGCGCGCCTCCACGGGCCTCCAAGGTCAAGGCAACCTCATTGAAACCGATCACATTTTCGATGATGACAGGTTCCTCGCCGGAGACGTTTTCGCTGCTGAGCGCCCCCACTGACTGCGGTGCTGACCCGTTCGCCGGGATTTTCCAAAGCTGGTAAATCTGGCCGTCGCCGGCGGTAGACAGGTTCCGGAACGTCAGGACGGCGGCATTCCTGTCGGTGGACACTGCGACGTCGGCACTGGCGCCGTCGTCGCCTTCCACGGTGGCGGTGACTACGTCCGACGCATCGAGGACATCCTGCTCGGCCGAGCGGCCCAAAGTCTGCACGGCGGCGATAGCCCCGATAATCAAAACAACGACGGCGACAGCTACGAGGATCCACTTGGTCGCGGCCGGCATCGGTCTGCGCGCCGGAATATCGTCTTCCGCCGTGAGCTGGTCTGCGTGCAGCACCGACGGGTCCTCGGAAGCGCCGGTATCCGGTGCGTTCTGCTCGGGTTCGTAGTCAGGCTCGTAATCCGGAGTAGATGAAGAGGCCTTGTCGTCTCGGGGCAGTGGCGTTTCCATAAGTCCTTAGCATAGTGCCGCGTCCTTCAGAAGGGCGGCGGGGTGAATGGGGATGACGTCTTAGAGCTGTGCGCCGGCGAAACCATGCTGCCGCCAGGCCTCATAGATGGCGATGGACGCCGAGTTGGCGAGGTTTAACGAGCGCAGCGATGGCCGCATTGGCAGGCGCAGGCGGGCAGTGACTTGAGGATCGTGCTTGACGTCCTCGGGCAGCCCCACCGATTCGGGGCCGAAAAGCAGCACGTCGCCGGGCGCGTAGGCGATCTCCGTGTAGGCCTGTTCGCCGTCGGACGTGAATGCGTAGACACGTTCGGGCTGCAGCGCGTCCCAGGCAGCCTGCAGCGACTTGTGAACATGGACCACCGCCAGGTCATGGTAATCCAGTCCGGCGCGGCGAAGCTTGGCGTCGTCGAAGGAGAAGCCGAGCGGTTCCACCAGGTGCAGTTCGGCGCCGGTAATCGCGGCCAGGCGGATGGCGTTTCCCGTGTTGCCCGGGATTTCAGGGGTATAGAAGAGAATGCGGAACACGCTCTCCATCCTATGCACGCCGCGGCGTCAAGGGTTATTTGTGCATGCCGGAGAGCAGGCGTCCCAGTGAGGGGACGTGCACGGTATTGGGAGCGGGGCCGCTGCCCAGGAACTTTTTCAGCTCGCGGATCAGCCGGGCGGCGTTCACCACATGGACCGGGGCATGCGAGTGGGGATCGTAGCCGCGCGCGTAGTCGACCACAGGTTCGTGCAGGTTCCCGTCCGGCGAATGGATGACTGTCCAGCCCTGCACATTCAGCTCCGGAAAGAGGTCCTGCATGCGCCGGACAGCGGGCACCAGCTGGGGCGGTTCGACAACGCGGCCGTCCTTGCGCAGGGTGTAGCCATCCCACCGGAAGATCCCTTTGGGCAGCAGCATGGAATCAATCAGGGCCAGCCGGTAGCCGGCCAGCAGGGCATGGTCGATGAAACCGCGGTCAGCGGGGGAGTGGAGGCCGTTGATCAAGCGGGCGGAGGGCATCTCGGGCAGGATCTGCTGGGACAGCAGCCGGACCGTCCGGGCTTCGCGCTGCAGCCGTGATGCCGCGCCGAAGACGCCGCGTTTGCGTGGTGCCCCGTGGATCTGCTGACCAGCCAGCGACAGCGGCACCAGGCTTGACGCCTCGGCCGAGTCATAGGACGGAACATAGACGGCCGGGTCTGCGGAGGCCGCGCGCCGTTCGCCGGGACGGCGGTGCGGGGCAGTGGTGAAATTGGACCCGGCGGCAAAGGCCTCTTCACTGTCCGTGGGCGCATTGGGAACCGACGCCGTCCCATAAGACCGGTCGTACCGGGCCCGGGTCTGCGGGTTGCTGAGCACTTCGTAGGCGAGGGTCACCTGGCGGAACGCCGAGGGGTCGCCGCCGTGGTCCGGATGGGTGGCACGTGCGGCCCGGCGGTAGGCCGCCTTGATCTGCTGTGCGGTGGCATTGGCAGGCAGCCCCAGGGTCTCATAGTGGGATGGGGGAGTCACCTGCCGCCTTTCCTGTGGTCGACCGAAATCGCCGCTGTTCCGAACGCAAGTCTAGCGCCGGGGCCTTCGCTCTGTCGGAATTTCAACGAACCGGAGGCGGACCGGGTTCCGGCCGGCGTTGCTGCTCCGGCAGCGGCTCAACGCTGGGAAGCGGCAGCCACGGAGAGGTAGCGCAGCAGCAGCATCGAGTCCGACTCGAGGATATGGGCCAGCCTCATGGCCTGCGGTGCATGTTCGGCCACATGGTCGGCCACCCGTTTGCCGGTTCCCCCGGCCAGGATGGGACTCATGGTCAGGCACAGTTCGTCGACCAGCCCGGCGGCTTCGAAGGAGCCAAGGAGGGTCGGCCCGCCTTCGCTGTGTATCTGGGTCAGGCCCCTGGAGGTCAGGATCTCGACGATCCTGGCCGGTTCCACCCACTGGTCCCCGGCGTCGACGATCTCCGCAACGTCTTCCAGTGCGCGCCAGCGGCCGGCATCAGCCCTGGCCGTGGTGAGCAGCAGCGGACGGACCGGTGCCTGGACAAACAGTTCGCTGTCCGGGTCCAGGTTCAGCGAACCGGAAACGACGGCGAACGCAGGGCGGGCCGGCATGCCGTGTTCTATCCGCCACTGCCGGCTCTCGGCCGAGAGCAGTTCTCCGCCGTATCCCTCGGCACGGATGGTGCCGGCTCCGATCAGGATGACGTCGGCAAGCCTGCGCAGCAGCGAGAAAACGTGCTGGTCCACCTCATTGCCCAGGGGGCCGGACCTGCCCTCGTGGGTGGCGGCACCGTCGAGGCTGGAGACAAAATTGAAGCGCACCCAGGGCCCGTTGTGCGGCAGTTCGCCGTACCACTGCAGCAGCTGCTCGTCGGTGGCATCCGCGGCTGCCTCCGGAAAGATCCGGTTTATGGAGGCAAGCGGTGCAGCAGTCCGGATCACTGAGCCGTCCGTCATAAATTCTTCCCTTCGGTCACGGCTGCGACGGTTCGTTGAACTCGCCCATGTTGTGTTTCAGATATGCCGGTTCGCGCCAGCCGAGCGCAGCTTCGGTAAAGCGCACGGCTGCGTTGGCTTCGGCGACGTTATGCATCCGGACGATTCTGGCCCCGCTCATAATGCACATGACGGCGGCAGCGATGGATCCGGACAGGCGGTCCTGCTTGGGCTGGTCCAGCGTCTCGCCGATGAAGTCCTTGTTCGACACGGCGGCCAGCGCGGGGAAACCGAGTGCGGCTATTTCCTGGAAGCGGCGGGTGATTTCCAGCGAGTGCAGGGTGTTCTTGTTGAGGTCATGGCCCGGGTCGATAACGATTTTCTCGGGGGCGATGCCCAACTCCACGGCCAGGTCCACCTTGCGACGCAGGAAGTCCGCAATTTCAACGACGACGTCATTGTATCGGGGACGCGGATAGACGGTTCGCGGCGCCGCCAGCGAATGCGTGATGACCAGGTGGGCGCCGCCAGCGGCTACGGCGGCGGCGAGGTCTTTGTTCTGCAGCCCGGTGGTGTCATTGATGACGTTGGCGCCGGCCTTAATGCTGGCCTCTGCTACTTCGGGCAGGAATGTGTCGGCCGAAATGATGACGTTGGAGCGCGCACGGACGGCCTCAATGACCGGTACGATCCGCTCGGCCTCTTCGGCTGCGCTCAAAGCCGGCCCCGGCGCAAACGGAACGCCGCCGATGTCAACCCAGTCGGCGCCGTCGTTAACTGCCTGCAGGCATGCGTCCACCGCCGTCTCCAGCGCAAACGTCCGGCCGCCGTCGTAAAAGGAATCGGGCGTGCGGTTGATGATGGCCATCAGCGCTACCTGGCTGTTGAAATCGATCTTCCTGTCGCCGAAGGTGTGGACCGGATGGTCGAGGGTCGGCAGGTAAATGCCGGGTAGCGCAGTTTCCGTCACAGGCTCTTCAGCTCCTTGGCAGTGTTGGATAGGTCCACCGCTTCAACGGGGCGGCCGGAGCGGATCAGGTCCTGGATGTCGTCCTGCACATCCCAGACATTTACATTCATACCAGCGACCACGCGCCCTTCCCGCAACCAGAACGCAATGAACTCCATGGCGTCCAGGTCGCCGCGGATGACCGGTTCGGCCGTGGCCCAGGGGAAGTAGCCGGAATACTCCATGCCGATATCGAACTGGTCGGTGTAGAAGTAGGGAATGTCATCGTTGACCGCATCCTGGCCCAGCATCACCCGCGCCGCCGTCTTGCCCTGGGCGATCGCGTTGGCCCAGTGTTCGCTGCGCAACGGGCGGCCGAGCGCCGGATGATAGGCGTTGGCGACATCCCCGGCGGCGAACACGTCCGCTGCGGAAGTGCGCAGGCTCTGGTCGGTATCGATACCGCTGGTCACGGCCAGCCCGGCCGCCTTGGCCAGAGCGGTGTTCGGGACGGCTCCGATGGCAACGAGCACCAGGTCCGCGGGCAGGCGCTCGCCGCCCTCAAGGACTACTTCCTCGACTCTGCCCTCCCCGCCGGTGAACTCCAGCGGCGTCATGCCGGTACGGATAATGACGCCTTCCCGCCGGTGCCGGTCCGCGAACTGGTTGCCGATGAGAGCGCCCAATGCATGGCCCAGCGGTACATCCTCGGGCCCGACGAGCGTTACGTCGTTGCCCAGCTGCCGGGCCGTGGCACCGACCTCCATGCCTATCCAGCCAAGTCCGATGACCACGAGCTTCTTGCCGCCTCCTGCCAGCGCGGAGTGCAGCGCGCTGCTCTCTTCGAGGGAGCGCAAGTAATGGATGCCGTTCAGATCCGCGCCGGGGATATCCAGCCGGCGGGATGAAGCGCCCGTAGCAAGCAGCAACTGCCCGTAGCCGAGTTTCGTGCCGTCGGCCAGAGTCACGGAATGGCCGGCCGGATCGAGGGACTCCACTGATGTCTGCTGCCGCAGATCAACCTTGTTCTCCGCGTACCAGCCGGGGTCCTTGACCAGGGCGGCGGAAGCGTCCTCGCTCCCGGCCAGGTAGGCCTTGGACAGCGGCGGCCGGATGTACGGTTCGTGGGGCTCGGCGCCAACCAGCGTGATATCGCCGGTGAAGCCCTCGCTGCGCAGGGTTTCGGCGGCGGTGGCGCCGGCCAGGCCCGCACCCGCAATAACGATTGATGTGGTCCCCATGATGGCGCTCCTTGACTGCGTGGTGTGCGGTGCTGGCTCCGGATTGCTTCTGCTCTAAAACGGGTATTTATGACTTTAGAAAGGGTGCTGATGGAAGTCAATGGAGCCGATTTTCGTGAACTCTTCGTGCGACCGGTAGAATTCTGGTGTGCCCGTGTATCTAGACCACGCGGCGACCACGCCCATTTCGGCGCAGGCCCTGGCCGCACTCACCACTGAACTCAGCCGCAGCGGCAATCCTTCCTCGCTGCACGGCTCCGGCCGCCGTGCCCGCAGGGCGGTCGAAGATGCCCGCGAATCCCTGGCAACGGCCGCCGGCGCGCATCCGAGCGAGATCATTTTCACCTCCGGCGGCACCGAAGCGGACAACCTCGCGGTCAAGGGCCTCTACTGGGCCAGGCACGACGCGGACCCCGGCCGCCGGAAGATCATCTGCTCCCCGGTTGAGCACCACGCGGTGCTGGATACCGTTGAATGGCTGGCCGCCCACGAAGGCGCGGAAATCGTGTGGCTGCCGGTCGACGAATTCGGAGTCGTTTCGCTTCCGGCCCTGCAGACTGAGCTCGACGCCGATGCCTCCTCCGTGGCGCTGGTTACGGTCATGTGGGCCAACAACGAGGTGGGCTCGGTCCAGCCCATCGCCGGGATTGTCGAGGCGGCGCACGCCCATGGGATCCCCGTCCATTCCGACGCGGTCCAGGCCTTCGGCTCCCTGCCGGTCTCCTTCAAAGAGTCCGGACTGGACACCATGGCCATCAGCGGGCACAAGATCGGCGGACCGGTGGGCGTCGGCGCCCTGCTGGTGGGGCGCAGCGTCAAGCTGACGCCGGTCCAGCACGGCGGAGGGCAGGAACGGGACATCCGCTCCGGCACCCTGGATACCCCCGCTATCGCTGCGTTTGCCGCGGCGGCGGAGGCTGCCGTCGGGAATCTTGCCGAGGAAAGCGAACGTTTGGCGAGGCTGCGCGAGAAGCTGATTGCCGGCGTCGTTAGTGCGGTTCCCGAGGCGGTGCTGCGCGGCACGCCGGATCCGCAGCTGGAGGGCAGGCGGCTGCCGGGCAATGCGCATTTCACCTTCCCCGGCTGCGAAGGCGACTCCCTGTTGTTCCTGCTGGACCTGGCCGGGGTGGAGTCCTCGACCGGCTCCGCCTGCACCGCCGGCGTGCCTCGGCCGTCGCACGTGCTGCTGGCCATGGGGCTCGGCGAAGACGAAGCGCGCGGCGCCCAACGGTTCAGCCTCGGGCATACATCGACCGCCGAAGACGTTGATGCATTGTTGAAGGTGCTGCCGGACGCCTACGCACGGGCCAAAAAAGCCGGCATGGCCGGGCACATGTCCAGCATCGTCACGGCCGGCACCGAGCGCTGGCAATAGCAATGCCGCCGGAGCGCCTTGGAGTCCGCCGGGGCTTGGGGCAACTGATTTGAACACAACACATAAGGATTTTTCATGAAGGTATTGGCAGCGATGAGCGGCGGAGTCGACTCCGCCGTGGCAGCAGCGCGCGCGGTGGAAGCCGGCCACGATGTGGTCGGTGTCCACCTGGCGCTGTCCCGCATGCCCGGCACGCTGCGTACCGGCAGCCGCGGCTGCTGCACCATCGAGGACTCCCGCGACGCCTGGCGGGCCTGCGACATTCTGGGCATTCCGTACTACGTCTGGGACTTCTCCGAGCGGTTCAAGGAAGACGTGGTGGATGACTTCATCGCCGAGTACGCCGCCGGCCGTACGCCGAACCCCTGCATGCGCTGCAACGAGCGGATCAAGTTTGCCGCGCTGCTGGAGAAGGCGCTCGCGCTGGGCTTCGACGCCGTCTGCACAGGCCACTACGCCAAGGTGATCGAGGATGCGGACGGCAACCGGGAACTGCACCGGGCCGCCGACTGGGCCAAGGACCAGTCCTACGTTCTCGGCGTGCTCACCCACGAGCAGCTCAAGCATTCCATGTTCCCGCTGGCCGAGACCCCGTCCAAGGCCGAGGTCCGGGCCGAGGCCGAGCGGCGCGGGCTTTCCGTGGCCAACAAGCCGGACAGCCACGACATCTGCTTTATTTCCGACGGCGATACGCGCGGCTGGCTGGCCGAGAAGATCGAAATGGAAACCGGGCAGATCGTGGACCAGACCGGCGAAGTGGTCGGGGAGCACGACGGCGCCAACGCCTTTACCGTGGGCCAGCGCCGCGGCCTGAAGCTGGGCCGACCGGCAGCGGACGGCAAGCCCCGCTTCGTGCTGGAGATCCGACCCAAGGAAAACAAGGTTGTGGTTGGCCCCGAAGCGCTGCTGGCCGTGGACCAGATGCGCGGCATCAAGGTCTCTTGGGCCGGCGTCCCCATCGCCGAGGTCGAGTCGCAGACCGAGTTCGACTGCATGGTGCAGGTACGCGCCCATGGCGACCCGGTTGCAGCCCACGCGCAGGTTCAGCCCGCCGACGACGGCCGGCCGGAACTGGTGGTAACGCTGGTGGAGCCGATGCGCGGCGTGGCGCCGGGGCAGACCATGGTGCTGTACCAGGGCACCCGCGTGCTGGGACAGGCCACCATCGATTCGGCACGTTCGCTCAGCTGGGACCCGGCGCAGGTTTCCTAAGCTATTACGCTGGCCCTATGGCAGCGGTTAACTGGCGTCCCGTCATTGTCTTCGTTGTGCTCGCGTACGCGCTCGCGTGTCTGGCGGCGTTGCCGCTGTGGCTTGGCGGCGGACTGCGGGATCCGCTTTTCGGGGTTTATGCGGTACTGATGATGTTCACGCCGGCGGTTGCCGCGCTGACCGTGAGCCGATTCGTGGACCGGCCGGCCTCGATTCCGCGGGAACTCGGACTCGGCCAGGTGCGCCCGGTGAGACGCTTCCTGCTCTACCTGGGCCTGGGGCTGGTGGTCCCGGTTGTCCTTGTGATGGGGGCACTGGTCGTCGGGGCCTGGCTGGGCGTTTATCCGGCTGACTTCGAGAACTTCTCCGGATTCGAAGCCGCTCTCCGCGAGCAGACCGAGGCCGTCGGCGCGCCGATGCCGGCCATTCCCATCGGCATCCTGGTGGCCGCTCAGTTCATTAACATCTTCATCGGGACCATCATTAACACGGTGCCGGCGCTTGGCGAAGAGCTCGGCTGGCGGGGCTGGCTGCTGCCGCGACTGATGCCGCTCGGCGCGCCGGCGGCGATCGTGGTTTCCGGCGTCGTCTGGGGGTTGTGGCATGCCCCGCTGATGCTGCTCGGCTACAACTACCCGGACGGCCCCGGCTGGCTGGGCGTCCTGGCCATGTGCGGCATGTGCATGGTGTTCGGCGGCGTCTTCGCCTGGCTGCGGCTGCGCTCGGATTCGGTCTGGCCGGCCGCGCTGGCCCACGGCGCTCTCAACGCGTCCGCCGGACTGATGTTCGTCTTCGTCATGGCCGGCTCCGGATTCTCCACTTTCCACGCCGGCGTGCTGGGCTGGTCCGGCTGGATCCTGCCGCTGCTGCTGATCATTGGCCTGGGGCTTGCCGGCCAGTTCCGCCCGGCGGCTTCATACAGAGTCCAGAGGACGCAAAGCCCGACGGCGAAACCCTAGACTGGACGCATGACTGAACCACGCTTTGCTGAAGATTTCGATCCGTCGGCCAGCTCCTTGTCCGGAGAGGTTGCCCCTGAGATCATGGCGGAGCTGTTGTCAGTGCGGGGCAGTATCGACAACATCGATGCGACGCTCGTGTATCTCCTGGCAGAGCGGTTCAAGGCGACGCAGCGGGTGGGATATCTCAAAGCACGATACAAGCTGCCGGCGGCGGACCCGGACCGGGAGGCAGCCCAGATCACCAGGCTGCGGCGCCTGGCAGAGGAAGCACATCTCGACCCGGCTTTTGCCGAAAAATTTCTGAACTTCATCATTTCCGAGGTCATCAGGCATCACCAGGCCATTTCCAACGAACACAACGGCGGTACCAGCCGCGATGCCGAACAGGACGAGTCCGCCGGAGTATGACCAGCCCACGAGAAGCATCTCCGGCGGCGCCGGAGCAAACCGCACTGTCCGTCAGCGCAACCGGCCTGGGCAGCTGGCCGGGCACTGACCCGACGGAGGCGGCACGGACCATCCGCGGCGAGCTGGGGGAGCCGAACCTGCCGCATCTGGTGGAACTGCCCGACCGGGGCATTGGCTCCGATCCGGTGGGCCGTACCGCAGCCATGCTGCTGGAACTGGCCGTAGATCTCCAGCCCCACGGCTGGCGGCTGGTCGACCGTCCGGGGCTGGACCACCGCAGGGCGGCGTCTGCGCTGAGCACCGATGTGAACGTTCTGGCAGACGTTGCCGGGGCAGAAGAGCAACCGGGTTCGCAGTTGAAGCTGCAGTGCCGGGGACCGCTCTCCATGGCGGCCAATCTGTATCTGCACAACGGCGAACGGGCCTTGCTGGACAGCGGTGCGCGCCGCGACATTGCCGAGTCCCTGGCCGCCGGCGTCGTCGAACATCTGCAGCGGGTCCGCACGGCGGTGCCCGGCGCGGACATCATCGTCCAGGTGGAAGAGCCCGAGATTGCGCAGGTCCTGGCCGGATCCATTCCGACGGCCAGCGGCTACCGCACCCTCCGGGCCGTTCCTGAACACGAGGTGAGTGCGCAGTGGCGCGAACTGGTGGAGTCGCTGCACGCTGCCGGAGCACGGCAAGTAGTCGTGGCGCTGCCCGGGGCGGATGCCCCGTTCGATCTGGTCCTGGACGGCGGCATGGACGGCGTCGCCGTTCCGCTGGAGGGTTTGACCACCGGCCAGTGGGAGGCGCTGGCAGCAGCGGCCGAAGCGGACAAGGGCATCTGGCTGGGGGCGGTGCAGTCCGGCCGTCCTGTCCAGGAGCCTCCGCGCGTTACCGCCATCGTGGATTCCGTCCTGCGCCCGTGGCGGCAGCTCGGGCTTCCCGTGTCGAGGCTGCCCCAGCTCCGGCTCACCCCTTCAACAGGACTGGCAGGCCAGTCACCTGAGGCGGCCCGCCGGATCCTGACGAGGCTGAGCCAAGCCGCGGATGCGCTCAACCAGGTTGTCGCCGAAGGATAGTCAATCGGCCAACTGCTGGGCATCCGGCCGGACGGTCTCGCGGTGCGGCCGGTCAGCCCTGGGAGGGCACCAGCTGGTAGGAGAACGATCCTCGGTACTCAAGCACGGTGCCCAATTGGCGTTGAAGCACCTTGGTGCGGATCCGGAAGTGGCCTTCGGAACGGTCCCACCATTGCTCGGTGAAGGCGGCGGCTTCCAGCAGCCGCGGCAGGCCCAGCCGGAACCGGCCGGCGCCAAAACTGGTGCGGCGGGAGACCAGCCGCATCCGGCCGTCTGCTCCGGCCGAGCAGACCAGATCTGTCCGCACCGTGCCGCTGCGACCCAGCACGTCTGTCAATCCGGCCCCGACCTCCCACACCGTCGTGTCCTGCATGGTGCGCCGGCCGCCGTCGAAATTTATGGTCCGGACGGCGGTCAGGGCGGGCCTGCCGGTTGCATCCAGATGGGCGCGGTTTTCAATGCTGAACGGCACGTCCCGCTGGTATTCGGGGAAGAGCGCATGATCCCGGCCGGCGAGCCGCAGGATCGGACGGAGCACCGAACGCGGACAGCCGGCGACGTCGAAAACCCCCGTGCCGAGACCAACGGCGGAACCTCCGGCAGCGGCCGGGCCGGATTCCGCGGCCAGGCTGAAATACTCCTGCAGCTCGGGTTGCAGCAGGGCGAAGTCCTGGCCCATGGCCAGCTGGTAGACCGAAGCCATCCGGATCCCCTAAAGCCGGCCGGCGGCTTTGAGCCGGATATAGGTATCGGCCAGCTGCGGCGGCAGCTGGTGCGGATCGGCGTCCACCACTTCGGCACCCAGCTGCTTGATCTGCTCGGTGATGGCGGCCCGGTCCAGGAGCGCCCGTTCCGCGGCGGCGGCCCGGAAGACATCCGTGGCGGTGCCGCGCTCAGCCCGCAGCTCATCCAGCAGCGGATCCCGGACGGAGGCAACCACCACCACATGCTTGGCGGTCAGCTGCGCCAGCATCGGCAGCAGCGATTCCTCGGCCGAGCCCGAATCCAGCGAGGTCAGCAGCACCACCAGGGAACGGTGGGAAGAGATGTTGTGGACCTGTGCGGGGATCTGGGACCAGTCCGCTTCGATGAGCTCCGGCTCCACCGTGGCCATCGCGTTGACCAACTGGTTGAGCAGGTTCCCTTTGGACGCCGATCTGACCGTTGCGCGGGCCCTGCGGTCGAAGGCGAGGAAATCCACGCGGTCCCCGCCCCGCTCGGCCAGAGCCGCCAGCAGCAGGGACGCTTCGATGCCCGTGTCCAGCCTGGGCTCGTTGTCGATCCTGGCCGCCGCGGTGCGCGAAGTGTCCAGCACGATCACCACTCGGCGGTCCCGTTCCGGACGCCACGTGCGTACGACGACGGCCTGCCGCCTTGCGGTGGCACGCCAGTCGATCGAGCGGACATCGTCGCCGCGGACATAGTCGCGCAGGGAATCGAATTCGGTCCCGGCACCCCGGATCTGGACTGCGGCCTTGCCGTCGAGCTCACGCAGCTTGCGCAGTTTCGAGGGCAGATGCCGTTTGGCGTGGAAAGGCGGGAGTACACGCAGCCGGGCAGGGGCCGGAAAGGAGAGCTGCCGGGCGGCCAGGCCCAGCGGCCCCAGCGACCGGACGGCCACATGGTGTGCCAGCAGATCGCCGCGGCGCTCGGGACGGAGCCGGACCGCAAGCAACCGCCGCTCGCCCGCAGGAATGCTGATCCGCTGCACCGGGTTTATGGCACCGGCGGAAGGCTGCCAGCCGTCCCGGAGGACCGCTTTCAGCTGGCGGGTCCCATGGTTCGTCACCAGCAGTTCCGCGGTGCATTCTTCCGTCAGGCGGACGCTCGGAGGTATCCGGCGTTCCAAACCGATCTTCCGCGGCGAACCGGCCAAACCCAGGTCGGCTGCCAGCACCACGGCCAGAAACAGGCACCACCACAGGGCCGTCTGTCCCGTGGGGAACAGGATCAGCGGGAAAACGCCGGCCAGTGCCAGCAGAATGAAGCGTCCGGTCAGCGCCATTGAAGTTCCATCACGTCAGCGGGGAACCGGAACGGTGGCCAGGATGCTGTGCAGCACATCATCGACCTGGACCCCGTCCATCTGGGCTTCCGGGCGCAGCCCGACGCGGTGCCGCAGAGCCGGCAGGGTCAGGGCCTTCACGTCATCCGGAGTGACATAGCTGCGGCCGGAGAGCCAGGCCCAGGCTTTGGCCGTGTTGAGCAAGGCGGTAGCGCCGCGCGGCGAAACTCCCAGCTGGAAGCTCGGGGCGGAACGGGTGGCGCGGGTGATGTCGACGATGTAGCCGAGCACCTCCGCGGAGATGCTGACGCGCGCGACGGCGGCCCTGGCCTGCGCCAGGTCCTCGACGGAGGCGACGGGCCGTACGCCGGCGGCCTGCAGATCGCGGGGGTCGAAGCCCATGCTGTGGCGGCGGATGATCTCGATCTCGGCATCGCGGTCCGGTAGGTTCATCGTCATTTTCAGCAGGAAACGGTCCAGCTGGGCCTCAGGCAGCGGATAGGTGCCTTCATACTCGATGGGGTTCTGCGTTGCGGCGACAATGAACGGTTCGGGCAGCTTCCGGGCCACGCCGTCCACTGACACCTGGCGCTCTTCCATCGCCTCGAGGAGGGAAGCTTGGGTTTTCGGCGGCGTCCGGTTGATCTCGTCGGCCAGCAGGATGTTGGTGAAGACCGGACCGTGGCGGAAGGTGAATTCCGCAGTGTGCGCGTCGTAGATGAGCGAGCCGGTTACGTCGCCGGGCATGAGGTCCGGGGTGAACTGCACACGCTTGGTATCCAGGCTCAGCGCGGCGGACAAGGTGCGGATCAACAGTGTTTTGGCCACACCCGGAACGCCCTCCAGCAGCACGTGGCCATGGGAGAGCAGGGCGATGAGCAGCCCGGTCACCGTGGCATCCTGGCCGACCACCGCCTTGGCTACCTCGCTGCGCACATCCAGCAGCGCCTGGCGGAGGCGGTCGTCGGAGGTCCCCGGGCCAGCCGGATCGGGATGGGACGCGGCCGGTCCATCTGCCGAGGCGGATCGCTGCGCCGCGGTGCCCGCCATGAAACCGGGGGCGTGCTGCGGATAATCGCTCATTGGTCCAGGATCTCTTTCTCTAGGGATTGCAGGTTCTGTGCCCAGTCCACCAGCTGGGATTCGTTTTCGGGAATGTACGTCCGCAGCAACCGGTCCAGCTCGACGCCTGGCCGGTTGCTGTGCCGGGCTACGGCATCGACGACGGCGGACGCACTGATGCCGGCCCCTAGGCGCAGCTTCGCAGCCAGCCGGGTCAGGGTTGCCGCGCGCAGGTTGGCGGCTGCGCGCCGGATGGACTTGGAGTCCTGGTACAGCCGGGCGCGGCCGGCGGCGGTTTCCGCGGCGGGTACGACGACGGGCAGCGGCTCCTGGACCAGCCTGCCCAGGCGCCGTCCTTTCCACAGCATGGCCAGCACCCCCACGGCCAGCAGCCACAATGTGACGGGGGCGACCCAGGCCGGCAACAGCGCCAGCGGGCTTTGCGGCTCCTCCGGCACGGCGAGGTCCGACAGCGACGGCCGGTACCAGACGAGCCGGTCGGCGCTGCCCAGGGTGTTTAGGGCCAGGGCGGCATTGCCCCGCTCGACAATCGCCTCATTGCTCAGGACATGGCCGGCGCCAAGCACAATGGTTCCGCCGTCCGCCGAAGTGACATAGGAAGCTGCAGGCTCGGCCCCGGTCTCGTACGTGAAGCACATGACCGGGCCCCGGTAGCCCAGGCCGCCGCGGCTGATGCTCCCGGCCGGCTGCGTCCCGGAATCCTGTCCGTCCGGCGCCGGACTGCCCGCGCCGTCGTCGTTGGTCAGGCACTCCGCGGCCAACGGGCCGCCATCCTCCGGAACGCGTCCGGCGGCACTGATCTCCGGCGCCAGTTCCTGCAGGTGCTGGAAGCCGGGCCGGACCAGGACCGTGCGGCCTCCATGGTCGGCCAGCCGGGTCAGCTGCTCCGGTTCCAGGTAGTTGTTGGCGTCGTGGAACAGCAATGTCCCGCCATCCTCCAACGCGCCCAGCGTCTCGTCGAGCGCATCCGTGGCAATCACCTCAACGCCTTGCTGCCGCAGCACCTCGGCCACCGCCATGGCGCCATTGGGGGCAGGATTGGCGGGGGAGAGGTCCTCGCGGTCGGCCGCAGGTGAGCGCAGCAGCTGGACGAGGACGGCAGCGATCAGCAACGCGCCCAGCAGCAGCCAGAAACCCCACCGGCGCAGCCGCTGCTTCGCCACCGACCACGCAGTCTGGTCCTCGCCGCTGCCGTCAACGGTGTCTGCCGATGCGTGCGCGGCCGTTGCCTGGCTCATCGCGGCACCGCCAGATCCGACGGTGCGCCCGGGCCGAACACGGGGCTGGTTCCTGCGAGGGCGTTGCCCAGGCCGAGCACCGTGTTGTAGTCCTGCTCCGATGCCGGGACGTTGCCATAGCGCACGCCGTCGAACAAGGCGGCGCTGCACCGGACTTCGGCAGCGTGCCGGGGGAAAGCCGGCGCGATGCTGGCAGCGGCTTCGTCGGCCGTCTGGCCGGGCTGGGGCTGCAGGATGACGCGTTCCTCCATTGCCCGGACCAGCCCGCGGAATTCCTCAGCGACGGCCGTGTTCCACTCCTGGCTGGCCGCGGCATCGGCTGCCCGCCGTCGGTGTTCGGCGGCAGTGAGCTGGACGGCGTCGTCGAAGACCTCGGCCGCGGCGCGCTTGCGGGCGTTCAGCCGCGGGCGGACCAACCAGATGGCTGCGCCGATGACCAGGACTGCCGCCAGGACGATCAGCGCCGTCCCCAAGTTCGGGCTCACTCCCTCCAAGGATTCGATGAGATCGGTAAACCAATCGGAGATCGCCGTTAGTATCCGGTCGAGCAGTCCCGGCTTGGCCTCCTGGTACGGTTCCTTGGCCAGCTCACGGATGAGCAGTTCGCGCGCTTCGTCCTCTCCGGGCGACACCGGAGGAACGGCGGCAGGAACCGGAGGCAGCGCGAAAACCGGCGGAACGGCCGAATAGCCGGCGATCACGGCGCTCCGGGACTGCCCGGATACCCGGACGGGCCGGGTTGGCCCGGTTGGCTTGCCGGACCCGAATGACCCGAATGACCCGCCGGGCCCGAGGGGCCGAACGGTCCGGAGGCATCGAAGCTTGCGCCATTTCCGGCGACGGAACCGAGGCCCGGGATGGTCCGGGTTTCGCGTCCCGCGGCCTGCTCATGTTCGCGGAGCAGGACAACGTCGAACCCCTCGCGACGGATCCGTAGGTCGGTGTAGACCAGGGCGATGACCGCGGCCTGGAAGGCGTAGCCGATCGCGGAGAACAGGGAGGAAACCAGCATGGACACCAGCGTCAGGGGGCCCATCGCGGTGAGCATGGCTTCCGGATCGGACGGGTCTCCCATGGCCGGGCCGGCAATGCCGATCAGAAAGGAGATCGGCATGCTGATGACCGAGGTGATGACGCCGACAATGATGGTGCACAGCAGCACGATGCCGAAGGTCCGCCACCAGCTGCGGTTAGTCAGCTGCCAGGACCGGACGAAAGCGCCGATGATGCCCTTGCGCTCCATAACGACGACGGCGGGAGCCAGCATCAGCTTGACGCCGATCCAGATACTCAGGAACGTCAGCGCCAGAATGATCCCGACGATGATCCATACCGAGGTGGCTCCGAGCTGGTCGGCGAGGAAGAACGAGCCGGCAATGACGGCTACCAGCGCCGCCACGGTCAGGACCAGGTACAACAGGCCCATGCCGATGAGAGCCCAGACCCGTCCTCGCGACAGTGACCACATCAGGCCGAAGCTCGTTTTCTGATTGACGGTAGCGCGGGCCGTCGGAATGGCCAGCAGGCCTTGCAGCAGCAGGATTCCGACGCTGGAGAGCAGCCCCAGCACCAACGAGGAGGTCGCCAGGGACAGCACCAGCGCGATGGCTGATTCGTCCGATAGCTCTTCATTGGTCATGACCTGGAGCCCGCCCAGCAGGGAAATGATCAGGCTGCCGGCGATCCAGGCCAGGACGCTGATGCCGATCTGGAACAGGACGGCCGTGCCGAAGACAGCGGCCGCGTTCTTGCGGGCCGCCTGAAAGGCACCGTCCAGGATCTCGCCCACGCCGAGGGGGCGCAGCGGAATGACGCCAGGCTTCGGCGGAGCAACGTAGCCGTTGTAGCCGTACGGATTCGGCGGAGTCTGCCAGCCGGCCGGCTGCCCGTAAGGCGGCGGACCGCCCGCACCGTAAGGACTCTGCTGGCCCCACTGTGGCTGCTGGCCCCACTGCGGTTGTTGGCCCCACTCCGGCCGGCCGGGCTGGCCCTGTCCCCAGGAGCCGGGCTGCTGGGGCTGACCGGGAGCCGGCTGCTCCGGCTGCTGAGCGGCGCCGTCTGATCCCTGAGCCATGGAGTTCCCCTTGATGATCGTTGAGCACCCGCAACGCCCGGCGAGAGCCGAGGTGCCGCCGTCGTGGCGTGTCGGCCGGCAGGCTTACCGGCCGTACGAAGTGCTAGCCTCACAACAGCCTATAGTTTCCGTCTCCCAACTTCACTCAGCACTCGGCCGAAGGGTCACCGGGAGGGAACATAGCGCTGTACTGCACTGTGGCCAACGCGACATTGCAAGGGCCAATAGGGGAATATGGAGATATGAAGGCACGCATACTTGTCGTAGACGATGATGAGGCTTTGTCCGAAATGATCGGCATTGTCCTGCGCAATGACGGATTCGATCCGGTGTTCTGCGCGGACGGCAGCCAGGCGGTGGAGGTATTCCGCAGCTCCAAGCCGGACCTTGTGCTCCTGGACCTCATGCTGCCCGGCATGGACGGCATTGAAGTCTGCCGGCTGATCCGCGGCGAGTCGGACGTGCCTATTGTCATGCTGACGGCAAAGTCCGATACCTCGGATGTGGTCCGGGGCCTGGAATCCGGTGCCGACGACTATGTGCCCAAGCCTTTCAAGCCTGCCGAACTCGTGGCCCGCGTGCGTGCCCGCCTGCGGCCCGGAGACCAACGTGCGCCGGAAACCCTGCGGATTGCCGACGTCGTTATTGATGTGGCAGGTCATGTGGTGCACCGCGGCGACGAGAAGATCTCGCTGACGCCGCTGGAATTCGACCTGCTGGTTGCGCTGGCCCGTAAACCGTGGCAGGTATTTACCCGCGAACTTCTCCTGGAACAGGTCTGGGGCTACCGCCATGCCGCAGACACCCGGTTGGTCAACGTCCATGTCCAGCGGCTGCGTTCCAAGATCGAACGGGATCCGGAAGCGCCCGAGGTGGTCCTGACCGTCCGCGGCGTGGGATACAAGGCTGGCCAAGGTTAGTTGAATCCCGCGCTCACGCGGTGGTTATCGGGGCTGAAGGCGGCAGCCGCCCCGTTCTGGCGCGCCGTTCTGGCCGGCCGCGACAAGATAGCGGCCAGGTGGCGGCGCTCGCTGCAGTTCCGTACGGTAACGGCAACCGTCCTGCTGACCGCATTTGCCTTTCTTGGCGTGGGCGCATTCCTCTCCAGCCAGATTGCCTCGGGGCTGTACCAGGACCGGCTGCAGCAGGCGGAGGCGGAGTCCCGGCAGGAACTGAACCGGGCCAAGAGGATTTTCGAAGGCTCCGCGGCCAGCGACCGGGCCACGGTCACCAGCATGGTGGCGGACACCCTGAAGCTGCTGGAGGGCACCGGCGGGGGCACGCCGCGCTACTATCTGCTGACTCCCATGAAGGACGCGCAGAACCTCTACGTCGCCAGCCGGTCAAACACCAGCATTACCGCGAGCATCATCCCTGAAGGGCTCAGCCAGGCGGTCGCCAGCGGGACCGGCCAGTACCGCCAGCCCATGGCCCTGCCCCGGGGCGACCACGATGTGCCCGCCATCGCGTTCGGCACACAGGTGTCGCTGCCGCCTGGCAACACCTACGCGCTCTATCTGATCTACGACCTGTCAGCTGTCCAGCAGACCCTGGACTTCATCCACGGCATCCTCTGGATCGGCGGAGGCCTGCTGCTGATACTCACCGGCGGGATCGTCTGGCTGCTGACGCGCGCCGTGGTGCATCCCGTGAGCCAAACCGCCATCGCGGCCGAAAAGTTGGCGGCGGGTCAACTGCAGGAACGGGTGGAGGTCCGTGGCGAGGACGAACTGGCGCGGCTCGGCGAGTCCTTCAACCGGATGGCGGCCAGCCTGCAGGAACAGATCACCCAGCTCGCCACGCTGTCGGAGATGCAGCAGCGGTTCGTTTCCGATGTCTCCCACGAACTGCGCACCCCGCTGACTACGGTGCGGATGGCAGCCGAGGTCCTCTACGATGCCCGTTCGGACTTCGATGCGATCAATTCCCGATCTGCCGAACTGCTCTATCACCAGGTGGAGCGGTTCCAGGCGCTCCTGGCTGACCTGCTGGAGATCTCCCGTTTCGATGCCGGCGTGGCGGTGCTGGAAGCAGAGCCAACCGAAATTTTCGACGTCGTCCGCCATGCCATGGAGGGTGCGCAGCCGTTGGCGGAGAACTCCGGGTCGAAAATTGAGCTGGTGTCCGCTGAAACCAGTTGCGTGGTGGAGATGGATCCGCGCCGCATCGACCGGATCCTGCGTAACCTCATCGTCAACGCCCTGGAGCACGGCGAGGGGCAGCCGGTGGAAGTGATTGTTGCTTCCTCCGAGGACGCGGTTGCCGTTGAAGTGCGCGACCACGGCATCGGCATGACGCCCCTGGAAGCATCCCGGGTTTTCGACAGGTTCTGGCGGGCGGATCCGGCCCGGGCACGGACGACCGGCGGCAGCGGGCTCGGGCTGTCCATCGCGACCGAGGACGCCAGGCTGCATGGCGGCTGGCTGCAGGCCTGGGGTCAACCAGGAAAGGGATCCTGCTTCCGGCTGACTTTGCCGCGGCGGCGGGACACGGTGCTGACGCGGTCTCCGCTGCCGCTGCCGCCCGCCGAGGCCCACGGCGGGCCCGCGGAAATCTCCGCGCCGGAACGGCAGGATGTGCAGGTCACGATGGAGGGGGAACACCATGCAACGGATGTTGGGTGAGCGCAAAGGCGGGCCGGGCGCACTGCTACGCGCCGCCGTCGTACTTCTTGCCGCCTTGATCATGCTCAGCGCCTGCTCCTCCATTCCCATGTCGGGCCCGGTGGGAACCAGCCAGGGCGAAGAGCCCCAGACCGAGGCGGCCGAGTACACATTCAATCCGCCGGGACCTGTCCCGGGCGCGGATCCCAAAGCCATTGTCGACGGCTTCCTGCTCGCGGGAACCGCGGCCCAAGACGATTACCGCACGGCGCGTGAATTCCTCGCACCGTCGCTCGCGGGCGAATGGCAGCCGGTGGAGCGCACTGTTGTCTACCGGAATTCGGTGAACATCGTGGGGTCGCCTACGGACACCGAATTCGTGGTGCAGCTCGAAGTCGCCTCGGTCATCGACGAACACGGGATCCGTGAGCCGGCGGAGGAAGGCGCCACGGAGTCAGTGCCGGTGGTGCTGACCGATGTGGACGGCGAATGGCGGATCGCCGAGATTCCGGATGGCACCATGGTTTCCAACGTCGACTTCCAGACGCTGTTCTCCGCCTACAACCTCTATTTCTACGACGCCACGTACACCTATGCTGTGCCCGATGTACGTTGGTACGCCAGCCGGCAGGGGGTATCGGCGGCGATAGTCTCCTCGCTCCTGGAAGGGCCGGCCCCGTACCTCAGCGGCGCGGTGATCAGTGCCTTCCCGGAGGGGTCCACGCTGGTCAGGCGCTCGGTGCCGGTGGAAAGCGGGGCGGCCACGGTTGACCTCTCGGCCGAAGTCCTGACCGGCACCACTTTCCTGCGCCGACAGCAGATGCAGCAGCAGCTGGAGCTAACGCTGGGCGGGTTGAACACGGTCAGCACAGTGCACATGACCGTGGACCAGCGGGAGGTTGATCTAGGTCCGTCCCCGGATCCTGCCTTCCAAGCCGCCGTGACCAATCCCGCGGTCGGCAGTCTCCAGATCGGGGTGCTGGACAACGAACTGACGTTCTACGAAGGTTCGCGTCCAGTCGAGCCGCAGAACCTGCCCGCTGTCTCGGAACTCAATCCCCGTGATCCGGCCATGTCCTTGGACCAGGAGCACTTCGGGTTCCTGAACGCGGAGCGCAACCGGATGTACGTTATTGGCCCGGACAGGACAGCGCATCAGGCAGTGGCCGGAACGCAGCTGACCGCCCCCAGCGTCGATCCGTTCGGCTGGACCTGGACTGCCGTCGGCGACCAGAGTGGTGCGGTCTACGCCACCGCCCCTGATGAGGAGCGGACGCGGGTCGACATCACCGCGCAATGGTTCTCGGAGCGGACCATCGAGGAACTGCGGATCTCGCGGGAAGGCGCCCGCGCCCTGATCATCGCCCGTGAAGGAGACGAGTCCAAGGTCTACATTGCCGGCGTGGTCCGGGACCAGGACGGACAGCCGCGCAGCATCAGCACGCCGATCGAGCTGGATGCTTCCGTTCCCGCGGATTCAGGGGTGTGGGCCAACGAATCAACGGTGATCGTCATGCAGTCATCGGCGGACGAACCAGTGGAAACGGAAATATTAAGGCTCGACGGCGGCTCGCAGCGGATGGCGCCACTGAACGGAATGCGGGACATCAGTGCCGGCAACGGAGACCAGGACGTTTATGCCCAGACGGAGGAAGCGCTGTATATCCGGGTCGGCAACAGCTGGGCGCCACAGCCACCGCCGCTGGTGATCGATCCGTCATTCCCGGGATAACCGGACGGGCAGCCCCATGAGGGTGCCCGTTCGGCAGGGGTGGCTCGTTGTCCACAGGCGGCGCACGGGCATTGCCTGGCCGTCAATGATGCTTGAGGGTGGAAAGCATGTGGTTCCCTGCTGCCCTGTTTGATGCTGTGTACTTCCACGCCGCGGTGCAGCGGGTGCTGCGGTGGACCGCGGAGTTCGGCCACCTTGTGCTGCCTACCGATTGCGTTAGCTGCGGGGCCGAGGACCACACACTGTGTCCGCCCTGCCGGAGCAGGCTGCGTAGGGCGACCGTGCGGCCTTACCGCGCCGAGGACGGAGCCGAGTCGTTGCCCTTCGTCGGGACGGACGTGGCCGAGGTTCTGCCGGTTATGGCTGCGGGCCGTTACCGGCACGAGCTGTCCCAGGCGATCCTGGCCTACAAAAACCAAGGCCGGACGGACCTTGTGCGCGCGCTGGCCCCTGCGCTCGCAGCCGCTGTCCACGCCGCGGCGCACATCGACGGCGGCCATCCAGGGGTTTTTCTGGTGCCCGTGCCCTCCCGCTCCAGTTCGCGCAGACGGCGCGGCTACGACCCGCTGGACTTGCTGCTGCGCCGACTGGAACGGCAGAAACTCCTGCCGCCTGAATTGTCCGTGCTGCGCGCGGCCTGTATCCGATCCGGTATAGCCGGATTGGCGAAAGGTATCCTGCCGGCAGCTTCGCAGAAGTCGCTGGGCAAATCCGGCCGGCGGAGCAACGTCTCCTCATCCATGCGGATCAAGCGGCGCTACACCCCGTCCCTGCAGAACCGACACTGCATTCTGGTCGATGACGTGCTCACAACCGGATCGACCCTGGCCGAGTTGACGAGGGCCCTGCGCGAGGCGGGCGCAGTAGTTGATGCTGGCGTGGTTGTGGCTGCGACAACCGCGCCCTCCGGAACCGCCTGAAGCATCGCGACACAAACCGGAATCAGCCGCAGGCGTAATGGCGCGGATCCGCGCAGATACAGGGCGGAAGCCAACAATGTGGGACGTTTTAGGAAAAATCCGCGGGGGAGGGGGTGAATAAAGGATGACGTTGCCTTAACGTGAAGTATGGGCTCCGCAAAAAGGGACGAGGGCCCGTCTTCAGCGACTGGGAGGAGAAATTTTCTTCAGTCGCTGTTGTGTCATCTAAAGCAGTTATGGAGGGCACCATGGAATTCAATATCAACGGCCGCAACCTCTCGGTCTCCGACCGGTTCCGGGAATACGCCGAAGAGAAGATCTCCAAAATAGAGCAGCTGGGCGACAAGGTTCAGCGGCTGGATGCCAAGATTACGAAGGAAATAAACGCTCGTCAGGCGGACAGCTCCATGACCGTCGAGCTCACAGTACTAGGCCGCGGCCCCGTTGTTCGTGCGGAAGCCACCGCAGCTGACAAATTTGCCGCCTTCGATCTGGCCTACGGCAAGCTCATGGAACGCCTTCGCCGGGCCCGTGACCGCCGCAAGGTCCACCATGGACGCCACAACCCCAAGGGCGTCCATGAAGCTACCGCGTCGCTCGAACCTGCAAGCACCACCAAGCCGCTGCATGTCGAGACATCGGAGGCCAGCCTGAACGGCTCCACTCCATCAGCGCAAACTACGGACGAATATGAAATAGAGAATGACATTCCGGCCGGCGATTCGCCGGTCCTGATCCGCCGGAAGGTCTTTCCGGCCCCGCCGATGACGCTCGACGACGCTGTCGACAACATGGAACTCGTCGGGCACGACTTTTACTTGTTCATCGATTCGGCAACGAACTCCCCGAGTGTTGTCTACCGGCGCCGCGGCTGGACCTATGGTGTGATTTCGCTGGACGCCGATTGCAAAGAGGAATCCACCGCGAAGGAAGAGCTTCTGGCGTACCGCGCAGCAGAAGGAGCAAACGCTTAAAACCTCAAGGCAAGCGCAATCCAGTGCCTAGGATAGGTGGATGGCTGCACCCCTAAGTCTCCGCCAGGCCCGGCGCATCGCGCTCGCTGCACAGTCCCTCCACAGGGAGCGGCCCACCGGTCTTGTTTCGGCAAGAGCGGTGGGCCGTACCTTTGACCGGCTGCAACTGTTGCAGATCGATTCGGTGAACGTGCTGACCCGGGCCCATTACCTGCCGTTGTTTTCCCGTCTGGGTAACTACGACGTCGAAATCCTGCATCGCTTTGCGGGCAAGGCTCCGAGACGCATGGTTGAGTACTGGGCGCACGAAGCCAGCTACATCCGGCCGGACCACTTTAACGACCTGCGCGTGTGGCAGAAACGAAAATGGGTGGGCGCGTCTGCGATGGACCCGGATACCCGGGATGACTTGTCGGAGCGGATCATGCAGGCTCTCGCTTCGTCGCGTCCCTTGAGCGCCCGAGCCGTTGCCGAACGGATTGGTCATGCCGAAACCCGTTCCACAGCCCAATGGGGGTGGAACTGGAACGCGGCCAAACGCGTGCTTGAAGACCTGTTTGAACGCGGTGACGTCAGCGCTGCTGGCCGGAACGCACAGTTCGAGCGGCTCTACGCTTTGACCGGGCAAGTGATGCCGAAGCGCGTCGATCCCTCCGAGCGACCCGAGAAAGACGACGCGATGGTTCGGTTGATAGATGCCGCCGCGACAGCCCACGGCATCGGTACGCTGAAATGTTTCGCCGATTATTTCCGGATTCCGGTTCAGCCGGCCGCGGCGGCCCTGCAGCAGCTCCTGGCCGAAGGCAGAGTGGAAGAAGTAGCTGTCGACGGATGGCAGGGACCGCACTATCTGCACACCGAGGCGCTCCGGCCTCGTACGGCGAGAGGCCGCGCATTGCTCGGACCTTTCGATTCGCTGGTCTTCGAGCGGCGCCGGCTGGAACGCCTCTTCCACTTCCATTACCGGATCGAAATCTATACCCCTGCCGCGCAGCGGCGCTACGGGTACTACGTCCTGCCGTTCCTGCTGCGGGAGTCCTTGTGTGCCAGGGTGGACCTCAAGGCAGACCGGTCGGCCGGCCTGCTCCTGGTCAAGGGGGCCTTCGGCGAGGCCGATGCACCTGCGGATACCGCCGTCGAACTTGCTGCCGAACTGGAGCTGATGTCGCGCTGGCTTGGTCTGGATGGCGTCCGGGTGGAGGACCGCGGGGACTTGGCTGGGCCGCTTAAAATTTTGCTGTCGGGGCAGCGCCGAAGGTCACTTGTCCGCCCTGCGGGAACCAAAGCAGAGGTTGATACGTCTCTCCCGTAGACTGATGAAGCCAGAATTCTGTGCAAACGACTGGGAGCAAAGCAGTGCCATCGATTCTCGAGCGAGTCCTAAGAACCGGCGACAAAAAGACGCTGAAGAGGCTTCGCAACTATGCTGACGCGATCAACATTCTCGAAGAGGACTTCAAAGCCCTCTCGGATGCTGAGCTTCGCGGCGAGACTGACACTTTAAAACAGCGCTACCAGGACGGCGAGCATCTCGATGATCTCTTGCCCGAAGCGTTTGCCGCCGTTAGGGAAGCGTCCAGCCGTACACTCGGCCTGCGCCATTTCGATGTCCAGCTTATGGGCGGCGCTGCGCTTCATCTGGGCAATATCGCCGAGATGAAAACCGGTGAAGGCAAGACCTTGGTCGCGACAGCTCCTGCCTATCTGAATGCCTTGACCGGCCAGGGCGTCCACGTCATCACGGTCAACGACTATTTGGCCGAATACCAGTCCGACCTGATGGGCCGTGTCTATCGGTTCCTCGGTCTGACCAGCGGCTGCATCCTGTCCAACCAGAACCCGTCAGTTCGCCGCGAACAGTACAACGCCGACATCACCTATGGAACCAATAACGAGTTCGGCTTCGACTACCTCCGCGACAACATGGCCTGGAGCAAGGACGAACTGGTCCAGCGCGGGCACCATTTCGCCGTCGTTGACGAAGTGGACTCGATCCTGATCGACGAGGCCCGTACTCCGCTGATTATTTCCGGGCAGGCTTCGGGGGACGTGAACCGTTGGTATACAGAGTTCGCCCGCGTGGTGAAGCGGCTGAACGTTGAGGACGACTACGAAGTCGATGAAAAGAAGCGCACGGTAGGCGTGCTGGAATCCGGCATCGAAAAGGTCGAGGACTACCTCGGCATCGACAACCTCTATGAGTCGGCCAACACTCCGCTGATCGGATTCCTGAACAACGCCATCAAGGCCAAGGAACTGTTCAAGCGCGACAAGGATTACGTCATCCTCAACGGCGAAGTCCTCATTGTCGACGAACACACGGGCCGAATTCTCGCCGGCCGCCGCTATAACGAGGGTATGCACCAGGCCATAGAGGCCAAAGAGGGTGTGGAGATCAAAGCCGAGAACCAGACGATGGCCACGGTCACGCTGCAGAATTACTTCCGGCTCTACGACAAGCTGTCGGGCATGACGGGTACGGCCGAAACCGAGGCCGCCGAATTCATGAGCACCTACAAGCTCGGCGTCGTTCCCATTCCCACCAACAAGCCGATGGCCCGCGCTGATCAGCCGGATCTGATCTACAAGAACGAACTGGCCAAGTTTGACGCCGTCGTTAAGGACATTGCAGAGCGCCATGAAAAGGGGCAGCCGGTACTCGTCGGCACCACGAGCGTCGAAAAGAGCGAGTACCTGTCTAAGCAGTTGGCGAAGCAGGGGGTACGCCATGAGGTGCTGAACGCCAAGAACCATGCGCGTGAAGCTGCCATTGTGGCCCAGGCCGGGCGCAAGGGTGCGGTCACGGTAGCGACGAACATGGCCGGCCGCGGCACGGACATCATGCTTGGCGGCAACGCGGAATTCAACGCCGTGGCCGAAATGGAGAAGCGCGGGCTCGATCCCGCGGAAAACCCCGAAGAGTACGAAGCGGCCTGGCCAGCGGCGTTTGAAGCGGCGCAGAAGGCCGTGAAGGCGGAACACGACGAGGTCAAGGAGCTAGGCGGGCTCTACGTGCTCGGTACCGAGCGCCATGAATCGCGCCGGATCGATAACCAGTTGCGTGGACGTTCCGGCCGCCAGGGCGATCCCGGCGAGTCGCGCTTCTACCTCTCACTAACGGATGACCTGATGCGGCTGTTCAACTCCGGTGCAGCCGAACGCATTATGAACTCATCCCGTATGCCTGACGACGTTGCCCTGGAATCCAAGATGGTGTCCAAGGCAATCGAAAATGCCCAGGGCCAGGTGGAGGGACGCAACGCCGAACAACGCAAGAACGTGTTGAAGTACGACGACGTGTTGAACCGCCAGCGCGAGGCGATCTACGGTGACAGGCGCCGCATTCTCGAAGGCGATGACCTGCATGAGAAGGTCGCTTTCTTCCTCGAAGACGTCATCACGGCCATGGTGGATGAGGCGACGCAGGAAGGTCACGGCGATGACTGGGACTACGAGCAGCTTTGGACGAACCTCAAGCAGCTGTACCCGATCCAGCTAACCATCGACGAAGTGGTCGAGGAAGCTGGCGGCAAGTCAAAAATCACGGCGGACTTCCTCCGTGAAGAAATCGTTTCGGATGCCAAGGTTGCATACGCTCAGCGTGAAGAGGATCTTGGAGCCGCAACCATGCGCGAGCTGGAGCGCCGGGTCGTGCTGTCGGTGATCGGCAGGAAGTGGCAGGAACACCTCTATGAGATGGACTATCTCAAGGAAGGTATCGGCCTGCGCGCGATGGCACAGCGCGATCCTCTGGTGGAATACCAGCGTGAGGGTTTCATCATGTTCCAGGCGATGATGGAAGCCATCCGCGAAGAGAGCATTGGGTATCTGTTCAACCTTGAAGTCAAGGTCAAAGAACCTGCTCCGACAGGTCTTCCCGGTGTAACGGATGGCCGCAGCGCAGTTCGGGCACCGGAGATAACCGCGGCAGGTCTGGAGGCACCTCAGCGGCCGGCGTCGCTGCAGTTCACGGCTCCGACCGTTACCGGCGAAGCAGTGACCCGTGTCGAGCGGCAGAACTCGGGCAAGTCAGGGAATCAGGCTGAAGCTTCCGACGGCGCGAAGGCGGCAAAGGACGCCAAACGTCGCCGGAAGTAAACCGCTCCCGACCTGTTGTCACCCTATTTCCAACGCCGCGACCTTCCAGAGTCCGCGCCTGAATTCAAGGCGCAGCGCCACGGCGCGGACTCTGGATGCTTCAGCGATCACCAGGGATGCTTCATAGGCGCTGTCCGAGACCTGGCACACGCGGGAGGAACGGATGGTAGCACTGCGGTGGAGCCGTAGGACCGTTTGTCCAGCAGCAGCTCGGCGGTTCTGCCGTTCCCTGACCAAGCCTGCGCGCCGGGCGACCTTTTCGTAGCAGACGGGATCAAGCCAGCGAGCCAGCTGCTGGACGGGGCGAGTGCCACCGATCGCTTCCATCGCGGCCTGAGCCACGGATCTCGCGGTAGCAGTTACCTGCCGCAGTTCCTGGGCGTCCATCCCGTGGGTTTGCTCTGCTACCGGCCCGCCTGGCGCCCGATCCGTTGTCTGGCCAGCGGGCTGCGAAGGAGTGCGTGGCTGGAGCCGGATAACGGGTGCGAAGTAATCCTCCGGATCCGGCGACCTGACTGGCCGGACCGTGAGTGGCCGGGGTGCTCCGCTGGCAGGCGCAAGCGCCTGTACCTCGGTTAGCTCCCGGTCCGCGTGTTCCGGCTTATCCTGCCGCATAGGGGTGACGTTGTTCATGGCATGGCCTTTCCTCATCTAACGGTGCGATGGCGAGTTCAACGGTTTGTGGGCGCTAGAAGGACTTGTCCGGGCAGAAGTACGGCAGGATCCGGTCCGATGACATCCATATTGGCGGTGTACCATTTTGGCCAATGGGCCGCTATCTCGGTGTCGGTGGCAAGCTTGCCCAGATCCTTGGCAGCGATTTCCCACAGCGTGTCTCCGACTCCCACGGTCACGGCCCGGCCTTCCTCGTTCGTCTGGCTGATCGGCCTGGCGATGAGACCCGGTGACGCCGGCGGCGCAGCCGGCTTCCACCAAGGGCTGACCGAATGGGATTCACCTGATGAGGCCGGGCCCGTCCGGAAGTACGGGGAAACTGCACTGCTCTGGAGCGACGCTGACTGGGATACGTTGTCCGTCCCGGATACCGGGGGCGCGGCATTGGCCACCACTGGTGCGGCTAGGAGATTGAGTCCAATAACGGCAGTGGCGAGCCGTTTCATGAATGCGGGGCTACAGGCAAAGGACGCAGCCGCGAGCTTGGTATGTCCGGCACGCTGAAGTACGGCACCGACGACAGCGCAGACGATGCCAACCAGCCACCAAGCGACAATCGCCAAGCCAACCAGAGCCGCGCTGGAAGCTAGTAATTCCGAGTACGTGTGCAAGAGCAAGGGACGCCATGTTCCCTCGTCGTCGAAGCTGATGCGGCCTCCTGCCCACAGCAGTGCTGCCCCGCAGAGCGGAATCATCACGGTGACGACTGTGTCCGTTCCTGTCTTCTTCATGTCACGCTCCACGCAAAGAATGTTCTGTTTGACATCGTTTGATGCGATTTGATGTGTTTGAGATGGCTATGACCCTCGATGATGGCATCAGCGTGCGACGGTGTAAACCCCTTTGGCGCAGTTTGACCCTCTTTGATGCTGCTTCTAGGCTGGAGCAGTGCGATGGGACTCGTTGTTTGCGGACATGGAAGCGCAACTGCATGCCGCTGGCCAGCGGGGGCTTGAATCCGAAGCCAACGAGCTTGCGCGGCTGAACCACGCCGAGACGTCGCTTGGGGACCGGTTACGCGGGCAAATCGGTTCGGGAATCCGGCTGACAGTATCCGGAGGACTGCAGTTCACCGGGGCCTTGGCACACGTTGGGTCCAGCTGGCTGGTCCTTAACGAACGGGCCAGGAGCGTTCTCGTTCCGCTGCCGGCAATCCAGTTACTGGAAGGGCTAAGCCGTAGCTCGTCAGTTGAGAAGTCGTCTGTGGCGAAGCGGCTCGGTATGGGCTCCGCGCTGCGCGCGCTGGCACGGGACCGAGCCGACGTGGTACTCCATCTGGCATCGGGCTCAGCCAGTAGGACTGTCAATGGCATGATCGACCGCGTCGGCAGCGATTTTTTTGAGCTTGCAGCTGTTCCTTCAGGCGAGGCGCGGAGAGCCAGTAACGTGCGGACTGTGTATGCCGTCCCATTTACTGCGATTGGGGCCCTTGCCTCAGTCCGCGCAGGGGATTGAAACGACCCGCCCGGATTCAAAGCGCTTGATTCCACTCCCGCTCAGCGGGAAGGCATAGACCTAGTTGTTCTTTCCTGATTTGGCTTCTTCGACCAGACGACGAGTCTCGGCGTACTTATTGTCGATGTACTGGTCCAGCATCAGCTGTTCCACGCGCCACTGGCCGCGGCCGCCAATCTGGATCGCCGGCAACTCACCGCTGCGCACTAGTGCGTAGGCCTGGGAAGATGATATCTGCAGTATTTCGGCGACATCGGTCAAAGTCAGAAACCGAGGCATCAGGTCCTCCTCGACAGCAATTGTTGTGCAGGGGTCAAGTTCATTATGACATCGGTTGATGCTGTTTGACGCGATCCGGCTCTCGATGCTGTGGACTGATGCAAAATGACACTTTGTTATCCACAATTCGCCGCATCAGCAACCTGAAGGTTTGTTTTTCAAGCCGTCTCCATAAGAATGGTCGGAGCCCGCGACGTCAACCGAATGTCTCAGCAGATCAGAGGATTTGTCTTCGGTGCATTTGCTAATCCAACAGGGGGAGTACCTTGAGCGCTGTTACCGACCTTGCTGCTCCCGCAGCACGATTGAAGAAGCCATCGTGGAAGGACCCCCGGCTGCTCATCGGTATCCTGCTGGTTCTGGTTTCAGTTGCCTCCGTGACGGCGTTGCTGGGGAACGCGGACAAGACGGTTGAAATGTTCGCGGCCAGGGACGACATCAGTGTCGGCCAGAAAATAACTTCAGACGAATTTTCCATCGTGAACGTCAGACTAGGCGAAGTCGAGCACACTTACCTCAGTGCGGAAACCGGCATTCCTGAGAATGCGGTCGCGACAACCTTCATACGCAAGGGAGAGCTCATCCCGGGGGCCAGCCTGGGCACAGCCGACGCTTTGGACCGGAAGCCGGTCGCGCTGACCATCGACAATGCGCTTCCCGAGGGCGCTGGCGCGGGGGCTAGAGTGGACGTTTGGGTCGCCATGCCTGATGGCAGAAACGGCTTCAGCCCTCCTGAAAGACTCTTGGAAAGTGCCGAAATTTCCCAGCTTACAGAGACAGGACCTGCGCTGGGATCGGCGGAAATAGACCAGCTGCATGTACTGGTCACAGATGAAAAAATGCCGGGCTTGCTTAATGCCCTTTCTAACGGTGCACGGATCAACGTGGTGCTAAACCCGGGCAGCGGTTCATGAACATCCCCGTTATTACATACGGCGACACGTTTACTGACTTCGTCGGCGGGTTGGAACGACTGCATGGTCCGGTAACTGTTGTGCGCAGGTGCGATGCCCTCGCTGAAATGATTGCTGCCTGCCAGACTGGGCTCGCCCGTGCCGCAATTGTTGCCGGCGACACGTCCGAGCTTGGCATCGGCGTCCTGGAGCGGCTTCACAGCTCACAGGTTGCCGTCGTCGTACTCACGGACGATGAAGGGGAGCGCCGGCGATTCGATGCACTGGGGGTTGCCCGCGGACCGGTCTTGATGGAGCCTTTGCAACTGGCCGACCTTATCACCGAAGCCGTCGCGAATATTCCCGTAACAGGCACCCAGGTGGCGGGAGACTATGCCGACCCGGCCCACGCCCTGTTGCCGGTCGAGATCCCGGACGACCAACCCGCTGATCTGTCAGCCGGCGGTCAGGTAATCGCTGTCTGGGGGCCAGCGGGCGCGCCCGGCCGAACGACGGTCGCGGTGAATCTGGCGGCAGAATATGCGGCCTCAGGCAAGAGGACGATTCTGATCGATGCCGACACCTATTCTGCGAGCGTAGCGGCGTTTCTCGGCCTGATGGACGAATCCGCAGCCTTGGCCCAGGCCTGCAGGCTGGCAGATCAGGGCATCCTGGATGGACCGGCCCTGGCACGGATAAGCGTCAAGGTATCGGTACAAGGGGCGCACCTCCAGGTGCTGACAGGCATCACAAGGGCCGAGCGGTGGCCGGAACTGCGGTCCGGAGCCATTGCCACGATAATAGGGCTGGCCAGATCTCTCGCGGACTACACCATCATCGATTGCGGTTTCTGCCTCGAGGCCGACGAAGAACTCAGCTTTGACACTATGGCCCCACGCCGCAATGGCGCGACCCTTCGTTGCCTCGAATTAGCCGATACTGTCTTTGCAGTCGGAGCTGCCGACGCCGTTGGAGTCCCGCGACTCGTCCGGGCGCTTGCAGAAATTGAACAGGCTGTTCCCAGTGCTGCGCCCCGTGTCGTCCTGAACAAGGTGCGTGCATCATCGATCGGATCGGCGCCCGTTGACCAGCTCCGGCACTCCTGGGAGCGATTCGGCCCCGTCAAAGAGGTGCAGTCATTCCTGCCAGCCGACTTCGATGTCGCGGATGCGGCATTGCTCAGTGGCTCCGTACTTCTCGAAAGCGCCCCGGATTCACCCCTGCGCCACGCTATCGCACTGCTGGCTGGTCGCGACCTGCCTGTCCGCCGTAACGGTTCGCGCAGACGCAGGCGCCTCAAAGTGTAGTTTTAGTCGGCTGGCGTTAGGCTTGCAGGTGTGGCCGCAATGGGGCGGCCTTGGACCACCTATCGGAGGCGTTTTTCATGTCGTCAGGATCCAGTGCTACGGATCTTTCCACATCAGGCAAGCATCCCGGGGACTTCCTCGGGAACTATTACGAGCACCTGGCTGCCGAGGATGCTGCAAGCTATAGCGGCGACACTTTGGAAACCCGGGCCATGGCGCATCGAGAGCTCGCATTGAGGCGGCCCAGCGGGCAAGCAGTCATCGGCATTCGCAACGAACGTAATTCCAGTGTCATCATGATAGCGACCGATGACATGCCGTTTCTGGTCGATTCAGTGACAGCGGAAATTGTGCGCCAGGACCTGGCTATCCGGATGCTCATGCATCCCACTTTTATTGCCATTCGTGACCAGACCAGCCACGAACTCGTAGAGCTCAAACGCGTACCGGCTCACCTAGGTGCCTCCAGCGGCGACACCGCCGCGCTGCCGAATCTCGCAGAGTTCATCGCCACGGGTGACAAAGCCTCGCACATTGAGTCTTGGATTTCAGTTGAGACTGTACGTATCTCCGGCGACGAGAAGGCACGGCAGGTCATTGAGGGAATCCGCAAGGTGCTGGGTGACGTCCGCGTCGCTGTGGAGGACTGGTCTTCCATGCGCAGCCGAGTCAGGCAGATTGCCGCATCGCTGGATTCTGTTGCCGGCGCCGAGGAGATACCTGATCTTGACGAGGCCAAGGAGCTCCTGGAGTGGCTGGACAACGGGAACTTCACTTTTCTGGGATACCGGGAATATGACCTTGCCAATCAGGCGGGGGAGGACGTTCTGTTGCTGCGCGAGGGCACTGGTCTCGGGATTATGCGTGAACTGCCAGAGGACCGGCATGTCCAGCATCTGACAGAGGAAGGTCGCGCCCGCGCCCGCGAGAAGCGCGCATTGGTCATTACCAAGGCGAATTCACGTTCCACGGTTCACCGGGCGGCTTACCTGGACTACATCGGTGTCAAGAGCTTTGATGCTCAGGGCAACGTCAACGGTGAGCGCAGATTCATCGGCCTTTTTGCCAGCAGCGCTTACAACCGTTCCGTGCGCAGCGTTCCCATCGTGCGCGAAAAGGTCGATGCAGTACTCAAACATTCCGGTTTTGCACCCGACTCGCATTCGGGCAAGGACCTGCTTTCCATTCTTGAGTCGTACCCCCGGGATGAGATATTCCAGATGGGTATCCAGGAACTGGCGGACATCGCCATGGGCATCCTGCGGCTCCAGGAACGCCGGAGGACCCGGCTCTTTCTCCGCCAAGACGTGTACGGGAGGTTCGTTTCGGCACTGGTCTATCTGCCACGCGACCGTTACACCACAGCGGTACGACTGCGGATGCAGGACGAACTGCGCAAGACCTTCGAAGCGAAGGCCATTGACTATGAAGCTCGGATGACTGAGTCTTCCTTGGCACGGTTGTTCTTCCGCATCAGGCTCAGGCACGGTTCGGAAGTGCCGCAGATCGATGTTGCAGACCTTGAGAAGCGGCTGGCGGCTGCGGCACGGTCGTGGTCCGAGGGCATCGATCAGATTGTACGGACAAAGTTTGACGGCGAGGAGGCCGAGAAGCTTTCGGCGAAGTGGGCCGAAGCGTTCCCTGCCAGTTACCGAGTCGATTACGAGGTCGAAGATGCACTCGAGGACATCGCGCGCTTCGAGAGCTATAGCGAAAAGGCCGACGTAAGCCCGATCATGCACGTGTACATTCCTGCGGATGTGCGGACGAAGGTCGAAGACGCCCGGCTCAAACTCTATTTGCCTGAGCCGCAGTCACTGAGCCAGATTCTGCCCGTCTTTCAAAACCTCGGCCTGGAGGTTCTGGACGAACGCCCATTCGAGATCATCACGGCCGACGGCGAGGATTTCTTCCTTTACGATTTGGGCCTGAAGTATCCGTCCGAGGTGGACCCGCTCGCCACCGGCGGGCTCGTGCAGGATGCCTTTGGCGCCGTTGTCACAGGGCGAAGCGAATCCGATCGGTTCGATCGGTTGGTCGTGCAGGAACGGGTGCCTTGGCGAGAGGTCTCGATGCTGCGCAGCTACGCCCGTTATGTGCGGCAGTTGGGCTATGCAGGTTCGTATAGTTTTACCGCCGATACCTTGCTTGCAAACCCGGCGGTAGCCCATGCGTTGATCTCGTTGTTCAAGGTCCGGTTCGATCCCGACATGGACGAGGATTCCCGTGCAGCCGCCCTCGAGCAGTCGCGCGCAAGCCTTGCCGACGGGCTTCAGGCTGTTCCGACTCTGGACGCGGATCGCGTGCTTCGGACGCTGGCCAACGTCATTGAGGCCACTTTGCGGACCAACTACTTTCAGAACAAGCCCTACGTGAGCTTCAAACTGCGTCCGGAGGCCATCGAAGGAGCACCGTTCCCGCGGCCGAAATTCGAGATCTGGGTCTACTCACCGCAGGTCGAAGGGGTCCACCTGCGCTTCGGTGAGGTCGCACGTGGCGGCCTTCGGTGGTCCGACCGCAGGGAAGACTTCCGCACGGAAATCCTCGGATTGGTCAAAGCGCAAACGGTCAAGAATGCTGTCATCGTACCGACCGGTGCAAAGGGCGGTTTCTATGCCAAGCAGTTGCCTGACCCGGCAAATGACCGAGCTGCTTGGATGGCAGAAGGCCAGTCGAGCTATCGGACATTCATCCGCGGTCTGCTCGATATCACCGACAATCTTGTCCGGACGCCTGCGGGCCAGGAGGTTGTCCCACCCGAACGCGTTGTCCGTCTAGATGGGGATGATACGTATCTGGTCGTTGCGGCAGACAAAGGCACCGCGAGCTTCTCCGATATCGCCAATGAACTATCCGCAGAGTATGGTCACTGGCTGGGGGACGCATTCGCCTCCGGGGGCTCCGTCGGTTATGACCACAAGGCCATGGGGATTACCGCTCGCGGTGCATGGGAATCGGTAAAGCGCCACTTCAGCGAGCTGGGCATCGATACGCAGCAGGAGGACTTCACGGTTGCCGGTGTCGGGGATATGAGCGGCGACGTCTTCGGCAACGGCATGTTGCTCTCGAAGCACATTCGCCTCGTGGCAGCCTTCGACCATCGTCACATATTCCTGGATCCCAATCCTGACCCGGCATCGTCCTACACCGAGCGTAAGCGTCTGTTCGAACTGCCCCGGTCGTCCTGGGCAGACTACGATACGTCACTGATCAGCGCCGGAGGAGGCATCTATTCTCGATCCATCAAGTCGATTGAGCTTTCTCCGGAAGTCCGTAAGGCTCTAGGACTGAATGAGAGCGTGACCGCAATCAGCCCGCCGGAACTACTGCGCGCTATCTTGCAATCCCCAGTGGATCTGTTGTACAACGGCGGCATCGGTACCTACGTCAAGGCATCCACGGAATCCAACGCGGAGGTCGGAGACAAGGCCAACGACAACATCCGGGTCAACGGAAAAGATCTGCGCGCCAGGGTCGTCGGCGAGGGCGGCAATCTTGGGATGACCCAGCGTGGCCGTATCGAAGCGGCTCTCAACGGAGTCATCCTGAATACTGATGCCATCGACAATTCCGCTGGTGTGGACTGCTCGGACCATGAGGTCAACATTAAGGTCTTCGTCGACCAACTGGTGGCAGCGGGCAAACTGCCGGCCGCAGAGCGCACGCAACTTCTCCAGTCCATGACCGACGAGGTCGGCAGGCTCGTGCTTGAGGACAACATCGACCAGAATGTCTTGCTGCTCAATGACCGTCAACGTGTTGTCGAGTGGAGCCCGAGTTATGAACGGCTTATGGATTGGCTGGAAAAGACAGCCGATCTCAACCGTGAGCTTGAGGCACTGCCGACCACCGGCGAACTCCACGAGCGCATCGACAAAGGCAAGGGTCTGACATCGCCTGAGTTGTCGGTTCTCGCCGCATACGCCAAAATCGAACTGACCCGCGCGCTGACCCTTAGCAATCTTGCCGACGATCCGTACTTCGACAAGGTACTTCGCGGCTACTTCCCGATCCCGCTGGTCGAGCGGTTCGGCTCGGACCTCGCCTTGCATCCGTTGCGGCGTGAAATCATCGCTACGGTAGTCGCCAACGACATGATCAACATGGGAGGCATTACTTTTGCCTTCCGGGTGATGGAAGAGACTTCCGTTGACGAAGCTGCGGTCGCCAAAGCGTTCGTGACGCTTCGCGAAATCTACGAACTGGACGAGCAGGTGGCTCAACTCAACCAGCTACCAGCCAATTTCCCGACCGAGGTCTGGTCGACGATCCATCTGGACATCCGCAGGCTGCTCGACCGGGCAGTGCGCTGGTACGTCAACCATACCGACAGCGCCACTCCGGTCGGCGAAGGCATTGCGGCCTTCAAGCCGCTGATCGATCCGCTTCGGACCAAGCTGGTTAAGTACCTGCGCGGCAATGACCTGGAGCGAGTACAGGAGTGGCGGCAGCAGGGCGAGCAGTGGGGACTTCCCGAGACGATCGCCCATCAGTGGGCCGAACAGTTCGAAAGCTTTGGATTGCTGGATATAGCACGAATTGCAGTACGCGTTGAGGAGCCGGTCGATACCGTCGCCCAAATCTACTACACGGTCTACGACAGGTTCGAAGTCGACGTCCTGCTAAACCGCATTACCAAACTGCCGCGCGAAGACCGGTGGCAGGCACTGGCGCGTGCTGCGATGCGCGATGATCTCTATTCGACCATCACGGATATGACGCTTGCCGTCATGAACAGCACAGAAGCGCATCTTGATGCCGATGACCGGATGCAGAAGTGGGTTAATGCCAATTCCGAGAGCATAGAACGAGCAAAGAAGATGTTCGAGGAAATCAACCAGCTGGAGCATGATGACATGGCCTCCCTATCAGTTGCCCTGCGACTGATGCGTTCGACTGTACGGAGCTAATTTGGCCATCTTTACGGACCCGATAAAGGATTATGCAGATTTTGGGCCGGGGGACGCGGAGTGGCTCCACCTTTTGGTGGGGGATTGGCAGCTAATCGCCGATCTGGCGTTCGCCGATCTGGCGTTGTGGTTCCCCACTCCCGACGGCGGCTACGTGGCATTGGCGCACGTCCGGCCGTCAACAACGCACACCGTCTTCCACAGCGACTTCGTGGGTGAGCGTATCCGGGCGGATCTGAAACCTCTGGTTGACGCTGCCCGTGAATCGCAGGTCATTGAGCGTTCTGGCGAGACCAACTGGACCACTGAGATGGCCATGCGGGTCGAAGCTGTGCCGATGGTGCGTAATGGCAGGACGTTGGCCATAGTCACTTCCCATATGGATCTGTCGAGCTCCCGGATGCCGTCCAGGCTGGAACTGACCTATCGGCAGTGTGCTTACGATCTGCTGCACATGTGCACGCTCGGCCTATGGCCCGATTTCGCTTCACCCACGGGGTCCCGCCGAGGTGCTCCCCGTGTCGGCGATGGACTCATTCGTATGGACGCCGAGGGAATCGTTGAGTACGCCAGCCCGAACGGCGTTTCAGCCTTCCGACGGTTAGGCGATGTGGAATCTTTGGAAGGCCGGTCGCTGGCCGAGATCACGACGGGGCTGCTCAAAGACCGCCGGATGGTCGACGAAACGCTTCCGCTGGTCGTCACGGGACGGATGCCGTGGCGGACTGAAATTGAATCACGCGGCGTAACCCTGACCCTTCGGGCCATTCCTTTGCGCAATGAGCAGGAGCGCTTCGGCGCGCTGGTGCTTTGCCGGGATGTCTCGGAGCTGCGGCGAAGGGAAATGGAACTGGTCTCCAAAGATGCGACGATCCGGGAAATCCACCACCGTGTCAAGAACAACCTGCAGACCGTGGCCGCACTGCTTCGGATGCAATCACGGCGGATGGTCAGTGAGGAAGGCAAACAGGGGCTGGAGCAAGCCATGCGTCGCGTTTCCACTATCGCCTTGGTGCATGAGACATTGTCGCAGGGGTTAGCGCAGAATGTGGATTTCGATGAGTTGATCGGGCGGCAGTTCCGGCTTTCGGCGGAAGTAGCCTCACCTACCCAGACGGTCAGCACCGAACGCAGCGGCGATTTTGGCGAACTGCCGTCTGAATTCGCAACGCCGCTCGCGCTGGTCATCAACGAGTTGGTGACAAACGCCGTCGAGCATGGCTTGGACGGCCGGACCGGCACGGTCTGGCTGACGGCTCACCGGGAGCCAAGCGATGCGGAGACGGAACTCCTCAAAGTCACCATCGCCGATGATGGGGTCGGGTTGCCCGAAGAGGCCAAGAGCGACGGCCTCGGTCTGCAGATTGTGCGGACACTGGTTACTAGTGAGCTGGGCGGAACCATTGAATGGAGCCCGAGGGAGGGCGGTGGAACGTGCGTCAACATCGAACTGATCCTTGACCCTACGATCCCTCGTTGAGGAGTCCGGGCATGGAAGAGGCCGCCACCTTTCGGTGACGGCCTCTTACCTAGGCACTGCGATTCAGGAAGCGCGGCGGGCCCGTGCGGCCCGGCGCTTGAGAGCACGGCGCTCGTCTTCGCTCATGCCGCCCCAGACACCGGCATCCTGACCGGACTCAAGCGCCCACTGGAGGCAAGTGTCGATCACGGGGCAGCGCCGGCAAACGCTCTTTGCTTCCTCGATCTGGAGCAGTGCCGGACCGGTGTTTCCCACGGGGAAAAACAGCTCCGGGTCCTTGTCGAGGCACGCCGCGCGGCTACGCCAATCCATGCTGATCACATACTCCTTTTAAATGGGGTCCGATGGAATTCTCTTGTGAAAACGTTCACGAACGGACTCATAGTAAAGGGGGCTCTGATGGCCCCCGTTCGCTTCAGATCAAGAGTTTCACGTTAAATCCGTGTAAACAAGGGGTTCTGCTGACTTAATCGTTCAGAAACGTGAGTCATTCATCACAGGCTTGATACGATGCCGCTTTGCTCTGATTTATGGCAACGGCTGAGTACCGACTATCTAAGGTAGGGTGCCTATGTGTCAATACCTACGGCCCCTTCAGCACCTGCCAAACGTCCGATCGCGATCATCGTCATCGCCGGAATTGTCGTTCTGGAGGCACTGGCACTTTTGGCAGTCGCTGGGTGGTTCGTCTACGGCTTGCTGACGCAAACGCCGACCTCCTTCGGCGGAGCCGTGTTCCAACTCGTGCTGTTGGTGCTCCTTGCCGGGTGGCTTCTGGCCGTAAGCCATTTTCTTTTTCGCGGCTACCGGTGGACGAGAGCGGCAGCCCTGGTATGGCAGCTGTTCATCATTGTTATCGCGGTGCCGACTCTCTCCGGAGGATTGGTCGGTCCCGGGCTGGCGTTGCTGTTGCCGGCCGCCGCGGTGATGCTGCTGATATTTACCCGTCCCGTGACGGACTTCCTGACCAAAGGCGCGGCACCGACGGCCCTGTAGCTGGGACCGGCCTCAGTCCGCGAAGGCTATTTGCAGCGCCACGTTCCGGCCATGCCGCATTGACCAAGCCCGTCCTGGCGGGGACTGCGCCTGGTCAAGCCGCATCCCGAAAAAATCACCGTCGCTCGGAGACTGCGGCGAAAGCACCATACCTGTTCCGGCAACCCGGGCCGCGGAGGCCAGCTGAATCTGCTGTAACAATGCCGGGCCGGGAACGGCGGTCACAACCGCGGCAGCGCCGGCCGCGACCAGCTCAGCGAGGCGCCGCTGTGCCGTCGGACCAAACCTGTGGGCGTTATCGACGAGCATCAAGGCCCCGGGTTCCCTGATATCCAGCTCCTCCCAGAACGGCTCTGGCTCAGTTCCGGCAGGCGGCCAATGGCACCGGAACTGCCCTGCGGACTGGCGGTTCAGAACCTGGAGTAAGTTGGATTTGCCGCTCCCGGCCCGGCCAAGGACCAGCAACGACTCTCCGGGGACTATCTTCATGAGCGATGCTTCCAGCTCATCGCCTTCGACGCCGATGACGAGATGCTTGTCATCGGGCAGGATGGCTTCCGGCAGGCCAGAGAGGCCGATGCACGCAGGCAGCGGCTCCACCTTGAATGGGCGGCTTCGAGGCGGCACTGGAGGAAGGTGGACGCCGGCGGCCAGCAACTGGCCAACGGCCGCGGATTTAGCGCCGATCCGTCCTTGGACCAGGGCGCGGCCGGCAACGAATTCCATCGGCGGGAGCTTCGGCCACGCCATGAGGTTCTCCGGGCTACTGCCGGCCGGAAGGAAGAGCTTGTTGCCCAGGAGCCCGAAATACCTCCCCGTCAAGAGTTCCCGTTCTCCGGACATCACCAGGATGACCGACGTCCTGCCGCCGTCCCTGGCTATGTCCTGTACACACTCCTCTGCCCAGGCCAGGCGGCTGTTCCGAAAGGCAGAGGCCCAACGGCCCCACCCGGTGACAAGGACAACCAGAGGCATTGGGCCGGGTTCAGCCCCAATGCGTCCGGCAGCCGATAGGCGACCCAGACGGTCAGCGACCACTTCTGAGAGCTTGCGCAGGAGGCGTGCGGCACGTTCGACATCTTGCGGGCCGGCATACGCCCCAGTCCGCCCGGCGCCTGCCGAAGCAACAAGGGAGCCGTCCCCGTCAAGTACGTAGCAATGGCGTTCCGGATCTCCGGCGAGTAGCGACGCGGACAGAGCACCGACCAGCTCCCGGGCTCCGCTGCCGTCCACCCCGACGATAGCTAGATGTCCGTCCTCCTCGGGGTGCCATCGGAGGACGCGCTGACACTGTTCCTCCGGGAGATCCAGCATTCCCAGAGCGACGTCCCCAGTGCCAGCACTCCCGGTTAAGAGATCTTGCGCAACGATGACGTTCGGCAACGGGGGCGTTAGTTGGCGGAGGGGTCCGGGCAGCTGCGCCGCGGCAGCGGCCTCGCGCAGTTCCTCGACGAGTGCCTTGGCAGGGTCAGGGGCAGGAGACCGCGGCTGCCGGCAAGTAAGGTCACCTCCACCATCCTCAACAGGCAGACCGTTTCCCCGCTCAAGCCAGTCCTCAAGTCGCATCGCCAAAAAATTTGTCCCGATGCTGCGAACCGTCGCTGATGCTGACTGGAATTCGTATGGTACTCCTGAACCGGTCCTTAGAAAGGCTCGTCCCGGTAAACCGACATCGATGGCGGCCGCGGCGGATGAGTCGATCACATCGGAAGATTCCAGCGCTGTCTGTACGCGCAAGGCGATCGCCGTCGTGACGTTGGCCCGGATATCGGAGGTGATGGCGCCCTGCGGCCGCTGTGTTGCCATTACCAGGTGGACACCGAGCGATCTTCCCAACGCCGCTATTCGCATGAGTTCCGGGACTGCTCGCGGTACCTCATCGGCGAGCATCCGGAATTCATCAATGACGACGACGAGCCGCGGCAGTACGCTGGGCCGGCATTCGCTGATGTCGGTTGCCCCTAAGCCGGTCAATTCCGTTTCACGCCGCTGGACTTCGGCCCGTAGCCAGATGAGGGCGCGGTTGACGTTCTCCGCCGATAGGTCGGTCAGCAGGCCGATGCTGTGCGGTAAGTCCGAGAGCAGCCCGAGCCCTGCTCCACCTTTGAAATCCACCAGGAGGAAGTGCACCTTCTGCGGTGGGTGCCCGTGCGCCAGACCCAGGACCAGCGACCGAAGCAGTTCGGATTTACCTGATCCGGTAGTGCCGGCGACGAGCAGATGAGGACCGTCAACGGTCAGGTCAAGTTCCAGCGGGCCGTACTCGCCGACGCCCAGTACGGTGCCCAGCCCGTGTACCGCAGCGTTAGCCGCCCATCGTGGCCCCGGGAAAGTCTGCGGTAGAAGGGATTCCAGCGCACACGTTTCCGGAAGCCCTACCAGCACCGCGTCGGTGCCGGGCAGTACGGCGGCCGCAGACAAGCGGGCGAACCGCTCCAGGGTCTGGTCTGAAACGAGATCCGGCAAGAAACCATGACGGTCCGCGGCCTTATGCAGCAAGCCCTGTTGGAAAGACAGTTCGATCCGTAGGCCGGAATCGGTTCCGCCTGCGAACCAGAGGACTGCTGGCCGGTTTTCAAGTCCCTCCAGGACAGACGCGGCTTCATCCGGCCTGCCGGCGATCAGGACGACGGCTTCTTCCGGAGCGGACCCCAGCAGTTTGGCAAGCGCATCCGGACGGCTGCAGAGTGTTGTGCTCGGGAGGAACCGTGCCGCTGCCGGAAGTGACTGTGGATCGCCGAAGCAGATCACCCGGAACCGGGCACGAAGAGCCCGGGCACCCAGCTGCAGCAAACAGGAATTTAGCATCCGGTGCAGCGCGCGATTGCTGCCCCTGACGACGATGTTGCGCTCCGCCAGCAGATCCAATGCCACCGGCATCCCAGCCAGGGCCGGCAGCTCTCGGCTGTCCGCCCCGGCAGGAAATTCGATCTTCGGCGCGTCTTCTGCTGTCCCGAGCCGAAGCCACAGGTGCTCCGGCCTCGCTGGCGTGACGGGAAGGGGCTCGTCTAGGATCAAGCCGTACAACAATCTTGCCGGATCCGGTGCGCTCAGAAAGCGCCGCGCGGCATCATGTGCAACGGCCCGGTCCACGGCCGCTTTGAAGCGTTTGCGCTGTGATTCTCCTGCCGCATAGGGAATGGCAGCCGTCAGCAGGGACAAGCCGCTGAACGCGAGGAAGAACCACATCCCGGTCAGGACGGCCAGGGCCACGCCTGCTACCAGCGGGAGCCCCGCCAGCAGCAGTGTCATTTTTCCTCGGCCCTCGGGCGCACGTGCATTAACCGGCACCGGTGCGGCGAGGTCCTCGTCAGGGGTGAGCGGTTCGGGCGGTTCGCTGCCGACCCACAAAGAGAGCCTGCTGTTACCAGCCGCGATGACCATCCCGGACGTCAACGCCGTAGACTTCCGCGCGTTTCCATCTACCTCGATGCCGTTGGACGACCCGACATCCGATATACGGATCTCGCGCTCCGTGATGCTGAGCAATGCATGCTTTCGCGACAGCGCCGGGTCATCGATGCCCACGGGGCAGCCGTCCCGGCCGATTGAATGGTTTCCTCGCGGAAGTTCAAAAATCCGGCCGGAGTCCGGCCCGCCCGTTACCGCCAAAGTGAGGCCAGACGCGGCACCTGAGGCACCTGCACCGGGAGTGTCGGAAGCGGACAACCGATGCCGGGGGCGGAACGCAGCCGCGCCGCTGCAGACCACAACGGCACCGTTTACCAGCGGGAAACTATGGGGCATCAGGCTTTCCAAGGGCTCGCCGCCAACGCTCAGGACCAACTGCCTACTCCCGAGCTGATCCCGCAGCCACTTCGCCAAGACGCTCCCTGACGAGGTTCCGCTGCTTTCGATGACGATTTCGCGATGGTCGGCAATCCAGCGCGTAGCCGATTCGGGCAGACCTTCTGCGGCAGCAAGCGTGAGGTGCAGGGGCATCGGCTTTCCTTGACGGCTGGCGTGACGTTCACCAGCACCATAGGCCGCGGGGCGCGGCTTGCGCTTGCATCGTGCACCCGCCTGTGGATAACCAACGTTCAATCCGAAGCACCGGGCCAAGTAGCGATACGCTTGGACGTGGGCCGCCGTACGGCGGGAAATTCAAGAGATGAGAAAAGGTTCCCCTCTGGTGAAGATAGCTGTCATAGCTTTGGGAAAGATCGGTCTGCCGCTGGCTGTCCAGTTCGCATCCAAGGGGCACGAGGTTCTCGGCGTCGACATCAACGCCGACGTGGTGGCGAAGATCAATGCCGGACAGGAGCCGTTTCCGGGCGAGGCACACCTGCAGGAAAAGCTTGCCGAACTGGTTCCTTCAGGCCGGCTGCGGGCCACCACCAGTTATGCCGAAGCGGTACCGGAGGCAGACGCCGTCGTCCTGGTGGTTCCCTTGTTCGTTGACGAGCAGGCCCGCCCTGATTTCGGCTGGATGGATGCCGCGACGGCCGAACTGGCACGGCATTTGCGGCCCGGCACGCTGGTCTCCTACGAAACGACGCTGCCGGTCGGCACCACCCGCACCCGGTGGAAGCCGATGCTGGAGGAAGGATCCGGGCTGAGCGAGGGTACGGATTTCCATCTGGCCTTCTCCCCGGAACGGGTGCTGACCGGCCGGGTGTTTGAGGATCTGCGCAAGTACCCCAAGCTGATCGGTGCCCTGTCCGAAGCCGGTGCCGCCAAGGCTGCCGAGTTCTACGAAGCTGTGCTGGACTTCGACGAGCGTCCGGATCTGGCCCGGCCCAACGGCGTCTGGGATTTGGGCTCCGCCGAGGCATCCGAGCTGGCAAAGCTGGCCGAGACGACGTACCGCGATGTCAACATCGGGCTGGCCAACCAGTTTGCGCGCTACGCGGCCACGGCCGGGATCGACATCTACCAGGTGATTGAGGCCTCGAACTCGCAACCCTACAGTCACATCCACCAGCCCGGCATTGCCGTGGGCGGGCACTGCATCCCGGTGTATCCGCGGTTGTATCTGTGGAATGATCCGGAGGCCACCGTGGTCCGGGCAGCCCGCGAGGCGAATGCCGGCATGCCCGATTACACCATCGGGCTGCTGGAAGGCGCTTTCGGCGACCTGGCCGGTGCGCGCGTCGTCGTACTTGGTGCTGCCTATCGGGGCGGGGTGAAGGAAACGGCGTTCTCCGGTGTGTTCGGTGCGGTGGAGGCGATTACGGCCCGCGGCGGCAAAGCGCTGGTGCACGATCCGCTCTACAACGACGAGGAACTGGCGCAGCTGGGCTTTGCGCCGTACCAATTGGGCGAGTCCGCCGACGCCGCCGTGGTACAGGCCAACCATGCCGAATACCGGGATCTCGGACCGTCGGACCTGCCCGGCATCAGGGTTTTCATCGACGGCCGGCGCGTTAGCTCCGCCGAGCAGTGGCCCGGCGTGACCTACCGTGTGATCGGCAAGGCCTGAGCGGTTGCGCACGGTCAAGATAACGACGGCGGCCGGCACCGCCAGGGAAGGAATCACCTGTGAGCTTCATCGCTGAGACAGCGGACGTCTCGGACCGCGCGCGACTGGGCGACGGAACCAAGGTCTGGCATCTGGCCCAGGTCCGCGAGGACGCCGTGCTGGGGACGGATTGCATCGTGGGCCGGGGCGCCTATATCGGCACAGGCGTCGAAATCGGGGACAACACCAAGATCCAGAACTACGCCCTGGTCTACGAACCGGCGCGGCTGGGCCGTGGTGTCTTCATCGGCCCGGCCGTGGTGCTCACCAATGACACCTACCCCCGCTCGGTGGGCCCGGATGGTTCCCTGAAGAGTGCCGATGACTGGACTCCGGTGGGCGTGACCATCGAAGACGGCGCCTCGATCGGTGCCCGCGCAGTCTGTGTTGCCCCGGTGACCATCGGGCAATGGGCAACCGTCGCCGCCGGCGCCGTGGTGACCAAGGATGTCCCGGCGTTCGCGCTGATGGCCGGCGTTCCGGCCAAGCGGATCGGCTGGGTGGGCCGGGCCGGCCACCCGCTGCGGCAGAACGACGGCGGCGACCCGCTTTCGTGGGTCTGTCCCGAGACCGGGACAACCTACATCGAAGACGGCGGAACGCTGCGGGAAACCGGATCCGCCGGACCGCACGCGGCCCCGGCAAACGAGGAGAACTAATTGAGCAAGGACTTTATTCCGGCTGCCAAGCCGATCGTCGGCGAGGAGGAACGGGTGGCCGTCGACGCGGTGCTGGTTTCGGGCATGCTGGCGCAGGGCGCTGAAGTTGCCTCTTTTGAGCAGGAGTTTTCGTCGGTCCTGCTGGACGGCCGCGCCGCGGTCGCGGTGAACTCCGGTACCTCGGGACTGCACCTGGGGCTGCTGGCGGCCGGCATCGGTCCGGGCGACGAGGTCATCGTGCCGTCCTTCACCTTCGCCGCCACGGCAAACTCCGTTGCGCTGACCGGGGCAACTCCGGTTTTCGCCGATATCGAACCTGACCATTACTGCCTGTCCGCGGCGGCTGCCGAAGCGGTCCTGACCGAGCGGACCAAGGCCATCATGCCCGTCCACCTGTACGGGCATCCGGCCAACATGGATGACCTCGGCGCCCTGGCCAGCTCCCGCGGGCTTGCGTTGTTCGAGGACGCGGCCCAGGCCCACGGCGCCGCCCTGCACGGCAAGAAGGTCGGCACCTTCGGCACGTTTGCCATGTTCAGCCTGTACCCGACGAAGAACATGACTTCAGGCGAAGGCGGGATGGTCTCCACCGCTGACGACGACGTCGCGCGGCGGCTGCGGCTGCTGCGGAACCAGGGCATGGAACGCCAGTACGAGAACGAACTCGTCGGCTTCAACGCCCGAATGACCAATCTGCATGCCGCTATCGGGCGGGTGCAGCTGAGGAAGATAGTCGGCTGGACCGAACGCCGCCAAGCCAACGCCGCGTTCCTGACCGGCAACCTCGACGGAGTGGGCACGCCAGCCGTGGCCGACGGCGCCGAGCATGTCTACCACCAGTACACCGTCCGGGTGCCGGCGGGGGAGCGGGACCGTTTTGCGGTCGCGCTGAAGGAGGAATACAACATCGGTTCCGGCGTGTATTACCCCATTCCGAACCACCGGCTGCCGTCCTTCAACCGTGACGCGGACCTGCCGCACACCGAGCAGGCCTCGCGGGAAGTGCTCTCGCTGCCGGTCCACCCGTCACTGGACGCCGAGGATCTGGACCGCATCGTAACCGCGGTCAACGCCCTGGCCAAGGCAGGTGCGTAGGCGATGGCCAAACTGCGGGCCGGCCTGATCGGGCTGGGCATGATGGGCCGCCACCATGCCCGCGTGCTGGGCGAAACCGACGGGGTTGAACTGGTTGCCGTGGCGGATGCTTATGGGGACCCGCATGGGGTGGCGGCGGACGTGCCGCTCCGGAACACGGTGGAGGAACTCATCGCGCACGGGCTGGACATGGTGGTTTGTGCGGTGCCCACGGGGCTGCATGAAGAAGTCGGACTGGCCCTGGCCGAGGCGGGCATACACACTCTGATCGAGAAGCCGATCGCCTCCACCGTCGACGGTGGTCTGCGCTTGGCTGAGGCCTTCGAGGCCAAGGGCCTGGTCGGCGCCGTGGGACATATCGAACGCTACAACCCTGCCCTGCAGTCGCTGCGTGTGCGGCTGGAAAACGGCGACCTGGGCACCGTCTACCAGATCGCCACCCGCCGGCAGGGGCCGTTTCCTGCGCGGATCGCCGACGTCGGAGTGATCAAGGATCTGGGCACGCACGATATCGATCTGACGGCCTGGCTGGCACAGAGCGACTACCAGTCCGTCAGCGCCCGCGCGACCACCCGGTCCGGACGCGAGCACGAGGACATGGTCGCGGCCACCGGACAGCTAGCCAACGGCATCATTACCAGCCACCTGGTCAACTGGCTTTCGCCCATGAAGGAACGCATCACGGTTGTCACCGGTGAGCGCGGATCCTTCCTCGCCGATACGCTCACCGCTGACCTGACCTTCTACGAAAACGGCACGATCAGCACGCAGTGGGACTCCGTGGCCAACTTCCGCGGCGTCTCCGAAGGCAATGTCACCCGCCTGGCCATCCCCAAACGGGAGCCCCTGAAGTTGGAACACGAAGCCTTCCGCGACGCGGTGCTGGCCGCCCGCGGGGAATCCGCGGCGGCCCCGGAAACGCCGGCCGCGCGGATCGTCAGCATGCGCGAGGGGCTGAACACCCTGCGCGTTGCCGAAGCCATGGTGGACTCCAGCCGCGAGGCCAGGACCATCCGGCTGCAGGACTGACCGGGCGTGCGTATTCTGGTCGCGACGCGGATCTATGCCCCGGAAGCGGGGGCCGCAGCCTACAGGCTTGCTGCTACCGTCCGGGCACTGGTCGAAGGCGGGCATGATGTCACCGTGCTGACCACCCGGACTCCGGAGAATTCCGGCAGCTCCGCCCGCGGTGCTGCTGCGGGTGGCCGTGCGGCGGGTATGCCTGCAGCACGGGAGGCGCGGCTGAAACGCTGGCCGGTTCTGCGCGATAAAACCGGTGCCGTCCGAGGCTACGTGCAGTACGCCAGTTTTGATATCCCGCTGTTTTTCCGCCTGCTGGCAGCACGGAACTTCGACGCCGTGCTGGTGGAGCCCCCTCCGACCACTGGCGTGGTGGTCCGCGTGGCCTCGTGGCTGCGGCGCCGGCCGTACATTTATTTTGCCGCGGATGTCAGTTCGAATGCGGCGGCTGGTATCGGCGTGAATCCGGTGGTCGTCAAGGTGCTGCGCGCCGTGGAGAAATGGGTGCTTTCCGGGGCAGCGGGAGTGCTCAGCGTCTCGTCCGGTGTCAGCGATGCCGTTCATGAACTGACGGACGGCCGTGCCGCCGTGACCGAAGTCGGCACGGGAATCGACACGGATACCTTTGCGCTGCAGGCCACGGACTGGCAGGAAGCGACGGCTGGTCCGGCAACGTTCGTTTACGCGGGCACCATGTCCGAGATCCAGGGTGCCGGCGTTTTCGTGGACGGCTTCCTGAAGATTCTGGACAGCCATCCCGAAGCCCGGCTGTTGATGTACGGGCAGGGCGTGGAGCTTGAAGAGCTCAAACGCAGGGCGGCGCCGGCCGGGAGGCGCATCCGTTTCATGGGTGTGGCCGGCGGTGAGGTGATAGCTGCAGCGATGAGCCAGGCTGCAGCCGGGCTGGCCTCTGTCCGGCCCGCACGGGGCTATGATTTTGCGTTCGCCACCAAGGCCTTCGCGAGCCTGGCCTGCGGCGCACCGGTCATCTACTCCGGCGTAGGCCCGCTGCGCGCGATCGTCGCGGAAAATTCGCTGGGACACAGCGTCGACTGGGACGCAGGCGCCGTGGCAGCTGCCATGAGCGAAGTGTTGGAGCAGCCCGCGGACCAGGGCGAACGCCGCCGGCTGTCGAGCTGGGTAGAGCAGAATTACTCACTGCGCAGCGTCGGGAACCGCGCGGCTGATGCTGTTGCCTCCGTAGCAGGACGGGGCCGGAACTGAACGGGCTTGCCCGGGAAGAAGAATCCTCAGCCCAGTAGGCGGGTCAGCAGGCCGCGGGTGACCGCCTCGTCCTCGGCAGAACTAAGGGCTTGCGCGGCACGATGCACATTCGCCTTGTAGCGTTCCACTTCCTCGGCGGTGAGCGCAGCCAGCGTGCGGGACAGGGATTCCGTGCTGAAGTCCTCGGTTACGGCACCCAGATCATACTGGTGCATCAGCCGGGCGGTTTCGGGGGAGGGGCTGAACACCAGGGCCAGGCGGGCCTGGACAAAGTCGAAGAACTTGTTCGGGAGCATGAGCCTGTGGTTGGTGGTGCGCGGGGGGAGGCTGAAGACGCCGACGTCGTACTTATTCAGCGTGGCCGGCAGCTCGTCGGGTGCGACAGCATCGTGGAAGGTGATGCGGCGGTCTCCTGCCGCCAATTCCTTGAGCTGCTGCCAGTACCGGCCGCCGTCGCGCGCCTTGACCAGGTACAGATCCAAGCTGAAGCGATCGTCCAGAGCCCTGAAGGCTTCGATGGTGCCTTCCAGGTTCCGGCCCGGAATTGCTGCGCCGCTGTGGACCAAGCGGATTTTACCGGCTACCGGCTCCGACGGCTCCAAATCCCGGTACGGGCCGGCGTTGCGGACCACCTCGGTTTCGACGCCGAACTGTTCCGAATACAAGGCCGCGATCGAAGCGTTAACGGCCGTCACCGCCGCCGTACGTGGTAGGTATTTGGCGCAAATTGCCCACATGTAGGGCTTGACGAGCAACCGCCACGGCAGAACATGAGCGCGCTCTTCCGGTGCCCACTCGTGCATGTCGCCCCATACCGGGGTGCCGCCGGCGATCGCATGGGCCAGCGGGAGGGCACGGGCCTCGTTGGCCACGATCAGGTCGAAGGTCCGGCCGCGGACCAGATTGAGCGCCTGTTTGACCGCGGGGGCCGCCAGTTCCACCGATGCGTGTCGGCGGAGTCCCATGCGCAGAACGCCGGAGATGGTCTGCGGGAGGGAAGGCAGGGCGGAATCGATTTCCAAGTGCGTGGCGGAGCCTGGCGGGCGGTTGCCGTAGGAGAGCGTGGTCACCTCGCCGGCCTCCGCGAGCAAGGCCAGCTGGCGCAAGACCCGTGAATCGGCCTCGATGTCGGAGAAGGAGATACAAAGTATCTGTTGGGGCACCGTCATTCCTTACCTCAGTGCTGGGAAGCGGCACGCGTGGGCCCGGTGCCTGCCCGGACCGTATCCGGACCGTGACCAGCCTACCTGCCGCCGGGTCTGCAGCCGGTCCGTGTTGCCGGGCTACTATGGCTGTGACAGACGCGGCCACGGCCGCCCCACCAGCCAACAGCCGGGTCAGGAAGCCACGTGAAGATCGCGATCACCAAGAGCACCTTGCGCGTACCGCCGACGTACTTCGCCACGGCCCACGCCGAGCAGCTCAAGGCCAGCCACGATTTCCACCTCTTTACCCTGGTCGCCGAGATCACCGACAGATCCGTTACCGTGCCCGTGACCGATTTTGTGCCCGGCCAGCTGCTGGGTTTCCGCCGTCGTGAATTGGTCATGCCCGCGTTCATGCCCGCCATGACCCTGGCCATTCGGCGCTTCAAACCGGATCTGATCCACCAGCACTTCGGTACCTGGTCCCAGCCGGCCGTGCAGGCATCCCGGCAGGGCACTCCGCTGGTGACTACCCTGCACGGTTCCGATGTGGTCTCGCTGGGGAACCCGGCCGATACGTTCATGGCCAAGTGGCACCACCGCAATGTGCTGGCCGCCGCTTCCCAGAGCAAGCGGATCCTGGCCGTCAGCAGCTATCTGGCAGGCCGAGCCACGGCGCTCGGACTGGACGCGGACAAGATTGAGGTGCACTACCAGGGCGTCGACACGGCCTACTTTATCCCGGGCAGACATGACAGCGAGGGCGTTCCGGTGGTGCTCTTCGTAGGGACCTTGAACACCCAGAAGGGCATCAGGGATCTGATCGATGCCTCGCTCGCCGTCTGGCGGAAGGCCCATCACCGGCTGGTCGTGATCGGGGACGGACCCTTGCGGGATGCCGTCGAGGAACAAGCGGCCAGCCACCCGCACCTTGATTTTCTCGGCCGGCTGGACCGGGAAGCCATCCGCGGCTGGATGCAGCAGGCGCACATTCTGGTGGCGCCCAGCCAGGAGGCCGGCGGAGCGCGGGAGGCGGCCGGCCTGGTGCTGCTGGAGGCACAGGCCTGCGGAACGCCGGTGCTCGCGTACCGCAGCGGCGGGATTCCGGAAATGCTCGACGACGGCACCACCGGCCTGCTCGCCAGCGAAGCGGACTTCTCCCAGCTCCAGAGCCGGCTGCTGCAGCTGCTTCAGCTCGGCAGCGGCGAGTATCTGGCCATGCGGCGCGCGGCCCGGAATTTCGTCGTCGAACATCGCAGCCTCGCCGGCAGCAGCAAAGAGCTGGACGCCCATTATCGGCAGGTGCGCGAGCTCGGTTGAGCGGCTGCTGAGGCTGCGCGCCGTCCTATGCCTGTTGTGGAATACTAGGCAGGTGAGTCGTTGCTGGGTAGTCGTGCCGATGTATAACGAGGCTACCGTTGTCGGTTCGGTAGTTTCCGGACTGCTCGAAGAATTTCCGTACGTGGTCTGTGTCGATGACGGGAGCTCGGACGGTTCAGCGGCCATCGCACGCTCCGCCGGCGCCGTCGTTGTTGAACATCCGGTCAATTTGGGACAGGGAGCGGCCCTGCAGACGGGGATCGAATTCGCCCTCCAGGACCCGCAGCTGGACGCTATTGTCACCTTCGACGCCGACGGCCAGCACCGGGTTGAGGATGCCGCCGCCATGCTCGCACGGATCCGCTCGGGCGAAGCCGAAGTCGTGCTCGGATCGCGTTTCCTCGAAGGAACTGCCGACGTCTCCCGGCTTAAGCGGCTGGTGCTGCGCACGGCGGCACTGCAGTCCCGTTTCTCCACCGGGCTGCGGCTCACGGACGCGCACAACGGGCTCCGGGCGATCTCTGCTCCGATCGCGGCGAAGATCCAGCTGACGCAGAACCGGATGGCGCACGCCTCCGAACTGATCCAGCAGCTGGCCAACCTGAAACCGGTACTGGTGGAGCACCCGGTAAAGATCGTCTATACGGAATATTCCAAGGCCAAAGGGCAGTCGCTGCTGAACGGCGTCAACATCCTCGCGGATCTCTTCTTCAGGTGAACCAATGATCATAGTTGTCCAAATTGTCCTGGTCCTGGCCGTCATCATCGGCGCGCTGGCCCTGATGCGGGGTGCCGGCAACGCCCGGCACCAGGCCATACGGCGCATTCTCCTGGTACTTTTTGCCGGTGTTGCCGCTTTGTCGGTGTTCTTCCCCGGACTTCTCACGCGCGTGGCCAATCTCCTGGGCATCGGCCGTGGCACAGACCTGGTGCTCTACGGGCTGATTGTGTGCTTCCTGATTTTCATGGCCAGTTCCTATCACCGAACGCGCCAGCTGGAAGCCCGGATCACCAAGCTGGCCCGTCGGATTGCCCTGGACGAGGCGCCGCGTCCGGACGCCGCAGCCGGGGAAGGCCGCGGGAATGACTGACCGGCAGGCCCCGGAGGCCGAGCTGATCATTGCCGTCCACAGTGCGGACCGACCGATTCGCCGTGCAGTGGAATCCGTTCTCGCGGCGGCCGCGCCCGGCCGCGCCCTGGCGACCGTTGTGTGCCACAACATTGAGCCCGCGCCCATCCGCGACATGCTCGTCGGGCTGCCCGCCGAGCAGGTCAGGGTCCTGGCCCTGGCGGACGGAATCCGTTCGCCGGCCGGACCGTTCAACTATGGGCTCGAACACGCAGTGGCCCGATTCGTGGGGATCATGGGCTCCGACGACACGCTCGAAGCCGGAGCCGTGGACGCTTGGCTGGCCGCCGCGGAAGGTGCCGGCGCCGCCGTCGTTATGGCGCCGCTGCGGCTCCAAGGGGGACGGCGGATCCTGACCCCGCGGGCGCGGGTGCTCCGTGGGATGTTGGTGGATCCGGTGCGGGACCGGCTGGCCTACCGAACCGCTCCGCTGGGGCTGTTCCGGCGCGACCTGCTTTCCAAACACGGTCTGGCCCTGACCCCCGAACTGCGGACCGGCGAGGACCTGGAGTTCGGGCTCAAGCTGTGGTTTTCCGGCGAACGGATCGCCTACCCGGCGCAGGGGCCGGCCTACCTGGTTGGGAACGACGCGGTGGAACGGGTGACCGCGGCCGTGCTGCCCTTGGCGGAGCAGTTCCGCGATGTCCGGGCACTGGTAGCAGGAACATGGTTCACCTCGCTGCCCGAGGGGAAGCGCGCTGCGGTCGCGGTCAAAATTCTGCGCGGCCATGTCATCAGTGCCGCGGTACGGCGGGGGCCGGACTTCAGCTGGCCGGCAGCCGACCGACGGGAGCTAAGCCGCGTCATTGAACTGGTGACCGGGTTGGCTCCGGCCGCGCCTAGAGTGCTTAGTGCGCCCGATGAACGGCTGCTGCTGGAACTGCGCGACGCGGTCAGCGCCGAGGCCGTCCAGGGATCATTACGACGGCGGGATGCCGCCACTGCGCTGCGGCGCAGCGTGACGCTGCGCTGGCAGGATAATTTCCGCATCGAGGCGCCCCTGCGCAGCAACCTGAACTCGCTTCTGGCCGCCGGCACCGACACTGTACTTTCCGCCTTGCCGCCGGCTGCCCGGCGGCAACGGTCCAGCCCGCAACGCCGAAAGGATGCTGCATGAACCGCTCTGCCAGCAGTCTGCTGATCCTGTCCCTCTCGCCCCTACGCAACGATCCGCGCGTGCTGAAGCAGATCAACCTGTTCCGGGACAAGTATCGGGTTGTCACCTGCGGCTTCGGCCCCGCACCGGACGGCGTGGCCGGACACTTCGAGCTGGACCGGGTGCTGCCCAGCTGGCCACGGGATCCGAAACGGCTGGCCGCGCGGCGGTACCGCCAGGTGTACTGGAACATCGCCGCCGTTGCGGAGGCCTCGCGAATGCTGCGCGGGCAGCACTTTGACGGTGTCCTGGCCAACGACGCGAACACGGTGCCCCTGGCGCTGAGTCTGGAACCCAAACGCGGCGTGCACGCGGACCTGCATGAATTCGCCCCGAAGGAGCACTTCAACAAGCCGGCGTGGCGGGTCCTGGTGGCCCCCTATGTCCGCTGGCTGTGCCGCACGTACCTGCCAGCGGTGAGTTCCGTGACCACGGTTTCGGAGGGTATTGCCGAGCAGTACCAGAAGGACTTCGGGGTCGACGTCGGTGTGGTCACCAATGCGGCGCCGTACGCCGAGCTGGGACCGCGCCCAACCGGGGAGAAAATCCGCATCATCTACAGTTCGGCCGGACAGCGCTACCGACGGATCGAGGACATCATCGCAGCCATGGACGGGGTGCCTGAGGATCTGGAACTGGACCTCATCGTCATGCCCAACGAGCCGGAGTATGTGGACGAGTTGCGCAGCCAGGCGGAGCCGCTGCCCAATGTCCGGTTCCGTGACCCGGTGCCGTACACCGAACTCGTCAAGACCATCAGCGAGTACGACGTGTCCATCTCGGTCATTCCGCCAACCAACTTCAATCTGGCCCAGGCCCTGCCGAACAAGTTCTTTGAGGCCGTCCAAGCCCGGACGGCCCTCATCATCGGTCCGTCGCCGGCCATGCAGACGCTGCTCGAACGCCACGGCCTCGGCGCGGTGACCGAGGACTTCACCGCGGAAGGCCTGCGTGCGGTGCTGCAATCGTTGACCCGTGAACAGATCGATCAGTGGAAGGCCAACGCGGACAAGGCCGCCGACGAGTTGTCCTCCGAGCACCAGAACCGCGCCTGGGAAAGGGCGATCGCGGCTCTCCTGGAACCGGCGGAGGCCTGATACATGCCGGGTTCAAGGACAGCTCCCCGCGCCACCGCTCCCGGTTCCGGTCTGGAGGCAGAACCGAAGGTCCTGCATCTGTACGATGCGGCCGACGTCGGCCGCACCCTGGTCAAATACGGCAGGAAGGACGGACATCCCTGGCGGCAGTTCAACCGCACGCCGCCCGCGGATTCCGGCGTCCCCGTCGGTGCAGCGGGAAAAAGCAGGCGGTTGCTGGCGGGCCTTTTCTGGCAAGCGGGCCGGGCAGCGAAGATTCTGCGCGCCGATCTGCTCCATGTCCACTCCGGCTCCCGCATAGGCGTAGTGCGCTCCCGGCCGTACAAGCCCTTTGTGCTGCACTTCCACGGCACCGACATCCGCACCCAGTATTATGATCCGGCCCGCAGACCGGCGATCCAGTGGGGCGCCGACCACGCCGCCGCTGTCGTGTACTCCACGCCCGATCTGGCCGAGCACGCCCAGACTGCGCATCCCGGTGCCCGTTACCTGCCGAACCCTGTGGACATGGAGGAACTTCCGGTTTGGGCTCCGGCGGACCGGCCGCGCGTGGTTTTCGCCTCCCGTTGGGATGGTTCCAAAGGAGGCCAAACGCAGCTGGAACTCGCGCGCACACTGCTGGCCGCCGTCGTACCCGGAACGGAAGTTATGGGACTTGACTGGGGCGCCGAGGCAGGCCGGGCTGCCGCTATGGGCGTTCAGCTGGTACCGAAAATGGCCAAACCGGACTACCTGCGCTGGCTGGCGGCTGCGCACGCCGTGGTCGGCCAGAGCGCCGGAATCCTGGCCATGAGCGAGTTGCAGGCCGTAGCCATCGGCGCCCCGGTGGTCATGCAACTCGGCGACGGCTATTACCCCGGTCCGTCTCCGGTGCTGCAGGCCGAAACCGTCGATGGGCTCGCCGCGCAGGTGCTGACCGCGCTCGCAGACCCGCCTGCTGTCTCCCGTGCGCTGAATGGCCGGGGCTGGATCAACACGAACCACTCACCTGAACAATCAGTGGCGCAGCTCGCCGGGGTGTACCGCGAAGTTAGGGCCGGCCGCTAGGCCTCCGAACGCTCGTCGGCCGCCACTTCCTGCGGTGTGAGGCCCGCCAGTGCCGCCTGCTCCGCGAAATCCGGGACCCGGGCGACGACGTCGTCGAAGGTTCCGTAGGCGGCCACCTCGCCGTCGCGCATGAAGAAAACGATATCGGCGTGGCGGATGGTGGCGAGGCGGTGGGCCACGGTGATGACCGTGACGTTGCCGTGGAGTTCGTTGATCGCCTTGGTCACCGCGGCCTCCGTGGCCGTGTCCAGCGCCGAAGTGGCCTCATCCATCACGAGCACCTGCGGGTTGTCGTAGAGCGCCCGGGCGATGCCCAGCCGCTGCCGCTGGCCGCCGGAAAGGGCCATGCCGCGCTCGCCGACCACGGCATCGATGCCGCCGTCGCGGGCCAGCAACGTGTCAAGCAGCTGTGCCCGGCGCAGCGCCGTTTCCACCCGTTCCCGATCAACTTTAGATTCGTCCCAGGCCAGGGCTACGTTCTGGGCAACGGATGCATCGAAGAGGGACACTTCCTGCGGCACATAGCCGATCCGCTTGCGCCAGGAAGTCAGCACGAATTCGAGCCGCTCGCCGCCCACTTCGATGTGGCCCGCGGTCGGCTCCAGCAGCCCGAGCAGAATATCCACCATGGTGGATTTTCCGGCACCGGAAGACCCCACGAAGGCCACATGGCTGCCGGCTGGAATCCGGATGCTGATCCGGTCCAGCGCAGGAGCCTGGGCACCCGGATAGCTGAAAGAGACGTCGTGGAGCACAATATCCGCTGGTGCGTCGGCGAGGTCGTGCTGCGGCCGTTCCTTGCTCTGGCGCGCCATTTCCTCGTCGCCTTCGCGAATGTCTTCGACGACCTGACGGGCAAAGGATGCGCTGGTGTTGACCGAGGACTGCACGGCCTGCATCCGGGTCAGCGAGGGGATCAGGCGGAATCCCGCAATGGCGAACAGCCCGATGGCGCTCACGGCGCCGGCGGGACCGCCGACAAGCAGGCCAACACCGCCGACCAGGGCGAAACCGACCACCAGGGCGGTCTCCAGAACATAGCGGGGAATCTGCGATATCTGGATGGCGCCGGCCCGTGCCAGGGCCGATTTGGTCCGGGTGCCGTGGACCTGTTCCTGCACCTCCGGCCCACGGTCCGCGAGAGTGATTTCCTTCAGCGCACCCAGCGCCTCGTACAGTGTTTTGGCTGTCCGGTTGGACCACTCGCGGTTCTGGCGTCCGATCGCCACCGCCCGGGGCGAAATAACCTTGGCCAGCAGCAGCGCAACCAGGCCCAGATACAGCATGGTGACAATGGCGATCAGCGGCTGGGCAATGAAAAGTACGACGACGACCGCCACCATCGTGCCCAGCTCGCCGAAAAGCGTCATGGCCGGCATCAGCACACCCGAGACCGTGATGCCCACTCCCACGTCAACGGAGCGGACGATTTCAGCCGAGTTGCGGCCCAGCCGTTTCTCCCAGGGCGAGGCGAGATAGGCGGCGAAGAGCCGGTCCCCGATGGCGACCTCGTGGCGGGCGAAGCGTTTAGTGGCGAAACGCAGCAGCATCACCGCGAGGATGCCCTTAAGGACAATCAGCAGGCAGATGAAGATCAGCAGCGGCAGGACCAGGCCCTTTTCCGTGATGTCACCCAGAACCGGCCACACCATCGGCTGCCCGCTGACCAGCCCCGGGAGCAGGGCGGCGACCAGTCCCAGGGCCACGATGTCAAGCAGCGCCAGGGCTGCGGAAGCAGCGGCGTAACCGGTCAGGAATCGGCGGCTGCCTTCGGGCAGCGTTTTCAACAACGGCCCGAGGACCTTCAGAATGCTATTCATACTGGCACTAAGACTAGTTGTTTATCCACAAGGCGCGTCACAGACCTAGCCTGCCGCAAACGTTTCACCTACTCTCGGGAGAGAAAACGTACACCGACGGCGGATCCAGTCTCACGGAGTTCCGGCGTCAGGACGGCGCTGTGCGCCAGGGGGATACGGATGGATGCTATCCGCATTGTCGAAGATGAGGTGCGCGAGCTCATCCGCCGCAGGGGCATTGACCCGGCGCACCAAGGCGGGGAAGTGCGCCGCCTGGTGGAGGCCGCGGTCAATGATTATGACGAGCGGTCCCTGTTGGGGACACTGCCGCCGCTGGGGCACCTTGACTTTGCCAGGAAGTACGTCTTTGATGCGGTCGCAGGGTTCGGCGCACTGCAGCCGTTGCTGGATGATCCCTTGGTTGAGGAAATCTGGATAAATTCCCCTGCCGAGGTGTATGTTGCGCGCGGCGGGGAATCCGAGCTTACTTCGGTCACGCTGAGCCAGCAGCAGGTACGGGACCTGGTGGAAAGGATGCTCAAGTCCTCGGGCCGGCGGCTTGACTTGTCGTCACCATTCGTTGACGCGGCCTTGCCCGATGGCTCCCGCCTGCATGTGGTAATTCCTGATATCACCAAACGGCACTGGGCCGTCAACATCCGTAAGTTCATTGCCCGGGCGTCGAAACTGGACCATTTGGTGGAACTGGGCTCGCTCTCGCCCGAGGCAGCGCGGTTCCTTTCCGCCGCGGTAGCCAGCGGGCTCAACATCCTGGTTTCCGGGGCAACGCAGGCGGGGAAGACGACGATGCTCAATTGCCTTGCGGCAAGCATCGGCAGCCGCGAGCGCGTGGTGACAGTCGAGGAAATTTTCGAGCTTCAGCTGCCCCTACGCGATGTTGTAGGGCTGCAATGCCGCCAACCGAATCTGGAGGGCGAGGGCGAAATCCCACTGCGGCGGCTGGTCAAGGAAGCCCTGCGCATGCGGCCGGACCGCCTGATCGTGGGCGAGGTCCGGGAAGCCGAAAGCTTGGACATGCTGATTGCCCTAAATAGCGGCTTGCCAGGGATGTGTACGATCCACGCGAACAGTGCCCATGACGCGATCACGAAGGTGTGCACACTGCCCCTGTTAGCTGGCGAGAATATCTCCAGTGCCTTCGTCCTGCCGACGGTAGCTTCCTGCATTGATTTGGTCGTGCACTGCACGCGCAGCGCCTCCGGCCAACGGCAGGTTGCCGAAATAGTCTCGCTCGGTCGCCGAGTCGAAAACGGCATTATCGAGACATCAACTCTTTTCAGCCGGCAGAACGGAGATCTACTGGCCAGCGATTCGGCCAGTCCGGGAGACGACAAATTTGCCCGTGCCGGGTACAACGTCATGCAGTTGCTCGGCGGCATGTCATGACTGCTGCCACTGGCCTTGTGGGCGGGTTCGGACTGTTCCTGATCTGGTGGTCCTGCTGGGAATTGCCGGAATCGCCTCCCAAGAGCCCCCGTAACCCACGGTTCACCCGCTTGCAGGAGGTCATCAACCAATCGGGTATTGAGAAAGTTTCTGTCAACGGCCTTATTGCCAGTTGTGCCGGAACGGCAGTCTTTACCTTCTTGCTGATCTTGGTGATTACGCAATCGCCTCCGATCGCCGGCTGTTTCGCGCTATTTGGCGGATGGTTGCCGTTGGTGCTGGTGCGGTGGCGCGCAAGGCGCCGCGTGGCGGCCATGCGCGAAATTTGGCCGGACGTAGTGGACCACCTTCGTTCCGCCATTCGCGCCGGCCTCTCTTTGCCGGAGGCCCTGATACAGCTGGGGATCCGGGGGCCGGTGGAGTTGCGTCCAGCGTTCGTCGAATTCGGGGCAGACTATCGGGCCGGAGGGCGCTTCGACCAGTCGTTGGAGCGGCTGAAGGATCGGCTTGCGGATCCCGTCGCGGACCGGATCATCGAAGCGCTCAGAATGACGAGGGAGGTGGGCGGCTCCGACCTGGGCAGGCTGCTGGGTACGCTGGCGGATTTTCTTCGCGACAGTGCCCGCACCCGAAGCGAGCTGGAGGCCCGTCAATCGTGGACAGTCAGCGCCGCGAGGCTGGCCGTTGCCGCACCATGGATCATCTTGATGCTGCTGGCTACGCGGCCCGAGGCCGTTGCCGCCTATAACTCGACGGCGGGGGCCATGGTACTGCTCGGCGGTCTGGTCGTGTCTTTGGTCTGTTACCGGCTCATGCTCCGCATCGGCGCCTTGCCCGAAGACGAACGGGTGATGCAATGACACATTTGATGTCCATGGGCGTCCTCGCGGGGACAGGCCTCGGCGCCGGCTTGTGGCTGGTCCTGACGCGGCTCCCCTCCGTGCGCAGGACACGGTTCGTCGACAGAATCGCCCCTCAGCTGAAATCGGTGGACGTCCAGTCCAGGCTGCTGGCTGCAGGACCGGTCAACGTGACCCCCTTCGGCCCCTTGGAACGCATCATCCGGCCGGTCCTTCTCGACGCCGTTTCCTGGCTAGGCAGATTCAACCTCGGGACGACCGTGTTATCCAAGCGTCTGGCGCAGGCCGGCCGCCGCCAGACGGCCGTCGATTTCAGGGCGGAGCAACTGCTGTGGGCGGTCCTGGGACTTGCCGCCGGAATTCTGCTGGCCCTGGTATCCGCGGCAGGGGGAGGGCTAGACCCCATTACGGGCATCATTCTCACAATCGGCCTCGCCGCGGGCGGATTCCTGATGCGCGACTACATGCTGACCGTGCAGATACAGCGCCGGGAAACCAAGATGCTGGCCGAATTCCCCAGTCTGGCGGAACTGATGGCGCTCGCTGTCAGCGCGGGGGAGAGCACCACCGGTGCTCTGGAACGAATCTGCCGCAGCGCTCACGGCGAACTTGCCGACGAATTCGCTACCGTTCTGGCAGATACCCGGTCGGGGACGCCATTGCTGGCGGCGCTGCAGGACTTTTCGCGCCGGAGCCGACTTCAGGCCTTGGTGCGGTTCGTTGACGGCATCACTGTGGCAGTTGAAAGAGGTACGCCGCTGGCGGATGTGCTTCGGGCTCAGGCACAGGACGTCAGGGATATGGCCAAACGCAGCCTCATGGAATCGGCAGGCAAAAAGGAAATCGCCATGATGGTTCCACTCGTGTTCGGTGTCTTGCCCCTCACCGTCCTGTTTGCTGTATATCCGGGGTTGGCCCTGATCAATCTGGGCTGGTGAAGGCGCAGCCCATGAGAATTTCACAACGGATCAAAGGTAAAGAAGGCGGAAAATGAACAAGTATTCCTTCACTCTGAAAGCAGCTGTACTGCTGTCGATGATGCTGGTACAGCTCGCCGGTCGGTTCCGGACGGTCGTGTCCGGCGAGGACCCCGAGCGTGGCGATGTGCCCGGGTGGGTCATGATCACCCTAATGTCGGCTGTGCTTGTCGCCGGGATCCTCGCCATTGCCAAACCCGCGCTCGAAGGCCTTTTCAACGATGCCATGGGACGCGTCAGCCAGCCTTGATATGCGCCGCTTGATAACACTGCTGCGCGCTTCGGGCGGTCTTCGCTCCGAACGTGGCTCAGCGGCTGTGGACTTCGTGCTGGTCGGCGGTGTCCTGACGTTGATCTTCGTCTCGATCATGCAGTTGGCACTTGTTCTGCACGTGCGGAACACCTTGATCGATGCCGCCGGTTCCGGGGCCCGCTATGGTGCGTTGGCAGATCGCGGGCCAGAAGACGCCCGGGGCCGCACGGTATCCCTGATTACCGGCTCCCTGAACTCTGCCTATGCCACGGACGTACAGGTGGAAGAGATCCAGCGTGGGGGAATCAGGACACTTCGCGTGACAGTGAACGCTCCGTTGCCAGCGGTCGGACTGGTCGGTCCTGCAGGCGGATTGGAGGTGGAGGGCCATGCAGCACTGCCGCGGTAGCAAACACCGGCCGTCGAGGTGGCCGGGCGAACTTCGCCTGCGCTTGGCAGCGGCAGTGCGTCCTGATGAGCCTGCGGAGCGGGGCAGTGCTGTTGTGGAGTTCGTCTTCCTTGGCACGCTGCTGCTCGTGCCGGTGGTCTACTTCGTCATCGCCGTGGCCCAGATTCAGGGCGGCTCTTTCGCCGTCGTCAGCGCCGCCGACCATGCAGCAAAGGTTTTTGTCTCGGCAGACACACCCGCGGCCGCTCATGGCCAGGCTGAACAGGCAGCGCTGCTTTCCGTACAGGATTTCGGGTTTGGGCCAGGCGATCTCGGGATGGCTGTCGGCTGCGGCGGCGGCGCATGTCTCGAACCAGGTTCAACCGTGACAGTCAACGTCTCCCTGGAAGTACCGTTGCCGCTGATGTCGGGGTTGGACCTGTCCTTCGCCACGGTGACATCCACCGCCACCCAGATCGTCGAGCGTTACGGATGAATCTGCCGGGAACTATGAGCCGCTTCATCGGGCCCCGCAGGCCGGCAGGCCTTGCCGGTAAAGGGCGGAATGCACGGGACGATGATGGCCAGGTAGCGGTCCTGATCATCGGCTTTGTGATGTTGAGCCTGCTGATACTCACCGTGGTCATGGCTGCATCAGCCGTGTACGTAGAGCGCAAGAAGTTGCTCTCGGTGGCAGACGGAGCCTCCTTGGCCGCCGCAGACACTTTTGCGCTCGCGGACGTCCAGGGCTCTGCCGGTGCTCCCGTTCCAACCTTGAGCGACGGTACCGTCCACAGCGCCGTCCAACGCTATATTACGGATACCGGTGCGGCGGGTCGCTTCGACGGTCTGTCCATCAACCCGGGCACTGGTTCGCCGGAAAGCCGTACTGCCCACGTGGTCCTCTCCGCCGTAGTACATCCTCCTATCGTGAATTTTCTGGTGCCGGCAGGTGTGCCGATCACCGTGTCCAGTGATGCCCGTTCGGAACTGCGCCGCTGATGCCAGGTGCCAGCGCTGAGTGGATGCCTAGCCGCGGGAAGCGCATCGGCGTTCCCACCATGGCGTAGGCTTGGAGAACCATGGCTGAGATCGACTTTCCCGCAGAAATCCGCGCCCTGCGCGCCACCTATGACTCCATCGAGGCAGTGACCGATGTCGAAACCATCCGCAAGGACATCGCAGAGCTGAGCGAGCAGGCCGGCGTGCCCGATCTGTGGGACGATCCTGCCGCAGCACAGCAGATCACGTCAAAGCTCTCGCACCGCCAGTCCGATCTCGAACGGCTCGAAAAACTTGAGGCACGGATCGACGATCTGGAGGTCCTCGTTGAACTGGGTCAGGGCGAGGACGACGCCGACTCGATGGCGGAGGCAGCCAACGAGTTGGGGGCATTGAAGAAAGCGCTTGCCCAGCTCGAAGTCGTCACCTTGCTCTCGGGCGAGTACGACGAGCGGGAAGCTGTTGTCACCATCCGCGCTGGCGCCGGCGGCGTTGACGCGGCGGATTTCGCGGAAATGCTCATGCGTCTATACCTGCGCTGGGCGGAGCGCCACGGGTACCCCACGTCGGTACTGGACACGTCTTACGCCGAAGAAGCAGGGCTGAAATCGGCGACCTTCGAAGTCAAAGCACCTTACGCCTTCGGTACGTTATCGGTCGAGGCCGGTACCCACCGCCTGGTACGGATCAGTCCTTTCGATAACCAAGGCCGACGCCAGACGTCCTTTGCCGCGGTCGAGGTGATCCCGCTGATCGAGCAGACGGACTCCATTGATATTCCGGACAACGAGATCAAGGTCGACGTTTTCCGTTCCTCCGGACCGGGCGGACAGTCGGTGAACACCACGGACTCGGCCGTGCGGTTGACGCACCTTCCCACCGGCATCGTGGTTTCGATGCAGAACGAGAAATCGCAGATCCAGAACCGCGCCGCCGCGCTTCGCGTGTTGCAATCCCGGCTGCTGCTGCTGAAAAAAGAGCAAGAAAATGCGGAGAAGAAGGCCCTCGCCGGGGACGTCAAGGCATCTTGGGGTGACCAGATGCGTTCCTACGTACTCAATCCGTACCAGATGGTTAAGGACCTGCGTACGGAACATGAAGTGGGCAATACCTCTGCCGTATTCGACGGCGAGATCGATGACTTTATCGACGCGGGTATCCGCTGGCGTGCTAACAACCGAAACGCGGCGGAATAGCCCCGATTGTGCCGGCGGGCCCGGCCAGGAACGCAGTCGCACGTTAGGTTCACCCGGTGTTTCCGGCCAATGCCAGGGACTTGGGTGACATGAATCACTATACAATTGTGAGGGAACCAATCGCCTGCGCTGTTGCCGCAGGCGATCGTTCCGCAACTGCTCTCACGAGGAAGAATGCCACGTAGATGGGGTGCATTGCCGACCCCGGCTTCCTGCCGCTGGCCCTGCCTGAACGACACGCCCGTTAGGGGCCTGCAGGTAAATCCCAAGGCGTACTGCATATAGTCAGTACGCCGATGATTTTTCCTTCAACCATAGGCCCGAGCCGTCGGCAGCTGTATTTGGGCACGAAGTAGTCATGATTAGATTCGACAACGTCACTAAGATTTACGACCAGAACACGCGACCCGCTTTGGACAAGGTCAGCCTTGAAGTGGACCGCGGGGATTTTGCGTTCCTGGTCGGAGCCTCGGGATCAGGGAAGTCCACCTTCATCCGGCTGGTCCTCAAGGAGGACCGGGCTACCCGTGGCTCCGTTTACGTGGCCGGCCAGAACGTCGCCAACATTCCAAGCTGGCGGGTGCCGAAACTGCGTCGCGGCATCGGCGTTGTCTTCCAGGATTTCCGACTGTTGCCGAACAAGACCGTCGCCGGCAACGTTGCCTTCGCCATGCAGGTGATCGGCAAGAGCCGGGCCATGATCCGCGAGACGGTTCCAGAAGTACTTAAAACGGTCGGGCTGGAAGGCAAGGACCACCGTATGCCCCATGAGCTCTCCGGCGGCGAACAGCAGCGAGTGGCTATTGCCCGGGCCATCGTGAACAAGCCGGGTATCCTGTTGGCCGATGAGCCGACCGGAAACCTTGATCCCACCACTTCAATGGGCATCATGAAGGTCTTGGACCGGATCAATCAAAACGGCACTACCGTCGTCATGGCGACGCACGACAACGTGATCGTGAACGACATGCGCAAGCGAGTGATCGAACTGGTCGACGGCGTATTGGTCCGCGATGAAGCCGAAGGCATCTACGTTGGCGCCCAAGGTGATAACAAATGAGACTCGCATTCATTCTTGGTGAAATCGGTTCCGGGTTGCGCCGCAACCTTTCCATGGTCGTCTCCGTCATCCTGGTCACTTTCATCTCGCTGACGTTCGTCGGGGCTGCCGGTATGCTCCAGCTGCAGATCAACCAGATGAAGGGCTACTGGTACGACAAGGTCCAGGTCGCAGTCTTCCTCTGCGTCGATACGTCGACGGCGGCAAGCTGTGCCTCCGGGCCGGTAACCGACGAACAGCGGGCGGAAATCAAAAACACGCTTGAGTCGCCTGCTGTCGCCCAGTACGTGGACACTTACCTGTACGAGTCGCAAGAGGACGCGTTGGGACACTTCCGCGACCAGTTCGCCAACTCGCCGATTGTGGATTCCGTAACCGCGGATCAGCTACCGGAGTCCTTCCGGGTCAGCCTCGTGGACCCGGAAAAGTACGAGGTCATTAACGAGATCTTCTCCTCGTTGCCAGGCGTCGAAGTTGTTGTGGACCAGCGGGAGATCCTCGAACGAGTCTTCAGCGTGATGAACATAGCCTCCCTCGTGGCGGTCAGTATCGCCGCCATCATGATTGTGTGCGCGATCCTGCTGATCGCGACGACTATCCGTCTCTCGGCGTTCAGTCGACGTCGCGAGACGGGCATCATGCGTCTGGTAGGAGCTTCGAAGGCGGTGATCCAGTTGCCGTTTGTGCTGGAAGGCGTCATTGCCGCTGTCATCGGCGCACTGCTGGCCTCGGTCACGTTGTGGGCAGTGGCGCGGTTCTTTATCGGCGACTGGCTGGCACAGCAATATCCGGATACGGCGTTCATATCGGAGGGATCGGTGCTCCTGATCGCACCCGCGCTGATCCTGCTCGGTACCGTGCTGGCAGGAATTTCTTCTCTTCTTACCCTCCGACGCTATTTGAAGGTCTAGAATCATGTCTACTGAGCAGAACAACAGGTTGGGGAACCGGACAGTGAACCGTTTACACGCGGGTAGGAAGTCGTGTCTGCCGCAGGGGATTATCAGCGCCGCGCTGGCCGTTTTCCTGGCGTTTTCCCTCGGCACCGCAGGTCCGGCACAGGCGGATCAACTGGACGATCGCAAAGAAGCGCTCGAGCAGGAAATGGCCGAAGTTGAGCATTCGCTGGAGTTCCTGGACGCCGACATCATAGAGACTGTAAAGCAGCTTAAGGAGTACCAGAGCCAGTTGCCAGCGGCCCAGCAGAAACTGGCAGATGCGCAGGGACGGGTCGAGGAAGCGGCGAACAAGGTCGCCGCTCTGGCTCAGCGCGTGGACATGGCGTTGCAGACCAAGGACAACATTAACAAGCAGCTCGACGACGACAAGGAAGAGCTCGCTGAAACCCGGGAGATCATAGGGCAGATCGCCACCCAGGCCTACAAACAGGGTGGGGTCCCGTCTAACCTGACGCTGTTTTTTGGCTCGGAGGGTGACTCTGGCCTGGCCGATACTATCGGTTTGGCAGACCAGGCCTTGCGCAGCCAGAACGCCGCATTGAACAAGCTTTCCCAGCAGAACGCTACGAACGTGAACTCGAAGGCCCGTCTCGAGGCGGTCGAGGAAGAAATCCGGGACCTCAAGCAGCAGGCCGAAGAGGCATTGGCTGCCGAGCAGACTGCTCGGGATGAGGCCGCAGCCGAGAAAGAGAAAGTGGACACGCTGATCGCGGATACTTCCGCCCTTTCGGACAAACTCCAGGCCCAGAAACCGAAGATCCAGCAGCAGCTGGCTGAGGTCGAAAAACAGCACCAGCAGGTGCAGGCCGATATCGCCGAACGGCAGGAAAGGCTCCGACGCGAAGCCGAAGAACGCCGTAAGAAGGAAGAAGCCGAGCGCAAGGCGGCTCAAGCGGCCTGGGAGAAGGAGCAGGCGCGGATCAAGGCCGCGAAGGCGGCTGCCGCGGCAGCTAACCAGCCGGTCCCGCAAATTGTTCCCACGGTCGAACCACCGCCCGCCGCGCCGAGCGAGTCGTCCTCGTTCGGTCTGGCTTCTCCGGTGTCCGGCCCGGTGACCTCGGGATATGGGTGGAGGGCTACCCCCGCCGGCACAATCGATTTTGGCGGTTCCGGCGGTTACATGCATACGGGACTGGACTATGGGTCAGCCTGCGGCACCCCGGTGCGCGCGCCTGCCAGTGGCGAAGTTTGGACGTCCGGGTGGGGCGGTGCGGCCGGAAACATGGTAGTGATCAGCCATGGGGTAGTTTCCGGCAGCGCCTTGGCCACGAACTACTTCCACTTGACGCGGTCCGCTGTGTCCGTCGGCCAGAGGGTCAGCCAAGGGGATGTTATCGGTTACGTTGGAACAACCGGCAACTCGACCGGATGCCATCTGCACTTTGAAACCATCTTGAACGGTTCGCTGGTCAACCCCATGGGCCTGCTGTAGCCAGCGAGGGATTTGTTCCACGCCGGTATACTGGATGTTTTTAACTAAGTGGATTTGAACCAGAAGGAGTTGCCCCGTGCCCAGGGAAAGTGGCCGGAAGGTAGTGGCCACCAATCGTAAGGCCCGGCATGACTACCACATTATGGATACCTTTGAGGCCGGCATGGCGCTCATGGGGACCGAGGTCAAATCCTTGCGTGAGGGCAGGGCCTCCTTGGTCGATGGATTTTGCGTTTTCTACAACGATGAGCTGTATCTGGAAGCGGTCTATATTCCGGAGTATCTCAACGGCAGTTGGACCAATCACTCCGCCCGGCGTCGACGGAAACTCCTGTTGCACCGCGAAGAGTTGAACAAGATCTCACACAAGATCCGCGAATCAGGCTTCACGATTGTGCCCCTTCAGCTTTACTTCAACGACGGCCGGGCGAAGGTTGAAATCGCAATTGCCCGCGGTAAGAAGGACTACGACAAGCGTCAGACATTGCGTGAACAGCAGGACAAGCGCGAAGCGTTGCGTGCCATGCGTGAGCGCAACCGCAGCTCTGCCTGATCAGCGTTCATCGGGAATCTCCGTGAGCGAGGGATTCACCACCCAGCCTTGACCAGCATGAGTAGCTCCTTGACCCGACGAGGCGGCCACAGTGGTCGCCGGCAAGCCTAAATAGAGCGTAAATCAGCGCGTGCCCGGAGGGCCATAAAACATCTGAGGCCTCGGGAATACATTCGCAGATGTTGTGGTTAGAATAGATAGTCCGGTGCGAACCACCGGTTTGGTAATTCAATATGGGGATGACAGGTTTCGACGATGTTAGTCGCGCCAGGGGAAGCGGGCCGAGGATGCAGGGCTATCTCGTTAACGCTCTCTGCAAAAAAATAACTGCTGAATCTAAACAGCACGACTTCGCTCTCGCTGCCTAAGCAGCGGGCATAGTCCGTCAGTCCGGGTACGCTCTCGACCCGGTTTCTGGCGTCATTTAGAGGGCCACTGCTGGACACTTTCGCCGTTGGAGTGTCCGGGACTTTTAGACGGCTGGGCCCGGGTCAGCCACTTGTTTGCAGGATGGCTGGGGCCGAGAAATCCCGAAGCAAACTGCGCCCGGAGAAGTCCTGGCAACGCAACATCGGACGGGGGTTCAATTCCCCCCATCTCCACCAACGGAAACAGGCCGGAGGCATAACGCTTCCGGCCTGTTTGTCGCTTAAGCAGCTGATCTGGACGGCGTTAGGAACCTGCTACAGGATCCTCGACTATGCCGATGAAGCGACTGCCTACACCATCGAATTCGCTCCGGCGCATCCCGGCCCCGAGTTCGGGCAGCTCTTGTGGATCGTGGAATCCGCAGATGACGTAAGTAAACTCAGGCCACCACTTCTTAGGCCGCGCCGCCTCCGAAAAGCCGCAGACATGGCACCGCAATTCAACCCAGACAGGCCTCTTGCCTGTGCGGTTGTCGCGGGACTGCAGTAGCCACTGCGGCGGATTAGCCACAATCTCGGCGAGGTCCTCCTCGCTGAGCCGCGAAGGTATGCCGTGCCGCCGGGCCATCTCAAGCGGAATGTCAAGGGCCAGGGCTGCATCTCGTCTCGTAATCATCGTCATCAACAATAGGCCAATGCCGCCATTAGCGCCGATTCGAAACGGATCGGGGAATACTGCTCCCCAGCGAGTGGGCTGATTTGTCGCCGCCATGTCGAGGCGAGACCCAGCTCCCGCCACCAATGGGCCGACTGCCAGTCCATGACGCCTCCTAGCTGACAGCTTCCGGTTGGCGGTAACCCCTGGGTCTTGATTTTCTTCGTGGACCTTGGGCTTTCCTGATACGGATTGCCCGATTCATTGACACTGCCGCGCGCATTAGCGATCCTGAAGACTCCAAGCGGTGGGGCCCGCGAGGGGAGCCGGGGCCGGAGAGTCCGGCTGGCTCTGTGGGGAGTGTACTGTGGGGATCACTGCGGCTATGGCTACCGATCGACCTTGGGATTTACGACTTGTGGGGGGCTGGCAACTGCATCGCGGGGGTCAACCTGTTAAAGTGGCTCTGCGTCAGCAGCGCCTTCTTGCGGCCTTGGCACTGTACGGCAGGCAGTCCCGTACTTTTTTGGCCGGTTTGCTGTGGCCGGACAGCTCCGAGCATCAGGCGGCGGGCAGCCTTCGGGAGAGTGTTTTCCTAGTTAATCGGACATTGCCTCAGCTCCTGTCATCGACTCAGGATCCGCTGGACTTGGACGAGCACGTCAGCGTTGACGTCCGCGATCTCAGGGCACAGGCAGCCCGTCTGGAGGAACATGCCAATCCCGGCCTCCAGCAGAGCCTGCTGGAGGCGGTGCAGGATGCCGAATTGTTGCCGGGCTGGTACGAAGACTGGGTAATCTCCGAGCAGGAGCGGTGGCAGCGACTGCGGCTGTCGGTGCTTGAACGGCTGGCCAAGCAGTTTCTGCTGCTGGGCAGGATCGATCCGGCGATGGAAGCGGCACGCGCAGCGACGACCATAGAGCCCCTGCGCGAGAGTGCACAGCGGTTACTGCTCCAGTGCTACCTGGCGGAGGGAAACAATGCGGAAGCGCTGCGAGCTTACCAGTCCTTCCGGATCAGGTTGCGGCAGGAATTCGGCGTTGCCCCCTCGCCAATCATTTCGGACTTGATCAGTTCGCTGGTGGAAGGGTCGGATGGCGAGCAGCAGCTGGGGCGGAGCGGGGGCCGCGGCTAGCCCGTGACGCTCAAGCCTCCGCGGTCAGCGAGCCAGCGTAGAGATCCATCAGCGCCGGCATTCCGCCAGCCGCCATGACCCGCCGTTGGCGTTCGGCACCGATGCCGTCGGTCCATAAGCGTTCCAGGGAAGCGTCTACCCACTCAGCATCGCCGGCTTCCTGAAGGGCAGGCCGGATGCGGCGAACCAGCAGGTTGACCACATCGCGTGCGGGCAGGAGGAGTCCGGAAAACGGGTCGATCAGTTGATCGGCCAGCCCTTGCCTTCCGGCTTGCCAGACAGCCGCGTCGAGGAGTTCGGCGTCGAGGTCGGGAAACTCCTTGCCGGCCTCCGCTTCGGCGAGGGCCGTGACGACCAGTCCGCGGATCAGCGCGGCGATGAGGACTGCATCCTGGGCTTCCAGTTGCACATCCGCCGCGCGCACTTCCAACGTGGGGTAGCGGTCGGACAGGCGTGCCAGCCAGGTGAGGACGCCTCGGTCGATGACGACTCCGGTGTCCACCAACCGCTGGATCCGCCGCTCGTAATCCGCAGCATCAGCAAACAGCGGGGGACAGCCCTGGACCGGCCAACGGCGGTAGTGCACAATCCGCCAGCTGGCGAACCCGCTGTCGCGGTCCAGCCAGAACGGTGAATTCGAGCTCAGCGCTACGATGACCGGCAACCAGGGCCGGATCCGGTTCAAGGCCTGCACGCCCGACTCCTTGTCCGGGACTGAAACATGTACGTGCTGGCCATTGACGAACTGGTCGGCGACAATCCCTTTGGCGCTGGCTTTGAGGTCGTGGTAGCGCTGCTTGTCCGTCAGCTCCGGGTAGTCTTCGTGGATCCGCGCTGCCGTGCCGGTGGCGGCCGCGCGGACGCCCGCCTTCCGTGCGGCAGTGTCCAACTGACGGCGGAAGTTCAGCAGCGATTCCTCTGCCTCGGTTAGTGTTGAGCAAACGGCCGTGGCAGTCTCGATCTGGCAATTGAGCAGCTCCCGCTGGATGTCGCCGCGGGCTACTTGCAGGGACTCCAGGTTCTGGGCCACCTTGTCTGCGACCGCCTCGGGCAGTCCCGTGGCCGGATTGAGCAGCAGGTACTCTTCCTCAATTCCCAGCGTTGCCATTAAATGCCCTTCCCTAGGCTGAAGCGGACAAACCTGAGCTTACCCAAATTATCAGTGTGCTGATGACAGCCCTCTCATCGGAGCAGCAGCACTCCCAGCGCGGCCGCTACCAGGCCCAGCACCAGATTGGCCGCAAGATTGACGACGGCGGCAACAGGCCGCCGTTCTGCCCACAGTCTGGCGGTGGCAACCGTCCAGGAGCTGAACGTGGTCAGGCCGCCGGCCAGTCCCGTCGCCACCGCCGTACTCCATGGCTCCGCCAACGAACTCTGCGCAGCCGTTGAAACGGTCAGCCCGATGACGAACGAACCGGTTACGTTGACCAGCAAGGTTGACCACGGCCAGGCCATCCGAGCGGTCTGGGCATCAGTGGCCCGGATGAACAGGATATCCGCGGCGAACCTGGCCAGCGCCCCTGCCATGCCGAAGACACCCACCAGCAATGCGGCCAGAGCGGTCACGACTGTCCGTCCGTTGAGCCGACCGCGCGACTCGCAAGCACTCGGCCGAGCACCAAACCGGCCACGGCCGCGGCGAGCCCGGCGGCGAGGGACGATCCCAGATACGCCAGCCAAACATCATGACGTCCGGCAGTGGCGAGCTGCTCGATGGCGATAGTGACGGCCGAAAACGTCGTGAAGGAACCCAACAGGCCGGGGCCAAGGCCGGCGTGGAGCCACGCCGGAGCCCCCGGTCGTTCCGTCCAGAAGGCGGTGACTATCCCCAGCAGGAGACTGCCTGTGACATTGATCGCCAGCGTGGTCCACGGAACACCGCCGCCGTCTTCAGGAAATAGCAGCCCCAGACCGAAGCGCGCCTCGGTGCCGAGCAGTCCGCCGACGGCCACAGCTGTCCAGACGGTGGGGGGCGGCAGCGGAGGCTTTCCCGGCCGCCCAAGGCGCGTCGCCGGCGTCGTTCTCATGTGATGAGGGCGCAGTCAGCGTGGGGTTTGTCACTGAAAACCCACAGTGCCGATGCGGCCTCGTCGCCCAGATCCAGCTCCCGGTTGCGCCCGGCGGTGGCGATGCGGACTACCAGAGGGCCGCCGAAGGGCTTGCGGCCGATGACCTCCACATGGTCATCCAGGCCGATGTCCTCAGCGCTGAGGAACCTTAGGAGTTCGGGGTTCGCGTCGCTGATGCGGGTGATCCGGCCCGTATGGCCCGCATCCAGGCTGGCGAGTTGATGTGCCTGCGGGATGTCCACGGCGCCGTGCGCATCCGGAATCGGATCGCCGTGCGGGTCCCGGTCGGGATAGCCGAGTTTGGCGGACAGCCGTTCGATGAACGTGTCCGAAACGGTGTGTTCGAGCAGTTCGGCCTCGTCGTGGACCTCGTCCCAGGCATAGTCGAGTTCCTGGACCAGGAAGGTCTCCAGCAACCGGTGCCGGCGGACCATCGCCAGAGCGAGCCGGCGGCCCTCGTCGCTCAGCTCCACGGCACTGTACGGCTCGTGGATGGCGAGGCCAAGCTCGACGAGCTTACGCACCATCTCCGATACCGAGGAGTTGGCGACGCCCAGCCTGTTGGCCAGCTGGGACGAGCTGATCGGTTCGTCCTGCCACTCGGTGAAGGAGTAGATCACCTTGACGTAGTCCTGAACACTGGCGGAGCCGCTGCTCAGGGCGGGACTGTGTTTGTTGGGAGGCATCTTGTTCTCTAGACGGACGTGGGGATGCTCGGTTGTTCGGAGACCCGGCGCCTGGCGCTGCGCCGCCGCTGCAATTGCCAGACTACTCCGTTGCGCCGGGAGAACAGGTAGACGGCGACGAAGACCACGGACTGGGCCAGGACCACGGAGGCGCCGGTGGAAATGTCCAGATAGTAGCTGGCGTAGATGCCGGCGACCGCGGCCGATGCGGTTATCGACGCTGCGATCAGCAGCATCGTGTCGAAGCGGCGGGTCAACAGGAATGCCGTGGCGCCGGGCGTGATCAGCATGGCCACCATCAGGATAATGCCGACTGCTTGCAGGCCCACCACAACGGTCAGGGCCAACAGGCCTAGCATCAGGGCGGAAAGCCAGCGCGTGTTCAGCCCGATGGCGTGGGCATGGATCCGGTCGAACGCGAGCAGCGTCAGGTCACGCCGTTTGTAGAGCAGCACGGCCAAGGTGATCGCGCCCAAAACGAGCACCTGGAGCAGTTCGGCGGTGTTCACCCCGAGTACGTTGCCGAACAGGATATGCTGCAGATCCGTCTGGCTCGGAGTCTTGGAGATGATAGCCAGACCCAGCGCGAATAACCCGGTAAAAACGACGCCGATGGCCGTATCCGCTTTGAGTTTCGTGGTGGACCGGACGGCGCCGATCAACGCTACGGCACCGGCGCCGAAGATGAAGGCGCCCAGCGAGAACGGCAGGCCGACAATGTACGCCAGCGCGACGCCGGGCAGCACTGCGTGGGATACGGCGTCGCCCATGAGGGACCAGCCCATCAGGATCAGCCAGCAGGACAGTACAGCCGAGACCACAGCCGCCGCCAGAGTCACCAGCAGCGCGCGGGTCAAGAAGCCGTACTGCAGCGGCTCCAGCACCCAATTAATGACGTCCATGATGCGCTCCTTCCGGGGCGGTGGCCAGGGCTGTACCGAAAGCCCGGGCGAGGTTCTCGTTGGTCAGGACCGCCTCGGGTTTGCCATGGGCGAGGACCCGCTGGTGGAGCAGGACGGCTTCGTCGCAGAGCTGGGGGATGCCAGCCAGGTCATGGGTCGAGACCAGTACGGTCCGGCCTTCGTTCCGCAGCTCCTTGAACAGGGAGATCAGGGCACCTTCGGAGCCCTTGTCGACGCCGGCGAACGGCTCATCGAGCAACAGCAGGCGTGCATCCTGCGCGATCCCCCGCGCCACGAAGGCCCGCTTCCGCTGACCGCCCGAGAGCTCGCCGATCTGCCGGTGCTGGAGCTCCGACAGGCCAACACGTTCCAGTGCTGCCGCCACAGCTTCCCGGTCGGCGCGATGCGGACGGCGTGCACGTCCCAACCGGCCATAGCGGCCCATCATGACGACGTCGCGGACGGACACGGGAAACGTCCAGTCCACATCCTCGGACTGCGGAACGTAGGAGACGACGTTGAGCTTCCGTGCGTCCTTGGGTTCGACGCCGAACAGCCGCACGTCGCCGTTGGTCGGCTGGACGAGGCCCATGAGGGACTTGAACAGCGTGGACTTGCCGGAGCCGTTGACGCCGATCAGCCCGCAAATGGTCTGCGGCCGGACAGTCAACGTGACGCCGTCCAGGGCTATGACCTCGTTGTACGCCACATGCAGCGACCTCACGGTAATGGCGTCGGCGCCGGTGGGAAGTTCATGCACACTCATGAGGCGAGTCCTTCTTTGATTAGTGCGATGTCATGCCGGATAAGGTCCAGGTGGCTTGGCACCGGGCCTTCGGGACCGGACAGCGAATCGACGTAGAGCGGAGTGACGAGCTCGGCGCCGGTCGCGGCGGCAACCTGTTCCATCGCGCCGGGATTTACTGTGGATTCGCAGAACACGGCCGGAACCTGGTTCTGCTGCACAAAGGCGATGGTGTCTTTGATCTGCCGCGGGGTGCCTTCGGCGTCGGAGTTCACCGGCCACAGGAAAGCTTCCTTCAGGCCGGCGTCCCTGGCGAGATAGGAGAAGGCGCCCTCGCAAGTAACCAGGGCAGCAACGGCGTCGCTCTCCTGGAAGGCGTCCTTCAGTTCCTGCATGACACCGTCCAGTTGGTCCTTGTACTGCTCGCCGTTGGCACGGAAGTCCGCTGCATGTGTCGGATCCAGCTCGCTCAGGGCGACGACAGTGTTGTCGACATAGACCTTGGCGGCCTCCGGCGACATCCAGGCGTGCGGATTGGGCTTGCCCTCGTAGTTTCCGGAGCGGATATCTACGGGGTCGATCCCCTCCGACAGGACTGCGTGCGGGGCCGGTACCGCCGTCACAAACCGGGCGAACCAACGCTCCAGGCCGAGGCCGTTGTCGAGAATCAGGTCCGCTTCCTGGGCGCCGACCAGATCCGAAGGAGTGGGCTGGTAGCCGTGGATCTCCGCGCCCACTTTGGTAATTGATTCCACCCGCACATGCTCGCCGGCGACTTGGCGCACCAGATCTGCAAGCACTGTGAAGGTGGTCAGTACCATGGGGCGCTCGTCGGACGGCTCCGGAACGGCCGCCGAACCGTTGCCCACGGGACCGCAGGCCGTCAGCATGCCCAGCGACAAGACGGCCAGCACGGACCACAGTTTTTTCGGCATGCCTAAATTTATCGTAAAGGGGTGCCGGAATAATAGGGTGCGGCTAAAATTTCTGTTCGTTACCGGTCGGAGCGGCACGGAATGTTGGCGCAGAAAGCCCTCGAACTTAGCGGTCAGCCTTCACCGCGCGCCAAGTCAGGGTCAGGTAGGGGAGCTGGAGAATCTCTTCCCGGTCATGGCCCAGATGTTCATGCAGGTACCAGTCCAGATTGGCCAGGACTTTTGCGCGCGTCTGTTCGCTCGCCCGCAGGTAGTAACTGCGCGACTTGACCAGCTCCAGCAAGTCGCCGGGCGTCAGCGGATCGGCCCAGTGGGTTTCGTGGCCCTCAGGCCCGATGAACTCAGGACCGATGAAGGGGCGGAAGTCCGGCCTGTAAACGTCACCGGCATGCATGATCCGGGAGAGCCGGTGGACCCAGGGAATGGAGACATCGAGCTGGTTCCAGATCAAGCCCAGCGTTCCCTCGGGCCTCAGGATCCGGGCAGCCTCCGTGCTGGCCGCTGCCTGGTCCACCCAGTGCCAGGCCTGCGCCACGGTCACCAGATCGACGGCGCCATCGGCGATGCCGGTATGTTCGGCCGTCCCCAGCAGGATCCGGGCCGCGGGATAGTTGGTTGCCAATTGTTCCAGCATGTCGGCCGAGGGATCCACGGCGGTCACCCGCAGGCCCCGGGCGAGCAACGCGGCCGTATATTTTCCGGTACCGGCGCCTACATCCGCGGCGTCCCGTGCCGACTGCGGCAGCAGCCAATCGACGGCGTCATCCGGGTAGCCGGGACGGACACGGTCATAATGCGCACCACCCTGCTGGAAGCTGCTGCCGAACTCCCGGCGCCGTTCGTCGTCCATCCGGGGTCCGCCGCGAACCACTGCCACACTCCTCGTGCACCCTCTGCTCTCGGTCAGGGGCCTCTCATTGACCTGTCATTGACGCCGCCAGCCGCCGGTCCCGTTGCACCGGCGGCTTCGCAACGACGGGTCAATTAGATCATGCCCCATCCGGCACGCAGGGATACGTTCCTAGCCCTAGGAGCATGGCGACGCCCCGGCGGTTCCCGGCGTCACGGGTGCCCACTCGGGGAAGGCCCGTGTTTCCACCGCTGGCACCCAGCGTCCGCTCTCGACGACATAGTCGTGGCGCAGTCCGTCACGGACCAGCGCTGCCACTCCGTCCGCGAGCCGGGCCGTGTCTTCCAAGCGGGAACCCAGCCCGAAGCTGGCACGCAGCGAACCGGACGGCAGCCCGAGGCGGTTGAGCAAGGGATGGGCGCAGAACTTCCCGTCCCGCACGCCGAGTCCGTGTTCTGCCGAAAGATACGCGGCCACGAGGCCAGCGTCGTATCCGGCCACCGAAAAATTTACGACGCCGATGGCATCCAGCGGGGCGGTCTCGCCGCTGAAAATCCGGTGCACGGTGACCGAGTCCACCGCCTCCAGCCGCTCGATGAGATACCCACGCAGCACGGACTCATGCTGCTGCCACGCTTCCTCGTCCAGCTGCGCAATGTGCTCCGCGGCCCGGGCCAGGGTGGCCGCACCGAGCACATTGGGAGAGCCGGCTTCGTGCCGGGCCGGCCCAGTTGTCCAGACCACGCCGTCCAGCCGGACCTGTTTCACTGCGCCGCCGCCAGCCAAATGCGGTGTGCCGGAATCGAGCCAGTCGGCCCGGCCGATGATCGCTCCCGCGCCGAACGGGGCATAGAGCTTGTGTCCGGAGAGGACCACATAGTCAATGTTGTCCCGGGCAATGTCGAGCCGCCGGTGCGGGGCGAGCTGTGCCGCATCCACCACTACCCGGGCACCATGCCGGTGGGCAAGCCGCGCGGTTTCGGCGATCGGGAAGATCTCGCCGGTAACATTCGACGCTCCGGTGATGGCAACGAGGGCCACTTGGCCACCTGCCAGTTCGGTCTCGATGGCCTCGAGCGTGCCGGCAACACTCGGCCGGGCCACTACGCTGCGGTGCGGTACCGCCTGCCAGGGCAATAGGTTGGCGTGGTGCTCGATGTCCAGGTACAGCACTTCGCCACCGGCCGGGATGCAGCCGGCGAGCAGGTTCAGGGAATCGGTGGTGTTGCGGGTGAAGATGACCAGGTCATCGGTCCGCCCGCCCACAAAAGAACGCAGGACTTCGCGTGAATGCTCGTAGACGGAGGTGGAGACCTGGGATGCGTACCCGGCACCGCGATGGACGCTCGCGTAGTAGGGGAGCAGTTGCTCGAGATAGGCGGTGACGGAAGCCAGCGCGGGTGCCGACGCGGCGTAGTCCAAATTGGCGTAGCGGACGGTGCCGCCGTCCAGCAGGGGAGCGGCGAGTTCTGCGCCGGTAACTTCCTGGAACGGTTGTTCCGCTGCCAGCAGCTCGGGGGACAGGGTGGAGTCGATAACAGTGGTGCTCATATGACCTCATCTGGTGAGGGATCCGTGCGCATGGCAGAGCGGATCCGCGCTTGCCGAACCAGTCAGGCACGGCCAGGTCGTCACCCGGGGCACCCCGCCGCGTTAGGAGGGTTGCCGGCCAGCAAACCGGGGTTTAGCGCTGGCACTCGTGACCTGCCATCGAGATTATTGTCCGGCCGGAGCAGCCGCATCTTTGTTACGGGAACGAAAAGGCGGCCATCCCCGGAATGGGGACGGCCGCCGTCGTAATTCGTCACAATGGCAGCGTCAGCGCAGGCCGTCCGCCTCCACGGAGGCCTCCGGAGCGGTTTCCGGCAGGGGCGCATCCTCCGGGTGTGCGGCCGGACGCTGGCCGCGCAACTGGGGATTGAGCCGGTAGAGGACCTCCTCGTGCAGCGTGCCGTTCGTGGCCAGCGCGTTGCCGCCGAAGGGTCCGTCCTCGCCCTCGAGCGAACTGAACCGTCCGCCGGCCTCGGTCACGATCGGCACCAGTGCCGCCATGTCGTAGAGGTTGAGTTCCGGTTCGCAGGCAATGTCGACGGCGCCCTCGGCCACCATGCAATAGGACCAGAAGTCTCCGTAGGCACGGGTGCGCCAGACGGATTCGGTGAGGCCGAGGAACTCCGGGAAGTTGCCCCGTTCCTGCCAGCCGGTCAGGCTGGAATAGGAGAGGGACGCGTCCTCGAGCCGGTTGACATCGGATACCCGGAGCCGGGTGGCCGCGGACAGCGAACGTCCCATGTAGGCGCCGGTTCCGGTCGCGGCCCACCAGCGCTTGCCCAAAGCGGGGGCGCTGACCAGGCCGACCACGGGGCGGTCTTCGTCCACCAGCGCGATCAGGGTGGCCCAGACCGGCACCCCGCGGACGAAGTTCTTTGTGCCGTCGATGGGGTCGATGATCCAGCGGCGGGAGCCGTGGCCGCTGCTGCCATACTCCTCCCCAAGCACCGCGTCGCGCGGCCGGGCCCGGGAGAGTTGGCCGCGGATGGCCTCTTCGGCGGCGCGGTCCGCATCCGTGACAGGGGTGAGATCCGGCTTGGTCTCGATTTTCAGGTCCAGCGCCTTGAAGCGGGCCATGGTCTGCGAATCCACGGAATCGGCCATCACATGGGCCAGGCGCAGATCATCGTTATAGCTTTGAACGTCACGGGTCATAGGCTTCAACTTATCCTTATTCGGTGGCCGGATGCGGGATGTGAAGTCCCCGGCCGACGACGGCGGTGCTACTGGAACCCCAGTTCCTTAGCCTGGGCGCGTTCTTCCGTTCCCAGCAAACGGCGCAGCGACGCCAGCCGTGCCGGGCCTGATTCGCCGGCCTGCCCGGAAGCCACCCACGCGTCCACCCCGCAGTTGACCGCGTGGTCGTCGTGCTTGCAGCCCCGCTCGCAATCGGCGGTGCCGGGCTCCAGGTCGGGAAAGGCGGAAATGATCCGGTCCGGGTCCACATGGGCGAGTCCAAAAGAACGGATGCCGGGCGTGTCGATGATCCAGCTGCCGGCCGGGGCATCGGTCAGCTTCAGGGCCAGCGCCGAGGAGGAAGTATGCCGTCCCCGCCCGGTCACGGCGTTGACGCCGCCCGTGGCGCGTTCCGCACCCGTGAGCGCATTGACCATGGTGGATTTGCCGACGCCGGAATGGCCGAGCATGACGCTGACCATCCCGTCCAGATAGCCTTTCAGCTCGGCCACGGCGTCCCGGTCGAGACGGGCCGAAAGCCCGTCGGCGGACCGTGCATCAATTCCAAAGCCCTCAGTGCCGGCGGTCCGGCTGACGATGACGGGCAGATCGAGGTGCCGGTAGTTGGAGAGCAGTTCTTCAGGATCTTTGACGTCCGCTTTGGTGACGCACAGCAGCGGGCTGATCCCGGCGTCGTACGCTGCTACCAAGGCACGGTCGATAAAACCGGTGCGCGGCTCCGGGTTGGCGGCGGCCACCACGATGACCAGTTGGTCCGCATTGGCTACGACTACCCGCTCCACCGGGTCGGTATCGTCGGCGCTGCGCCGCAACAGCGTCCGGCGTTCTTCGATCCGGACCAGCCGAGCCAAAGAGTCCGGCTCGCCCGTAATGTCACCGACGAGCGCTACGAAGTCGCCGGCTACCACCGGGCTGCGGCGAAGCTCCCGGGCACGGGCGGCGACAACCACCCGTTCCTGGGCAGTGTCTTCATCGACGACCGCGGTGTAGCGGCCGCGGTCCACGGTGATGATCCGCCCGATGACCGCGTCTTCGTGGGCGGGCCGTTCCTTGGTACGCGGACGCGAGCCGCGCTTGTTGGGACGGATGCGGACATCGGATTCATCCCACGTACGGTTGCCGCGCACCACCTTAGAGCGCTCCCGCCTCGGACTGGCGGACGGAAGTCTCGAACAGGTCCTGCCATAGCCGCGGGAACTCGGGCATGGTCTTGGCCGTGGTGCCGATGTCTTCGACTTCCACGCCCTCGACTGCCAGCCCGATAATGGCTCCGGCAGTGGCCATCCGGTGGTCCTCATATGAATGGAAAACCCCGCCATGCAGCGGCCTCGGACGGATGATCAGCCCGTCCTCGGTTTCTTCGGCGTCGCCGCCTAAGGAATTGATTTCCGCGACCAGAGCCGCCAGCCGGTCGGTTTCATGTCCGCGCAGATGGGCAATTCCGGTGAGCCTGGATTCGCTGCCGGCCAGGGCGCAGAGCGCCGCCGTGGTGGGGGCAAGTTCGCTGGTGTCGGCGAGCTGCGCCCCGATGATCTCTGCCCCGCCGGTCACGGTGAGGGTGTCGTTCTCGTAGCTGACGGTGGCGCCGAGTTGCGCCAGGATGCTGCGCCATTTGTCACCTACCTGCGTGGTTTCCGCCGGCCAGCCCGGGATCCGAACCGTTCCCTTCGTGGCCAGGGCCGCCGCGAGGAAGGGGCCGGCATTGGAAAGGTCCTGTTCGACGGTGACGTCGAAGGCCTTGATCAGTCCGGGCCGGACTACCCAATGGTTCTGCCGGGAATCGTCTACCTCCACCCCGACGCTGCGCAGTACAGCCACGGTCATGGCAACGTGGTCCAGGCTAGGGACGCTCTGGCCGGAATGTTCGAGGTGGAGCCCGTTGCCGAATCTGGCGCCGACCAGCAGCAGCGCCGAGACGAACTGGGAGGAGGCTCCGGCGTCGATGACCAGATGCCCGCCGTCGACGCCGCCGGAAGCGGCCAGCGTGAACGGCAGCGAGCGGTTTCCGCCGTCCTCCAGCCGGACGCCGAGGCCGCGTAGCGCGTCAATCGTGCTGCCCATCGGCCGCTTCCTCGCCTGGGGATCGCCGTCGAAGGTCACAGTTCCAGTGCACAATGCTGCCAGAGGCGGCACGAAGCGCATCACCGTACCGGCCAGCCCGCAATCCACCTGCGTCTCGCCCAGCTCCCTGTCCTGTTCAATAGGCGTGACCAGCAGGTCGGGACCGAACCGGCCCTCGCCCGGCGTTTCCTCGACGCGGGCCCCGAGCGCACGCAGCGCATCGATCATGAGAACCGAATCACGCGAGTGCAGCGGAGCCCGCAGGCGCGACGGGCCGTCCGCCAAAGCCGCGAGCACGAGGTAGCGGTTGGTCAGGGATTTCGAGGCCGGTACGTAAACGGTGGCATCGACCGGCCCCGGGGCGAAAGGTGCGGGCCAGTGAGTGCTGTTGCTGCCGGCGCTTGCTTGCTCAGTCATGAAAACTAGGAACCCACCACATCGGAGGCAGCTGCCCGCACGGTCCGCTCAGCCTTCTGCAACTGCTTGCGGGCGTCCTTGCTCAGGGTGCTAGCGTTCTTGCGGGCATCCTTGCCGAAGGACTGCACATTTCTGCGCGCGTCAGAGGCGAGATGTTCGGCACGCCAGACCAGTCCGGGGCGGCCGTTGGTATCGACCGCGGCCAACAGAACGCCGCCGATGAGGGATACGTTCTTGAGCAACTGGTTACGCCGGGTCCGGCGGGATTCAGGCGATGTAGCGTCCGCGGCGTTGAATTCCACCAGTGCGTTCGCCGCTGCCGTTCCTGCCAGAAGCAGTGCCGCAATGCGTGGGAATTTGCCGATCCCCAGCAAAACGCCCGCCCCAACCTGTGTGGCACCAATGACCTGGGCAACCAGCTTCTCGTTGCCTGTTACCGGTGCTGCGGAGGGAACCATGGTCTGGACCTGCCGCAGGGCCGGCTGAAGCTGGTCCGCGGTGTCCTGCACGTTTCGCAAGCGATCGACTCCTGAAGCCACAAACGTTGCGGCAAGCATGGGTCGGGCAACAAAGCGAACGATGGTCATAAGTACCTCCTGGCTGGCGCTGTCCGCAGTGCGGAAGCTGTTTCTAGGGCTGCTGGTGACGCTGTTCTCTAGTCTGGCACTTTTGCGTGCACTGTACATCCTGCATGCGCAACGTTGAGGTATCCACGATGACCGAGGGCGGAATAAGGACGGTGCCTGCATCGTTGTGAAGAGGAGCAATAGGTGCGGGTTCTCGAACATAGCGCCGGCGCCACCGTGTCGAAAGGACAATCAGTGCCATCAGCAACTCTCCAGCCTGCTGCGGGACTGCAGCTGCGTTTGGACCTTGCCCGGAAGACCTCCAGCGTAGACTTGGTGCCGATGACAACAGACAAATCCGATGAGGCTGCCCCGCTGGAGGCTGCGGAGGAATCCGCGCCGGCAGCGGCCGCTGACACCGAGACACCAGAAGAACGCAGTGCCCGCTTCGAGCGCGACGCCATGCAGTATGTGGACCAGCTCTACTCAGCTGCCATGCGTATGGCCCGCAACCCCAGCGATGCCGAAGACCTGGTCCAGGAGGCGTACACGAAGGCGTTTTCGGCCTTCCATCAGTACAAGCCGGGGACCAACCTCAAGGCGTGGCTCTACCGGATCCTGACCAACACCTATATCAATCTGTACCGCAAACGGCAGCGCGAACCGCTCCAGTCCAACGCGGACCAGGTTGAGGACTGGCAGATGTTCCAAGCCGCTTCGCACACCTCGACGGGACTTCGTTCCGCCGAAGCGGAGGCCCTGGACCACCTGCCGGATTCGGACGTCAAGGAAGCCCTCCAGGCTATCCCGGAGGAGTTCAGGCTGACCGTCTACTTTTCAGACGTAGAGGGTTTTGCCTACAAAGAAATATCGGAAATCATGAACACCCCGATCGGAACGGTTATGTCCCGCCTCCACCGCGGACGCAAGCTATTGCGCGATCTGCTGGCCGACTACGCGCACGAACGCGGAATGGGCAAAAAGACGGACAAAACCACTGTGGGGACAAAACAGGAGAACGGCAAATGAGCGACTGCCACGGCTTGGGCGACTGCGAAGACGACCGCATGAAGCGGATCTATGAATACGTTGACGGCGCGTTGTCCCGCGAGGACCTCAACGAGATCAAACAGCATCTGGACGGCTGCGAAGAATGCGCCCAGGAGCACAGCCTGGAGTGCCTGATCCGAAGCGTGGTCAAGAGGTCGTGCCAAGAGGCTGCACCGCAGACACTGAAGGAACGGATTCTGGACCGGATCGGGCACCTCGAAGCCGGCGACCCTGTACAGGCCGACGCCTAGGACTGCCTGCCGGAATAGATAAAGCAGGAACCCCCGCAGACCTGATGGTCGGCGGGGGTTCCTGCTTTATTCAGCTGGCGGGTGACCCGTAAGCCAAACCGGAAGAACCGGTTGCTTAGGTGTTGGGACGCTTACCGTGGTTTGCGCCGCCGCGCTTACGGTCACGACGCTTGCGTGCTCGCTTGCTCATAGCTGCCTCCTTACCTGGATGAAAAAGAACTGCGTACTAGTCTCCCACATCCGCCCATGCACGCCTAACCGGTGACGGCCGCTGAACCGTGTTGACCGGCGGACTCGACAGGGGGAGTGGAGTTAGGAGGGCTCGGGCAGTTCCAGCCAGCTGTACCAGCCGCGGTGGAGAACCAGCCAGGCAATCAAACCGTATCCGGCCTGCCCGGGAGCGCCGCCGTTAGCGGCCAGATCCGTGCGCCACTGTTCGTGATTGAGCAGGGGAGTGAAGGTATCAACGTAGACGTGCTTGCGCCGGGTGGTAACATCTCCGAACGCAGCGGACAGCTCGGCAAGGCGTTGGTTGCGTTCTGCATCGAGGCCGGGCGGCGGTCCGACGACGAAAGCCTTGACGCTCAATTGGGCAGCACCATCAAGAATGTTGGCCAGATTCAGCCGGCTCCGGGCGGTTGTCAGCTCCAGATCCAGGTCGCGGTCAGACAGCCCGATAACGAGCCGGTTTTCGTAGCCGTCATCAAACCGGCGTCCTGCCTCCTGCAGCCAGCGTCCGGCAAGCTCCTCCGTGCCCTCGTTAGGCGATGCCAGAGTGAAAGATTCGAGGCTGGCAGGCGCGGGATTGGTACGGGCCAGAGTCCGTCCGAGCCAACCGAGGGCGCGCTGATCACCGGTACCGGCAAGGAGTTCGTCGCCGACAGCGGCGATCCTGATTTTGCGTTGCTCCACAAGATGCTTTCTGTTGGTTAGGGCAGGCCTCTGGTTAAAAAGAAGTGGGTGGGGTGTCTGTGCACCCCACCCATCATCATACTTACTTACGCTCAAACACCTTTTTCACAAGGACGTCCTGCTCGACAGCGTGCCGTTTGGCGGAACCTGTTGAGGTGGCGGCGGAGGCAGGACGCGAAACCAGGCGAAGGTTCGTGTCCACCCTTTGCGGGAGCATCATTCCAATAACCGGCCACGGTCCCTGGTTGGCGGGCTCGTCCTGGGCCCAGACCACTTCGGCGTTCGGGTACTTGGCGAGTTCGGCCTCGATTTCCTGGGCCGGCAGCGGGTACAGCTGCTCGACCCGCACCAGTGCCGTCTTGGTGTCACCGTTCTTCTGACGCGCAGCCAGCAGGTCGTAGTACAGGCGGCCCGATACCAGGACCACCCGGTCGACTTCCCCTGCGTTCAGTTCCTGGACCTCCGGGATGACCGGCTGGAAGCGACCCTCCGTGAAGTCCTCGACCTTGGCGGCGGCAGCCTTAAGGCGCAGCAGCTGCTTGGGTGTGAAGATGATCAGCGGCTTGCGCGGACGGCTGTAAGCCTGGCGGCGCAGCAGATGGAAGTGCGACGCCGGGGTGGTCGGGTTGGCCACGATCATGTTGTCTTCAGCGCACATCTGCAGGAATCGTTCGATGCGAGCGGAAGAGTGGTCCGGCCCCTGGCCTTCATAACCGTGCGGCAGCATGAGGACCAGTGAGGAACGCTGTCCCCACTTCTGCTCGGCCGAAGAAATGAACTCGTCGATTACGGTCTGTGCGCCGTTGACGAAGTCGCCGAACTGCGCCTCCCAGATGACCAGCGCATCCGGTCGCTCAACCGAGTAACCGTATTCAAAGCCCATGGCCGCATATTCGGAGAGCAGCGAGTCATAGATCCAGAACTTCGCCTGGTCTTCGGACAGCTGCGTCAGCGGTGCCCATTCCTTGCCGGACGACCGGTCATGGAAGACGGCATGGCGCTGGACGAACGTACCGCGGCGCGAGTCCTGGCCAGCCAGACGGACCGGAACGCCTTCCATCAGCAGACTGCCGAAGGCGGCAATTTCGCCGAAGCCCCAGTCGATGCCGCCTTCACGCGACATCTGCTCGCGCTTCTCCAGCAGCGCCTTGAGCTTGGGGTGCACGGTGAAGTCTTCGGGGATGCTGACGTGTGCCTTGCCGATCTGGGCGAGCACCTCGGTGCTGACAGCGGTGCTGGTTGGGATGCGGACCTCGTCTTCGGCCTGCTGGGACAGCGGGCGTTCGATGTCCGAGACTGCGGCCGCGTCCTTGGTGACTACAGGAATCGGGGAGGTCTGGGCGGCATGCGTTTCGGCGAAGACCCGTTCCAGACGTTCCTGATAGTCACGCAGTGCCTGGTCCGCCTCGTCCTGCGTGATGTCGCCGCGGCCAACGAGGGCCTCGGTGTACAGCTTGCGGGTGGAGCGCTTGGCTTCGATCAGGTTGTACATCATCGGCTGGGTCATCGAGGGATCGTCGCCCTCGTTGTGCCCGCGCCGGCGGTAGCAGACCATGTCGATGACAACGTCCTTGTGGAAACGCTGGCGGTATTCGTACGCAAGCTGTGCCACCCGGACAACGGCCTCGGGATCATCCCCGTTCACGTGGAAGACCGGTGCCTGGATCATCTTTGCCACGTCGGTGGAGTACACCGAGGAGCGCGAGGCGTGCGGCGAGGTGGTGAAGCCGACCTGGTTATTGACAATGACATGCACCGTACCGCCCGTGCGGTAGCCGCGCAGCTGGGACAGGTTGAGCGTCTCCGCAACCACGCCCTGGCCTGCGAAGGCCGCATCGCCGTGGATGATGATGGGGAGCACGCCGAACGCACCGTCGCCTTGATCGAGACGGTCCTGCTTGGCACGCACGATGCCTTCGACGACCGGGTCAACGGCTTCAAGGTGGGAGGGGTTGGCGGCGAGGTAGACCTTGGTCTCGTTACCGTTGTCCGAGGTGAAGGTGCCCTCGGTGCCGAGGTGGTACTTCACGTCGCCCGAGCCCTGAACGCTGCGCGGGTCCTGCGTCCCCTCGAACTCGCGGAACACCTGGGCGTAGGTCTTGCCGGCAATGTTGGTCAGCACGTTCAAGCGGCCGCGGTGGGCCATGCCGATGGCCACTTCGTCCAGGCCGTCGTCGGCTGCATCGGAGATCACTGCGTCCAGCAGCGGAATCAGGGATTCGCCGCCTTCCAGCGAAAAGCGTTTCTGGCCCACAAACTTGGTCTGCAGGAACGTTTCGAATGCCTCGGCTGCATTGAGCTTGCCCAGGACGCGCAGCTGCTCCTCGCGGCTGGGCTTCGCATACGGGCGCTCCAACTCGTCCTGGAACCATTTACGTTCTTCCGGGTCCTGGATGTGCATGTACTCGATGCCGGTGGTGCGGCAGTAAGCATCGCGGAGCACGCCGAGGATGTCGCGCAGTTTCAGCCGGGACTTGCCGCCGAAGCCGCCCGTGACCCATTCGCGGTCCAGATCCCACATGGTCAGGCCGTAAGTGAGGATGTCCAGGTCAGGGTGCTTGCGCTGGACGTACTCCAGCGGGTTGGTGTCCGCCATGAGGTGGCCGCGGACCCGGTAAGCGTGAATGAGCTGCTGGATGCGGGCAATCTTGTTGACCTGCAGTTCTACGTCAACCTGGTTGTCCGGACGCCAGCGAACCGGCTCGTACGGGATTCGCAGGGCTTCGAAGATCTCGTCGTAAAAGTCCTGCTCGCCGAGCAGCAGCGACTCTACGAGGCGCAGGAACTCGCCTGAGCCGGCGCCTTGGATGACGCGGTGGTCATACGTGGAGGTCAGCGTGATGATCTTGCCAACGCCCTGCGCAGCGATGGTCTTCTCGCTTGCCCCGCGGAATTCGGCGGGATATTCGAGAGCGCCGACGCCGACGATGGTCGCCTGGCCCTTGGACAGCCGCGGCACCGAGTGAACGGTACCGATGCCGCCCGGGTTGGTGAGCGACGAGGTGGTGCCCGCGTAATCGTCAGCGGTCAGCTTACCGGCGCGGGCGCGCTTGATGAGGTTCTCGTAGTTGTGCCAGAACTCCGCAAAGTTCATGGTTTCGGCCTTCTTGATATTCGGAACAACAAGAAGGCGGGAACCGTCCGGCTTGGGCATATCGATGGCGATGCCGAAGTTGACGTGGGCCGGCTGGACCGCAACGGGCTTGCCGTCGACCTCGTCATAGTGCACGTTCTGGCTGGGGAACTGGCCCAGTGCCTTGACCACGGCGTAGCCGATGAGGTGGGTAAAGGAGACCTTGCCGCCGCGGGCGCGTGCCAGGTTGGAATTGATGACCACGCGGTTGTCGATCAGCAGCTTCGCCGGGACAGCGCGCACCGTCGTAGCCGTCGGGACACTCAGGCTCTGGTCCATGTTGGTGGCGATGGCTTTGGCGGGGCCGCGCAGGACCGAGATTTTGTCTTCCTCGGTCTGCGAGTTGGGCGAAGACTTCGGCAGCTGGGCCGGGATGGGAGCCGTCTTCAGCTCGGGCTTAGCCGCATCGGCAGCGGCGGCGGGCACTGCCTTGTCCTTGGAAGTATTGGGTGCAGGCTCGGCATCCGCGGGGATCCGCTTTTCCGCACTGCGGTTGTTCGCGGTGGTTTCGGCGGAAGCTGCCGGGGTGCCCTTGGGCTCCTTGACTACCGGCAGTTGGCGCGTCTGGGGGTCGGTTTCCTCCCTTGCAGCGCGCGGCGCATTGCCATTAGCGGTTTGAGCTGAGCCGGCGCCGGCCGATTCGAAAATGCTCCACCATTTCTTGTCCACCGAATTCTTGTCCTGGAGGTACTGCTCGTAAATTTCGTCGACGAGCCATTCGTTACCGCCGAATTCCTCGGGTAGACGAAGATTGGGATGCTCTGGCACTTGTTATACGCCTCTTCCATGTGTTGCCGCTTGCCCTGCAGACCACACGCTGCGGCCCATGGCAACAACCTGCTGCAGTCGTCACGGGCGCGTGAGGTGCGTTTGGACGCACCGGGTCTGGACCTCTAGCCAGTCTAATGACACATCTGCTGTGCAGGCCAATCTCATACGATTGTTTTGAAACCAATGTGACGAAGCACCAACAGACCCGTCAAAAGCGGTGCGACGGTGATTTCGCTCGGCCCGTCGTAGACTCGTGCTGTCGTTGCCTGCACGTCAATTTCAGGAGCAGAACATGCAGTTCATCAATCAGCCGCAGACGGACCTCACTTACTCGGACGTTTTCCTGGTTCCGTCCAGGTCGGAAGTGGTCTCACGGCTGGACGTTGACTTGGCCTCGGGGGACGGAACGGGGGCAACCATCCCGCTGGTTGTGGCCAACATGACCGCGGTGACCGGTCGCCGGATGGTGGAGACGATTTCCCGCCGCGGTGGTCTGGCGGTCCTGCCCCAGGATGTTCCCCTCGACGTGCTGGCCGAAGTCACCGGCTGGGTCAAAGCACGCCATGCGGTCTACGAAACCCCGTTGAAACTGCAGCCCTCCAACACCGTCATCGACGCGCTGCACCTGATGAACAAGCGCGCCCATGGAGCCGTTGCGATTGTCGACGGCGAAGGGCGTTGCCTCGGTGTGGTCCGGGCCGATGAATGCGAAGGCGTGGACAGGTTCGCCTCGCTGGAATCGGTCATGCGCGAGCACCCGCTGACGTTGCAGGCATCCATGTTTTCCGGTGAGCTGCAGCCTGCGCTCCGGAAGGCCTTCGAGCTTTTCGACGGCGCCGGGGTCGGCTTTGCGCCGGTCGTCGACGACGAGGGCTACCTCCTCGGGGCGCTGACCCGCACCGGTGCGCTGCGCTCAACGATCTACCGCCCTGCCGTGGACGGTAAGGGGCGCCTCAGGGTCGCAGCTGCCGTCGGGATCAACGGAGACGTCCAGGCCAAAGCCGCCACCCTGCTCGAGGCCGGCGTCGACGTTCTTGTTGTCGACACAGCCCATGGCCACCAGCAGAAGATGTTCGACGCGCTGCGGGCTGTACGGGGACTGGATCCTGCCGTCCCGGTGGTGGCCGGGAACGTGGTCAGTGCCGAAGGCGTACGCGATCTGGTCGCAGCAGGTGCGGACATCGTCAAGGTCGGCGTTGGACCCGGCGCAATGTGCACCACGCGGATGATGACCGCCGTCGGCCGGCCGCAGTTTTCCGCTGTGTACGAATGCGCGGCGGCCGCCTGCGAACTTGGCGCCCACGTCTGGGCCGACGGCGGAGTGCGTTACCCCCGCGACGTGGCTCTGGCTTTGGCCGCAGGTGCCAGCCAGGTCATGATCGGTTCCTGGTTCGCCGGGACCTATGAGAGCCCGGGGGATCTGATGACGGACAGTAACGGCCGGCAATACAAGGAGAGTTTCGGCATGGCCTCGGCCCGTGCAGTGCAGTACCGGACACAGCGCGAAGGGGCGTTCGAGCGAGCGCGCAAGGGCCTGTTTGAGGAAGGCATTTCCTCCTCCAAGATGTACCTTGAGCCTGCCCGCCCCGGCGTCGAAGACTTGCTGGACGAGATCACGTCGGGACTGCGCAGTTCCATGACCTATGCGGGAGCGATCAACCTGGCCGAATTCCGCGAACGGGCCATCGTCGGGGTGCAGTCCGCGGCCGGGTATGAGGAAGGCCGGCCGCTGCCGCAAAGCTGGTAGCGCCTGCTACGCTTAACGAATAATGGACAGCTATTCTAGGCGCCGGTCCGTGGGCACGATTGCAGCAGTGGCAACGCAATCGGATGGCTCGCACAGCACCGGCAGACCCCGTACCCGTGCCCATCATTCACTTCCTGACGCCCCGGCGGCCGGACAGGAGCCTTCCAGTCCGGGCTCTGACGACAAGCCCCCGCCGGTGCAGTCTGCGCTCCTAACTTCACCGCGTGCGGTGGTGGTCCTCTGATGGAGTGGATCCAGATTGCCGCCGGCATGCTATTGATCTTCGGAACCGGCTTCTTCGTAGCGGTTGAGTTCGCCCTCGTGGCGCTGGACCAGGCCACCGTGCAGCGGGCCATCGACAAGGGCGACAAGGGCGCCGTCGCTGTGATGAAGTGCCTGAAGTCCCTTTCCACCCAACTCTCCAGCTGCCAGCTGGGCATTACGTTGACCACCTTGCTGACCGGTTTCCTACTGGAGCCCGCCATCAGCAGTCTGCTTCGCGCGCCGCTGGCGATGCTGGCTCTGCCTGAGGCCATCATCCAGACCGCCGGAGTTGTCATCGCCATGACGGTGGCAACCCTGCTCTCGATGCTGATCGGTGAGTTGGTGCCTAAAAATGCCTCCATCGCCCTGCCCATGGCAATCGGCAAGGCGGTTGCGCGGCCACAGCTGCTGTTCACCGCGGTATTCAAACCGGCGATCATCGTCCTTAATGGCTTTTCCAACAAGGTGCTTCATCTGTTCGGCCTGGAAGCCAAGGAAGAACTCTCCGGCGCACGGACGCCGTCTGAGCTGGCCTCCTTGGTACGCCGGTCCGCCGAAATGGGCACCCTGGATGCGGGTACCGCAAACTTCCTGTCCCGGACCTTGAGGTTTTCCGGCCGTTCGGCCGCCGACGTCATGACCCCGCGTATCCGGGTCGAGTTCATCGATGCCGACGACACCGTCGAAGACATCGTGGCGGCTGCTCGAAGGACCGGCTTTTCCAGGTTCCCCCTCCTTGGCGACTCGCCGGACGATGTCCGCGGGGTAGTCCACATCAAAAAGGCCATCGGCGTGCCGCGTTGGAAACGGTCAGAGCTGGCCGCCGCAACGATCATGACCGATGTACTGCGGGTGCCAGAGACTGTGCACCTGGATTCGCTGCTGTCGGAGTTGCGGGCATCAAACCTGCAGTTCGCCGTCGTTCTCGATGAATACGGTGGCACGGCGGGAGTTGTGACGCTTGAGGACCTGGTGGAAGAAATCGTCGGCGAGGTCTCCGATGAGCACGACCGGGTCAAGCCCGGTGTGCTGCAGAGCGCTGCCGGCAACTGGTACTTTCCGGGGCTGATGCGCCCGGACGAGGTCTCCGAACAGATCCCGCTCCTTACCATTCCGGACGAAGCAGGCTACGAGACCGTCGGCGGATTCATCATGAGCGAGCTGGGCCGCATAGCTGCTGCCGGCGACCGCGTCGACGTACCCGGCGGCGTGCTGGAAGTGGAGCGCATGGACGGGCGCCGGGTGGACCGGGTCCGATTCATTCCGGATCCGGTGGCCGGTGAGGGCGGCAGTACGACGACGCCCGGGACCGCGGCTGCCGAAGGGGGCGTCCGATGAGCGCCGGTATGGGCATCCTCTGGCTTGTTGTGTTGCTGCTCGGCAATGCCTTCTTCGTCGGTGCCGAATTTGCTGTCATGTCGGCCCGGCGAAGCCAGATCGAACCGTTGGCCGAAGCGGGATCGAAGCGGGCCAAAACCACGCTGTGGGCCATGGAAAACGTTTCCCTGATGCTGGCCTGTGCACAACTGGGCATCACCGTATGTTCCTTGCTCATCCTCAACGTAGCCGAGCCCGCCATCAAGGAACTGCTGCTGATTCCGCTGGAGCGGTGGATCGGGATACCGCACGACGTTTCCTACGGAATTTCGTTCGTGATCGCCCTCCTGCTGGTGACGTTCCTGCACGTGACCTTCGGCGAGATGGTGCCGAAGAACATCTCGGTGTCCACCGCGGATAAAGCGGCCCTGCTGCTGGCTCCGCCGCTGGTCTTTGTCAGCAGGGTCGTCAAGCCGGTGATCGTTGTCCTGAACTGGTCGGCGAACCACATTCTGCGTGCGATCCGCATTGAACCGAAGGACGAGGTGACCTCCACCTTCACCCTGGAGGAAGTCCAGTCCATCGTGCAGGAATCCACCCGGCACGGCCTGGTGGAGGATGAAGCGGGGCTGATCTCCAGCTCGCTGGAGTTCTCCGGCCAGACGGCGGAAAGCATCATGGTTCCGCTGGATGACCTAGTGACCATCGGCGTGGACACCACGCCGGCGGAGTTCGAACGGGTGGTGGGCCGCACGGGTTTCTCCCGCTTCGCGGTGGCCGACGGCGACGCCAACCTCACGGGGTATCTGCATCTGAAGGACATCATGACGATCCCCGAGGAGCGGTATTCGATGGCCATCCCGGTGACCAAGGTGCGTACGCTGGCCAACCTGTCGCTCGACGAGGAAATCGAGGACGCGCTGGCTGTCATGCAGCGCACCGGTTCCCATCTGGCCCGCGTGATTGGCCCGGGGGGCCGGACCCACGGGGTGCTTTTTTTGGAGGACGTGCTCGAGGAACTGGTAGGGGAGATCCGCGACACTACCCAGAATCAGGGTGTGCGCCGGCTGGGCGCTTGACCCCCGGCCGGGGCCCGGAGCGTCACAGCTCCGGGCCGCAGCAGGCAGCCGGCAGTAGGCAGCGGCTGTAATGCGAACGGTTCGCGTTACGTTACACTGGACGGGTTCCCTGTCGGTATTGATTCTCATTATGAGTAGATCGAGGTGTCCATGAGGCTGTTTCGTGGTCTGACTGCTATTTCCGGCGTCGCCGGACTCGCACTAGTGCTTTCGGCCTGTGGCCAAGGTGATTCCGGAGCCGGCGGGACAGACGGCGGGGAAGCCGGAAAAGTCCAGGTCGTCGCCTCGACCGACGTCTACGGCGACCTCGCGGCCACCATCGGCGGTGAGGCCGTGGAGGTGACCTCTATTATCAACAAGCTCTCGCAGGATCCCCATTCCTACGAGGCAACCGCCAGGGACAAGCTGGCCGTGTCAGAGGCGGATGTCGTCATTGAAAACGGTGGCGGCTACGACCCGTTCCTGCACGGCTTGGTCGATGAAACCGGTAAGGATCACGAGTATGTTGTCACCGCCGTGGACGTCTCAGGTTTGGGCGGGAAGGCCGGGGAATCCGCCCAGCCGGAAGCCGACGATGAGCACGCAGGCCACGGGCATATTGAAGGCCTGAATGAACACGTCTGGTATGACTTCGAGACTATGGGCAAGATGGCCACTGTCGTCGCCGATAAGCTCAGCAAGCTCGACCCAGCCAACGCCGCGACGTTCGAGGCCAACAGCGCCGCCTTCAACGAGGACATCGACGCCTTGGTGCAGGAACGCGATGCGCTGGCCGAGCGTGCTGGCAACGCTGAAGTGGCGGCGACGGATCCAGTGCCGCATTATTTGCTCGAAGCGCTGGGTCTGCACAACGAGACTCCGGCCGACTTCCTGCAGGCGGTCGAGGAAGGCAGCGATGCCGCGCCGGTTGCCGTAAAGGAGACGCAGGACTTGATCAGCGGGGGAGACGTCCGTTTCGTGGCCTACAACGAGCAGACAGAAGGCCCCCAGACGCAGCAGCTGCGCGCCGTGGCGGAAGAGGCCGGCGTCGCCGTCGTTGTTTTCACTGAAACGCTGCCTGAAGGCCAGGATTATCTGTCGTGGATGGGCAGCAACCTGGACAATATTTCCACCGTGCTCGCGGCCTAAGTGACGACCATGACCAGCAGTACTGTGATTGACTTGTCCCAGCCAGCCGGACCGAGTACAAGGAACCGTGTGACAACACCCGCCGTCAGTCTGCAGGGGGCCTCCCTTTCCTTTGGCAACCGCGTGCTGTGGCATGATCTGGACCTCGAGATCAACCCGGGCGAGTTCTTTGCGGTGCTCGGGCCGAACGGGTCCGGCAAGACGAGTTTCCTGCGGGTACTGCTCGGACTGCAGCCGCTGACGCACGGAAGTGCACGCATCAACGGCGGCTCGATCGCGCGGGGGAGCCGCGAGATCGGCTACATCCCGCAGCAGAAGTCATTTGTTCCGGGCACGCCACTGCGCGCGAGGGACCTTGTCGGTCTCGGCCTGGACGGTCACCGCTGGGGCGTCCGGCTCAATGGCCGCAAGCACCGCCGGCGCGTGGACGAACTGCTGGATCTGGTCGGTGCCTCGTCCTATGCAGAGGCTCCGGTCGGCTTACTCTCCGGCGGCGAGCAACAGCGGCTGAGGGCCGCGCAGGCGCTGGCCACGGATCCCAAGGTGCTGCTGTGTGACGAGCCGTTGCTGTCGCTGGACCTGCACCATCAGCAGGCGGTGAGTGCATTGATCAATGCGCAATGCCATGAGCAGAACAGCGCCGTGGTGTTCGTGACGCACGAGATCAACCCGATCATCGATTACGTGGACCGGGTGCTGTACTTGGCGGGCGGCCAGTTCAGGGTCGGGGCGCCCGAAGAGGTTATGACCACCGAAGTCCTGTCGGACATGTACAACAGCCACGTCGAAGTCATCCATAACGAGGGCCGCATCATCGTGGTCGGGCTACCGGACGCCACCACCCATCACCACGGCGAGGAGGACTGAGCATGGACCTCAATGAGTTCATGAACGCGGTCTTCAACTTTGAAGACTACTCCCAGCTGCTTCCGCTGGTGACCAACTCGCTCATCGCCGGAGCCGTGCTCGGACTGATCGGGGGCCTCATCGGAACCTTCGTGATGATGCGGGATCTGGCCTTCGCCGTCCACGGCATCGCCGAACTGTCTTTCGCCGGCGCCGCTTTCGCGCTGCTTGTCGGCGCCAACGTGGTTTTCGGCTCGCTGGTGGGCTCCGTGGTTGCCGCCGTCATCCTTGGCGTCATGGGCATGCGGGCGCGGGACAGGAACTCCATAATCGGAGTCATCATGCCGTTCGGCCTGGGCCTGGGCATTCTTTTCCTGTCCTTGTACGAGGGCAGGTCCGCGAATAAGTTCGGCCTGCTGACCGGGCAGATCGTCTCTGTAGACACCGTGCAGCTGAATGTGATGCTGGGATGCTCGCTGTTCGTTATCGTGGCCCTGCTGGCGATCTGGCGGCCCCTGACGTTTGCCAGCGCGGATCCGGATCTTGCCGAGGCCCGGGGAGTGCCCGTGGGCAAGCTGGCCATCGCGTTCATGTTCCTGCTTGGGCTGGCGGTCGCCCTGTCCATCCAGATAGTGGGCGCGCTGCTGGTGCTGGCATTGGTAATCACACCCTCTGCCGCGGCACTTCGGGTCACCGCTTCTCCGCGGCTGGTGGTCGGTCTCAGCGTGATCTTCGCGCTGGTTTCCGTGGTGGGCGGCATTCTGCTGGCTTTGGGCGGGCGCATTCCAATCAGCCCCTACGTCACCACGATCTCGTTCCTGATCTACCTGGTCTGCCGGTTGATCGGTGCGCGGCGCGACAAGCTGGGCAGGACAAAGCGGAGCGCTTCCCCGGATATCGCTGCGGTGAAAGTTACTGCCGCTTAGCGCTGCATTCCGGGCAGAGCCCATACATTTCCACGGTGTGCGCGACTTGCGTGTAGCCGTGCTCGGCCGCAACACGGGATGCCCACTGTTCGACTGCCGGCGCCTCGATCTCCACGGCCTTGCCGCAATCCCTGCAGAGCAGGTGATGATGGTGGTGCTCAACGGCGCAGCGCCGGTACACGGCCTCGCCGTCGTCCTTGCGCAGCACATCCACCTGCCCGTCCTCGGCCATGGACTGCAGAATACGATACGTGGTAGCCAGTGAGACCGATTCACCCCGGCCATGCAACAGCCGGTGCAGTTCCTGGGTGCTGACGAAATCGTCGAGGCTGTCCAGTGCGCCGCTGACGGCGAGCCGCTGCCGGGTTACTCGTTGCTCCGAAGCGCGGCGGGGTGCCTGGGAATCGGCAGGGGGGGTCGACATTGCGTGGGAGGTCTCCTTGACAGCTGGTGGTGCGGCCTGAAGGCTGACGTCCAGCCTATCAGCCGGGCCGGGACCGGTTGCCGGACGGCACCGGCTGGGTAGGCTGGGACCATGCTGCTAACCAAGTACACCCACGCATGCGCCAGACTTGAGCGCGATGGACACGTGCTGGTCCTTGATCCCGGAAACTTGTCCGAGGTTGACCAGGCTCTGGACGGTGCCGGCACCGTCCTGATTACGCACGAACACGAGGACCATGTCGACCGGGAACGGCTGCCTTCGGCCATCCTTGCCATGCCGGAACTGCAGGTCCACGGCCCGGCGGGTGTGGCAGAGGAACTGCGTGCACTGGTGCCCGAGGCGGCCGGGCGAATCCATGCGTCGGACTCCGGAACCCGGTTTTCGATTCCCGGCTTCGACATCCGCACGTTTGGCGGACAGCACGCCCTGATCCACCCGCACATTCCCATGGTCGCCAACATCGGTTACCTGATTAATGACGAGGTGTACCATCCGGGGGATTCCTTTATCGTGCCCCATGGCCTGCAGGTTTCAACGGTACTGGTACCGATCCATGCGCCCTGGTCCAAGGTCGGCGAGGTAATCGATTTTGTCACGGCTGTGCGGGCAGAACGGGCGTTCCCGATTCATGACGGCCTGTTGAACAGCGCGGGCAAGGGTATTGTCGAAAAACATGTGAAGTCCTTCGGCGAACGGTATGGCACCCGCTACGAACATCTGGAGCCGGGGCAAAGCATCACGTTGTAATAACCCAGCTGCCCAAATCCTGGGCAGCAGCACATCCGCCGGCAACGGGGCCGGCAACAGTTCAGGAGGAGATCTCATGAGGACTCTGATGGACGTACGGACCCTGCAGGACCGGATGACCTCCGGCCTCCGCACGGTTGTACTCGATGTCCGCTGGGCGCTGGGCGACCCCCACGGCCGCGAACACTATCTTGCCGAGCACATTCGCGGCGCTGTCTACGTCGATCTGGAAAGGCAGTTGGCCGCGCCGCCGTCCCTGCAAGCCGGGCGCCATCCGCTGCCCGCCGCAGCCGCTTTCGAGGAAGCAGCCCGGGAATGGGGAATCAACAACGGGGATACGGTGGTCGCCTATGACAACGTGGGCGGGCTTTCCGCCGCACGGCTCTGGTGGCTGCTCAAAGACGGTGGCTTCGACAACGTCTTCCTACTCGACGGCGGGCTGTCAGCTTGGCAGGCTGCGGGCTTAGAAACCGATAGCGGTGACGAATTGCCGTGCCTCGGCTGCGTCACTCTGGCGCCGGGCCAAATGCCCGTGCTGGGGCTCGAGGAAGTCACCGGGTTTACCAGCTACGGGCTGCTGCTCGATGCCAGGGCACCGGAGCGGTACCGCGGCGAGAGCGAACCCGTGGACCCGAAGGCGGGTCACATTCCCTGCGCCGTCAACGCTCCGGCCGGCGCCAACCTGGATGCAGCGGGCAGGTTCCTGCCCCCGGAACAGCTGGCCGCCAGGTTCCGCGAGCTGGGTGTGATGCCGGGCAGGGCGATTGGAGTGTACTGCGGGTCCGGCGTCACGGCCGCCCATGAGGTTGCCGCATTGGCCCACGCTGGCCTCGAGGCCGCCTTGTTCCCCGGTTCCTGGTCGCAGTGGTCGCAACGTTCGGAACTGCCCGTGGCTCTAGGGAGCGAGCCGGGTAAGTATGCCGTCGACACTGTTGCTGAACCAGGGACAGCTCCTCGTTCGCAACTGGCAGGCTGATACGGCAACAGGGTAGCGTCGCTGTATGAGTCTTGGCCGTCCCAAACCGCCGCCGTTGGGCCAGCCCCGGCCAGCGCCGAATCCGAGGAGATCCATGAGCACCGCGCAGGCCTATGCCGCGACATCGCCGACGTCGGGGCTTCTTCCCCTGCAGGTCGAGCGGCGTGAGCCCGAACCTCACGATGTGGAAATCACGATTGCCTTCTGCGGACTGTGCCATTCGGATGTGCATGCCGTGCGCAGCGAGTGGCGGCCAACGCGGTATCCGCTGGTGCCCGGCCACGAGATCGTCGGACGGGTGACGGGGATTGGGCAGGACGTGACGCTCCACGCCATCGGTGATCTGGTGGGCGTGGGCTGCTTGGTGGATTCCTGCCGCGAATGCATCAGCTGCGAAGAGGGCCTGGAGCAGTACTGCGAGAACGGGTCCACCGGCACGTACGGTGTGCCCGACCGGCGGCGCGGGGGCGAGCCGACGCAGGGCGGCTACGCCACCTCGATCGTCGTCGACGAAAATTACTGTCTGCGCGTTCCCGAGAGCCTCGACCCGGCGGCCACGGCCCCGCTGCTTTGTGCCGGCATCACCGTCTACTCGCCTATGCGGTACTTCGGGGTGGAGGCCGGCGATTCGGTGGGAGTTGTGGGCCTGGGCGGCCTCGGGCACATGGCCGTCAAGCTTGCCAAGGCCATGGGCGCCGAAGTCACTGTGTTCACTACGTCGGAAGGCAAGGCCGAGGCAGCCCGCACACTGGGGGCAGACCGCATAGTCCTCTCCTCGGACAGCGTGTCGATGGCGCAGGTCCGGGACAGCATCGACCTGATCATCGACACCGTCGCGGCCGCGCACGATCTCGGCCCCTACTTGCGGACCATCCGCAGGGATGGCGCCCTGATCCAGCTGGGGTTGCCACCGGGGGACATGCCTCCGGTTCCGGTCGGCGCGCTCATCCGCAAGCGCATCGCCTACGGCGGCTCCATGATCGGCGGGATCGCCGAGACCCAGGAGATGCTGGATTTCTGCGCCGAACACAACATCACTTCCGACATTGAAATGGTCACCGCCGACCAGCTCAATGACGCGTACGACCGAATGGTTGCCGGTGATGTGAAGTACCGGTTTGTCCTGGATATAGCATCTGTGAAGGAGAAAGCATGAGCACGCTGTTCACGAAAATCATCAACGGTGAGATCCCCGGCAAATTTGTGTGGAAGGACGACGACGTCGTTGCTTTCCTCAGCATTGGGCCCTTGGCGGACGGCCACACGCTGGTGGTTCCCCGTGCGGAAGTGGACCGCTGGACGGACGCGCCGGCGGAGCTTTGGCAGAAAGTCACGGCCGTTGCCCAGACCATCGGCAAGGTGCAGGTTGAGGCGTTCGGAGCGCCGCGGGCGGGAATGATTATCGCCGGTTTCGAAGTGGACCACCTCCACCTGCACGTGTGGCCGGCCAGCTCGGAAGCCGAGTTCGACTTCAAGCGGGCAGAGCAGAACCCGGATCCCGAACGGATGGAGAACAACGCCCGGCAATTGCGTGCTGGCCTGCGCGACGCCGGCTACGGCGAATTCGTCCCGGCAGATTAGACGGTGACGCCGGGGACGTCCGTCCAGCGTCATTTACTGAGAGCCTCGTTCAGGGCAGCACGCACGCGCTTCTCTGAAATGGAATAGGCCGTTCCCAGTTCCTGTGCGAAGAAACTGACCCTCAGTTCCTCGAGCATCCACCGCACCCTGCGCAGCTCTTCTGGGTGCCGTGAGCCTGGACGCAAAGCCGCGACGGCGTCGTCGTACTCGTCTTCAAGCTTTTGCACGGCCGCCATCTGCTGGCCGTCCCGCGCCACGTTGGTTGGCAGCTTTTCCAGCCTCCGCTCGATCGCCGCCAGATAGCGGGGGAGATGGCTCAACTGGGCATAACCCGTGCGGGCGACGAAACCGGGATAGACCAGCTGCTCGAGCTGGCTCTTGATATCGTTCAGGGCGCTGATCAGGGCCAGGCTCGTGCTGGCCTTGAGCGATTTCTGGATCCGCCGGTTGCTGGAGAGGATCTTTTCGACGACGGCGGTCACGGAGAAGACGGTGTCGATCAGTTCCGCACGGACCACCTCATACCGGCGGTCGAACTCTTCCTTGGACCACGGCAGCTCCTGCGGCACCAGCTTATCGACGGCCGCCAGCGTGCAATCATCGATCAACGAGGCGACCGAACCATGCGGGTTCTGGCTGAAGGTGAGTTTCTCGGTGTTATTCAAATGGTCCAGCACGTAGCGCTGCGGGGACGGCACACGAAGCGCCAGCAGCCGGATGACGCCGGACCGCATGGCGGACTCCTGCTCCGCGGCAGTGGGATAGATGCGCCGCGCGACCGTCTGGCCTTCATCCACGAATGCCGGATAACCCGTGACCGTGTGGCCCGCGACCAACCGCTTGACCTCGCGTTCGAGCGTGCCGCCCGTCCACTCGGTCAGCCCTGTCAGTTCCTGGATGCCGCTCGACGCCGGGGCAACCGGCGCCGATGCCGTCTTGGCCTGTTTCGCGGGCTTGGCCGTCTTGGGCGTGGCACCGAGTGAATCGGCGATGGCACGGCGGGTCTGCGGTGCAAGTTCTTCCTGCAGCCGGGCCAGGTCTTTGTCTTCGCCCAGGACTTTTCCGCGTGCGTCCACCACACGGAAACTGACCCGCAGGTGCGGCGGCACTACTTCCCAGTTCCATGAACCGGGCGGGACGATGTGGCCTTTGAGCCGGCGGAGCACCAGCTCCAGCGAGGGTTCCAGCTCGTCTTCTTCCGGAACAAACTCCTCGGCAAGAGCCGCGGCAGCCGTCCGGGCCACATCGGGGGCCGGCACGAAGTTCTTGCGCACATGTTTAGGCAGGGACTTGATCAAGGCGGTGACCAGGTCGGCCCGCAGGCCGGGAATCTGCCAGCGGAAGGGTGCCGGATTGAGCTGGTTCAGGAACAGCACTGGCACTTCCGCCGTGACACCGTCCGAGGGATTGGGTGTCCCGCCGGGCGCCACCGGCGAAAATTCATAGCTCAGCGGCAGCTCGAAAGAGCCTTGACGCCAGATCTTCGGGAAGGCGCCGGGATCGAGCTCTTCGGCTTCTTCGGTCAGGAGCGCATCGGGGTCGAAGTCCAGCAGCGTGGGATTTTCCTGCCGTGCCGCCTTCCACCACTTGTCGAAGTGTCGCTCGGAGACCACGTTCTCGCCGATGCGCTGATCGTAGAACTCGAAAAGCGTTTCATCATCCACACGGAGGCCGCGTCGGCGAGTACGTGTCTCCAGCTCCTCGACCTCTGCCAGCAGGGCGCGGTTGCGGTGGAAGAACTTGTGGTGGGTGCGCCAGTCACCTTCAACTAGGGCATGCCGGATGAAGAGATCCCGGCTGAGCTCGCGGTCGATCCTGCCGTACTGGATGCGCCGCTGCGGGATGATCGGGACACCGTAGAGCGTGACCTTCTCATAGGCCATAACGGAACCCAGGCGACGGGACCAGTGCGGCTCGGAATAGGTCCGCTTGAGCAGCTGCGGGGCGATTTCCTCGGCCCACACCGGATCGAACCGGGCAGCTACGCGGGCCCACAGCCGGGACGTCTCCACCAGTTCGGCCGCCATGACCCAATCGGGTGACTTTTTGAACAGGGCCGAGCCGGGGAAGATTGCGAAGCGGGTGCCACGGGCGCCGGCGTATTCACGTTTGCGCTCCTCGTAGGCGCCGATGTGGCTGAGCAGGCCGGCCAGCAGGCTCTTGTGGATGTCGTCATGCTTGCCAACAGGATCTACTTCGCTGCCGGAAGAGAGCGTGATGCCCAGCGGCTTGGCGAGTTGCCGCAGTTGGGCAAACAGATCCTGCCATTCGCGGATCCGCAGGTAGTTGATGAACTCGGTGCGGCACAGCTTGCGGAACTGGGTGGAGGACAGCTCCTTCTGCTTGTCCTGCACGTAGCGCCACAGGTTCAGGATGCCGGTGAAGTCCGAGTTCTCGTCCACGAAGCGCTTGTGCAGTTCGGCGGCCTGCTGCTGCTTGCTGCCGCTGTCGGCCGAGGGCCGTTCACGCGGATCCTGGATGGTCAGCGCCGCAGCGAGAATCATGACCTCGCGCACGCACCCGCGTTTGCCGGCTTCGACAATCATGCGGCCCAGACGGGGATCCACCGGCAACTGGGCCAGCTGATGCCCGACGGCGGTCAGGCCGGGTTCGCGGCTCGGGTTACGGCCACCGCCGCGGCCGGTGGCTTGCGGTTCGCGCACCGCGTCTGCTGGTTTGCCGGGCTCAGCCAGGGCGCCGAGCTCGCGGAGGAGGTTGACGCCGTCGTTAATCGCCCGGGTCTCCGGCGGCTCGACGAACGGGAAATTCTCGATGTCCTTCGGGCTGCGGGCCACACCCATGGCTGTCATCTGGAGGATGACGGCGGCCAAGTTGGTGCGCAGGATTTCGGGATCGGTGAACTCGCGCCGGGCTTCGAAGTCCTCTTGCGAATACAGCCTGATTGCGATGCCGTCGCTGACTCGGCCGCAGCGGCCGGAGCGCTGGTTGGCGGAGGCCTGGGAGATCCGCTCGATGGGCAAACGCTGGACCTTGGTCCGGTGCGAATACCTCGAGATGCGGGCCGTGCCCGTATCGATGACGTATTTGATCCCCGGTACGGTCAGCGAGGTTTCCGCCACGTTGGTGGCCAGGACGATCCGCCGCTTGCCGCCGGAACCGGGCGAAAAGACCCGGTGCTGTTCGGCCAGGGAGAGTCGGGCATAGAGCGGCAGGATCTCGATTCCGGCCAACCGGCGGTTGGTTTGCACCCGCGCCCGCAGTGCGTCCGCGGCGTCGCGGATTTCCCGCTCCCCGGAGAAGAAGACGAGGATGTCCCCGTGGGCTTCGCCTGCCAGTTCGTCCACCGCGTCGCAGACCGCGTCCATGGGATCGCGGTCCTCTTCCAGTTCATCGTCCGAGTCGATAGTGCCTGCCGGCATGTTGAGCGGGCGGTACCTGATTTCCACGGGGTAGGTGCGGCCCGAAACCTCGATGATCGGAGCCGGCTCATCGTCGCCGAAATGCTTGGCGAAGCGCTCCGGATCAATGGTGGCGGAAGTGATGATGACTTTCAGATCGGGGCGCTGCGGCAGAATACGCTTGAGGTAGCCCAGAATGAAGTCGATGTTGAGGCTGCGCTCATGCGCCTCGTCGATGATGATGGTGCTGTATTTCTTCAGCAGCTTGTCGTGCTGGATTTCGGCGAGCAGAATGCCGTCCGTCATCAGCTTGATCCGGGTGCTGCGGCCAACTTGACCGGTGAAACGGACTTGGAAGCCTACTTCCTCGCCCAGCTTGACGTCGAGTTCCTCCGCGATCCGCTCGGCAACGGTGCGGGCCGCGAGCCGCCGCGGCTGGGTGTGGCCGATCAGGCCCTTCTCCGCGAGCCCCAACTCGAGGCACATTTTGGGGATCTGGGTGGTCTTCCCCGAACCGGTTTCGCCGGCAATGATGGTGACCTGGTTGGCGGCAATGGCCGCCATGATGTCATCCCGCCGTTCCGAAACCGGCAACATCTCGGGATAAGTGATTTTCAGTGTCATGATTGCGCCCAGTTTATCGGTTCCCAGGCATCCACACATCCATGGACAGAACCGGAGCCTTGCTGCCATTTCGATACGGATCGTCCATTCTTAGGACCGCATGAGTGGACTCTTGTCCTAAGCCTGTGCCGAAGATTAGACAATGTGACGCTGTTCACAGGTACTATCGAAGTGGACTTTCCGCAGGGAATGACTGTCCGTGTCCGCAGCCGGGTAATGACGCCGCCGGCAAGCGGCATATTCCGCCGTCAGCAACGTGGTGGAGCGCATGGACGGCTGTGACTTGGGGGAGCGGGCCGGGAGCATCCGGCACGTTTGCGATTTGAAAGGAATCACTGGCATGAAACGGTCAACATACACAACCATGGGCGCCTCGCTGTTCGCCTCGGCGCTGCTGATGACAGCGTGCGGCAACGGCGGCGGCGAGGCCGGATCCGGCGAGAGCGGGCCGGCCGGGGAAATGGTCGAAATCGGCATCACGCAGATTGTTTCCCACCCTTCGCTGGATGCGTCGCGGGAGGGCTTCAAGAAGGCCCTGGCCGAGAACGGCTACACCGAGGGTGAAAATGTCACCTACGACGAGCAGAACGCACAGGGTGACCAGGCTACCGCCACCTCGATTGCCGGAAAGTTCGCCACGGACCAGAAGGATCTTGTCCTCGCGATAGCAACTCCGACTGCCCAGGCGGCCGCGCAGGCCATCCAGGACATCCCCATCCTGATCACCGCCGTCACCGATCCCGTCGAGGCTGGTCTGGTCGAATCGCTCGAAGCGCCCGGCGGCAACATCACCGGGACGAGCGACCTCAATCCCGTCAAGGAACAGCTGGGCCTGCTGAAGGAATTGGTCCCGGACGCTAAGAGTGTGGGCATTGTCTACAGCTCCGGCGAAGTGAACTCGCAGGTCCAGGTGGACCTGGCGAAGAAGGTCGCTGCCGAGATGGGTCTGGAAATCAAGGAAGCTACCGTCAGCAACTCCAGTGAGGTCCAGCAGGCCGCGCAGTCCCTGGATGTCGACGCGTTCTATGTGCCGACGGACAACAACGTTGTCTCTGCTCTGAAGTCGCTTATCGGCGTTGCGGAATCGAAGAAGATTCCGGTAATCGCCTCGGATGCCGCCAGTGTTGAAGGCGGTGCCGTCGCTACCGAGGGCATCAACTACGAGGACCTGGGCTACCAGACGGGCATGATGGCCGTCGAGGTCCTCGAAGGCGCTGACCCGGCGACGATGCCGATCCAGACGGCCTCCGAACTGGAAGTTGTTGTCAACCCCGCAGCCGCTGAGCGCATGGGCGTCGAGATTCCAGCTTCCCTGCTGGAATCCGCCGACCGCGTCATCGAGTAGAACCTGAGGATACCGACACATGATTGTCGCGGTTGAGCTGGGCCTGATCTACGCGATCATGGCTCTGGGGGTCTACCTGACCTTCCGCATTCTGAATTTTCCCGACCTGACGGTTGACGGCAGCTTCACCACCGGGGCTGCCGTCGCCTCGATCATGATTATCAACGGCTTCTCGCCCGTGGTCTCCACCATTGCCGCTTTCGGGGCAGGACTGGTTGCGGGCTGGATTACCGGAATACTGCACACCAAGGGCAAGATCAACGGATTGCTGGCCGGCATTCTGACCATGATCGCCCTGTACTCGATCAATCTGCGCATCATGGGCAGGGCAAACCTGCCCCTGCTGCGCGAAGAAACCCTCATTACGCCCCTGCGCGACGCAGGCCTGCTTGGCACGGCCATGGCCGTGGTGGTCTTCTCGCTGTTTGCCCTGGCGGTCAAGTTCGTCATCGACTGGTTCCTGCACACAGACGTCGGTCTGGCCATGCAGGCTACCGGTGACAACGAAGAAATGATCCGCAGCTTCGGCGTAAGCACGGACCGGATGAAAATCCTGGGTCTTGCGCTTTCCAACGGGCTGGTTGGCCTGTGCGGGGCACTCATTGCCCAGTACCAGGGGTTCGCCGACATCGGCATGGGCATCGGCCTGATTCTGGCTGGTCTTGCATCAGTCATCATCGGGCAGGCGATCTTCGGCTCGAGGCTCATCATCATCGCCTCGCTGGCCGTAGTTCTCGGCTCCGTTTTGTACCGAGTGGTTATCCAGCTTGCCCTCCAGGCGGGTCTGAACCCGAACGATATGAAGCTGATCTCCGCAGTGCTGGTGGTCATCGCTTTGGTGCTGCCACAATGGAAGTTCTTCAAACGGATCGGCGGACTGGCCAACATGAGGAAGTCTTTGACCGGGGTGGGAGCTAAGGGCTGACATGCTGGATATAACTAATGTGCACAAGACCTTTTTTGCCGGCACGGTCAATGAGCGGGTGGCGCTGAAGGAGATCAACCTATCGCTGACGCCGGGCGAGTTCGTCACGGTGATTGGCAGCAACGGCGCCGGGAAATCGACGGTTCTGAACATCACTTCGGGCAAGCTCCGACCGGACACCGGGACGGTCAGGATCGACGGCAATGACGTGACCAAGCTGGCGGACCACCAGCGGGCAAAATTCATTGGCCGGGTCTTCCAGGATCCGATGGCCGGGACCTCCCCGGACATGACCATCGAACAGAACATGTCCATGGCTTATGAGCGCGGTAAGACGCGAGGCCTGGGCCCCGGCGTCACGAAGAAGAAGCGGGAGTTCTTCCAGGAGGAGCTCAAATCCCTGGAGCTGGGCCTGGAAAACCGGCTCAAAGCCAAGGTGGGCCTCCTCTCCGGAGGGCAGCGCCAGGCGCTCTCACTGCTCATGGCCACCTTCAGCAGCCCGAAAATCCTGCTGCTGGATGAGCACACGGCCGCACTGGATCCGCAACGGGCTGACCTCGTGAGCCGTTTGACCGCGGAGGTTGTGGAACGGCATCAGTTGACCACTCTGATGGTCACCCACAACATGGAGCAGGCCCTGCGCCTCGGGAGCCGGCTGATCATGATGCATGAAGGCCGGATCATCCTGGACATTGGCCAGGAACAGAAGCGGAAAACCACCGTCCAGGATCTTTTGCACGAGTTCGAAAAGATCAAGGGCGGCGCCTTGGACGACCGAACCATGCTGCAGTAGATCTGCCGGGACACAGGCTGCGGGCCAGTGTTTGGGCGGAATTGATGAAGGCCGGACGCGTTAGCGTCCGGCCTTCGCCAGTTTTCCCGCCAGTTCCAACGCGCGGTCCTTGAATTCGGCGGGCTGGAGGATTTCGAACTCGAATCCCATCGCGGCCAGCTGCATCAAAGGGTAGTCCAGCGAATCGAAACCCGAACGCAGGACCGTACTGCCGCCGTCGTTAGTTAGCTCCGCTACTTGGGGAGGTATCCGTTCGGCCACCGTTTGAAGCGGCGCGAAAATACGTACGACGACGTCATAACGGTAGGGCGAGCGCGTGATCGAGCGCTGGACATACGTTGCCAGATCCTTTTGCGGCAGCGGCCTGGGTGTGAAGCGCTCCCGGGCCGAAGGAACGCTTTCGAACCGGTCCACACGGAACGTCCGCCAGTCCTGGCGGCCCAGATCCCAGGCCACCAGATACCAGCGGTGTCCGGTATCCACCAGGCCGTACGGCTCGGCCAGCCGCCGGGAGGACTCGCTGTCCGGCTTGGCGTAACGGAAGGCCACCACGCGGCGGTCAGCTATGGCGGCGGAAACGCTGGTCAGCGTCTCCGGGTTTACCACGGTCCGCGGGCTGCTCAACGTGGTGACCGCGTTCTTGAGCATGGTGAATTTGGGGCGGAGTCTCGACGGCAGGACCTGCTCAAGCTTGGTCAGCGCACGTACCGAAGCTTCGGCAACACCGGAAACGGGGCTGGCGGTGACGGCGCTGAGCCCCAGCGCAACGGCCAGGGCTTCGTCATCGTCCAGCAACAGCGGCGGCAGCTGCGCGCCGGCGCCGAGTTGATAACCGCCCGCCACGCCAGGCGATGCGTTGATGGGGTAGCCGAGACTGCGCAGCTTGTCGATGTCCCGCCTGACTGTCCGCTCCGTAACACTCATGCGCGCAGCTAGAGCCGAACCGGTCCATTCGCGGCGCATTTGGAGCAGGGACAGTAGCTGAAGCAACCGTGCCGACGTTTCAAGCATGCACATAATCTACGCCCCATTGCGGACAGCCCCCGTCCTGAATTCTCTGGGCAAACCGGCGGTCGCAGGACATGATGGAGCCAGACAAGCTGCAGCGCCGCCGTGGGCGGAGCTCATCGGGAAAGGGAGCGGGAAATGGTGTTCAACGCTGAATTCGAATTGCTGGACCAGCTTCAGTGGCACTGGGAGAACCAGGCCAGGCCCCGGCTCAAGGGGCTGACCGACGAGGAGTATTTCTGGGAACCGGGGGAGGACTGCTGGAATGTACGCCACCGCGGGACCAGCCATGCGCCGATGGCCGTAGGCTCCGGTGATTACACGATCGACTTCGCCATCCCCGAGCCCTATCCCGCACCGTTCACCACCATTGCATGGCGGCTGGGCCATATCTTGGTCGGAGTGCTGGGATCCAGGAATGCGTCGCACTTCGGGGGGCCGGCGGTCGATTACGAAAGCTTTGACTATCCGGGAACCGCAGACGGTGCGCTGGCGCTGCTGGACGAATTCTATGCCCGCTGGATCGACGGCGTGGGCTCCTTGGGCGAGCCGGGCCTGGAGAAACCGTGCGGGGCGGCAGAAGGGCGGTTTGCGGATCGTTCCATGGGTGCGCTGGTACTGCACATCAACCGCGAAATGATCCATCACCTTGCCGAAGTAGCGCTGCTGCGGGACCTGTTTGCCCACCGGCAGTAGGGCTCTCAGCAGCGCCGCCTTCGAACGGGGAGTAGCCGGCGCTTACCAGCGCATCAGCTGGGAGAACGGGCGGCTGGGCAGTGCGCCGTCGGACCAGTCCTGCAGGGACCGCTCCTCCGGAGTGTGGCCGTGTCCATCGCTGGGGATGATGGCGACCGTGGCAACGATAACGAGGATGAAAGCTAGGGCTAGAAGAAGTTCCATGACTTCATGGTGCGCCTGTGCGGACCAAAAAAAGAGTGGCAGAAACGACCGCTAACGATAAAAAACTGCCATAATGAACTCATGCTCAAAAACGTGGCTGTGCTGGTACTTCCGGGTACCTCGCCGTTCGAATTCGGGGTCGCCTGCGAGGTGTTCGGCATTGACCGTTCCGCGCGTGGAACGGGGGTGCCAGCCTTCGACTTCAAGGTCTGCACACCTACGCCGGGGAAGGTGGACACCAAGACCGGGTTTTCCATCGACGTCGCATTGGGCCTGGAAGCGGCCGAGGACGCGGATCTGCTCATCGTGGCGCCCTATCAATGGGACGCGCCCGTCCCGGAAAAGGTTAAGCAGTCCCTGCGCCGCGCCCATGCGCGCGGAGCGTGGGTGATGTCATTGTGCACAGGTGCTTTTGTGCTGGCCGGAGCCGGATTGCTGGACGGACGCCGCGCCACCACCCACTGGCAGTACTCGCAGCAGCTTGCCCAGCAATACCCGCAGATCCATGTCGACGAGAACGTGCTCTATGTCCAGGATGACCGGATCATCACCAGTGCCGGTACGTCGGCAGGGATCGATGCCTGCCTGCATCTGGTCCGGACGGAGCTCGGCGCCGGTGTGGCGGCAGCAATTGCGCGGGACATGGTAGTGCCGCCGCACCGGGAGGGTGGCCAGGCCCAGTACATTGCGCGACCCTTGTCGCTGGAAGGTTGCAGCACCCTCAAGGACCTCGTGGTCTGGCTCAGCGAGAACCTTGACCGCGAGGTCTCCATCGCGGAACTGTCCCAGCGCGTGCACATGTCGGAACGGACTTTCGCGAGACGGTTTCGCGCCGAGACCGGTGCGACGCCCGCTGCGTGGATCAATGCCCAGCGTGTGTTGCTGGCCCAGGAGCTGCTGGAAACCTCTGACCTGAACATTGACGAGATTGCGCGCGCCACCGGCTTCGGGCAGGCGGTCCTGCTGCGCCATCACTTCGTCAAAGCACTCAACATTTCGCCGGCAACCTACCGCCGGACGTTCCGCGGAAGCTCCGCGGCCATGGCTGTTCACTGACCACGACGGTCGCCAGGCTTGCCTGCACGCCCCGTGTCCTGCCGGAACGGAAAAACCCCGCCTGCTGGTATTCCGGCTTATAGGCAAAAAAGTGTGTATCGAATCGGCTTGCTTCCCTGTGTTGGTGCAGTAAAACGGGGTTCGTTATGCCTTAGCACCAGTACTTGTGAATGGTGCTTGCAATTCCTCCCGTTGTCAGGTCTGTGGAGACGTACTGGTCAAGAACGGCAGGACCTCTGCCGGGAAGCAGCGCTGGCGCTG